>JBCDCS010000140.1:0-7177 GCA_039181205.1 Pseudomonadota bacterium
GAACCTGCATGGGATGCATGGCGCCACGCTTGAAGTCATCGCGCCCATCGGGGCGACCTTGGATGCCCTGGCCGATGGGCATGCGCATCGCGACGTCTGGGACGTGTCCGAGGCCCGCGCTGCCTTGCGCGCCGATTTCAAAGCCCAGGATTGGGGCCCGGACGCGGTGATCGAAACCTGCCGCGCGGTCTGCCCGCCCGGCACCGTTGCGACGGCCGATTCCGGGGCGCATCGCATTCTTCTGTCCCAGATGTGGGAGTGCGACGGACCTCGCCAATTGCTGCAATCCTCGGGGCTTTGCACCATGGGCTGCGCCCTGCCGCTGGCCATCGGCGCCAAACGCGCCGCACCGGCCCGGCCCGTGGTCGGCTTCATGGGCGATGCGGGCTTTCTGATGGTCACGGGCGAGTTGGCTTCCGCCGCGAGCCTCGGCCTACCGGTCGTGTTCGTGGTTTTCGTGGACCGCTCGCTCGCCTTGATCGAATTGAAGCAACGGCAGCGGCAGATGAAGAATGCCGGCGTCGATTTCGACAGGCATGACATCGCCGCGGTGGGTCGCGCGTTCGGCGGCCATGGCGTTACCGTCTCCGACCGTGCGGCGCTTCGCATGGCGATGGAGGAGGCGCTGGCCGCCGATACCTTCACAGTGATCGCAGCAGAGATCGACAGGAAAGCCTATGACGGACGGATCTAGGGGCCCCCTGCATGGCGTGAAGGTGCTCGACCTGAGCCGCATACTCGCGGGGCCCACCTGCACGCAGTTGTTGGGCGATCTGGGCGCGACCGTTCTCAAGATCGAAAATCCGTCCACTGGCGGGGACGACACGCGTCAATGGGGCCCGCCTTACGTGAAGGACGGACCGGAAGACACGGATCTGTCTGGGTATTTCATGTGCGCCAACCGTAATAAGTTGTCGGTTCCCCTGGATATCGCCTCCCCGGATGGCCAGGCCGAAATCCGGCGTCTGGCGGGCTTGGCCGATATCCTGGTGGAAAACTTCAAGCCGGGCGGGCTGCAGAAATACGGGCTCGACTATGTCAGTCTCGCCGCCGTCAACGCCAAGCTGGTCTATTGCTCGATCTCGGGGTTCGGCCAGACCGGGCCCAATGCCGCCAAGCCTGGGTATGACCTGATGGCCCAGGGCTATGGTGGGATCATGTCGATCACCGGCGAACCCGACGGCGCGCCGATGAAGGTTGGCGTCGGCATCGCCGATGTCATGTGCGGCATGTATGCATGTGTCGGCATCCTGTCGGCCCTGCGCCATGCCGAGGCGACGGGGCAGGGCCAGCAGATCGACGTTGCCCTGGTGGACAGCCAGATCGCCTGGACGATCAACGAAGGCGTCAACACTCGGCTGACCGATACAACCCCGATCCGGCGCGGCAACGGGCATCCCAACATCGTGCCCTATAAGGTCTATGCCGCATCCGATGGCCATGTGATCGTCGCCGTCGGCAACGACTCCCAGTTCCGTCGGTTCTGCCAAACGCTCGGCCTGCTCGATCTACCCGACGATCCGCGCTTCGCCACCAACCCCGCGCGGCTGGAACATCGCGTCGCGCTGGATGAACAGCTCGTACCGGCGCTCGAAGCTCGCACCAGCGCCGACATCATCGCGCGGCTGGAAGCCGAACGCGTGCCGGTCGGCCCGGTCCAGACCCTGCCGCAGGTTTTCGCGTCCGACCAGGCCCAGGCTCGGGGCCTGGCGCTCGACATGCAGACCGATGGAACCACCGCACCCCTGACGCTTCCCCTGATCGGCAACCCGCTGCATCTTTCGGCCACACCTGTGACCTATCGTCACCCGCCGCCGCGCTTCGGCGCGGATGCGGCGCGTCTCGCCCAGGACGACCCTTTCAAAGATGCCTAATTGGCAGGAAGTTGCGTGACGTTTTGCGACCGCAAAACGTGTTTTCGCTCACCCAACCTCACGTATCCGTCATCCCTGGCGCGTCGCTATAGGATGTCAAAGGCTCGCTCGTTAATGCTTTTGGGCAGACCACCAGAATGTCGAGGATTTCCATGACCCTTTACGACCGATAC
Source organism: Pseudomonadota bacterium (assembly GCA_039181205.1). Classification (GTDB taxonomy): domain Bacteria; phylum Pseudomonadota; class Alphaproteobacteria; order Rhodobacterales; family Rhodobacteraceae; genus Jannaschia. Next base: position 2,048 of record JBCDCS010000140.1, read on the forward strand.
GAGCAGCCGGTCAGCCTGCCAGACGCCGCGGCCGTTGCCGAATGGGATGCGATGATCGGTGCTTTCCTGGCCCACGGCGCCGCCACGCCCGTACATCTGGGGCGGCTTCTGAACCTGGCGCCTGACCATGCGGCAACCTATGCGGTCAAGGGTCTGTTCTACGCATTGCTCGGACGCCGCGAAGTCATGGACGATGCCCATGGCGCCCTGGCCGCCGCCGAAGCGCGGGTCGCAGGCGCCAATGGGCGCGAACGCGCGCTGGTCGAAGCGCTGCGCTGCGTGCTCGCCGGGAAGATGGCCGGCGCGGTCCAGGTCCTGGAAGGTATTCTGACAGAGGCGCCCACCGATACGCTGGTCATGAAGCTCAGCCACGCCTTGCGGTTCATCATGGGCGACAATCAAGGCATGCGCAGGTCGATCGAGGATGTGCTCCCGGCCTATGGTGGTGACCATACCGGTCGCGGCTATCTGCTCGGCTGCCATGCCTTCGCCCTGGAAGAAACCGGTGATTATGCCCGCGCCGCCCTGACGGGACGCGCCGCACTCACCTTGGCGCCCGACGATGCCTGGGGCCTGCATGCGGTGGCCCATGTCCACGACATGACCGGCGACGCCGAAGGCGGTCTCGACTGGCTCGACGGCCGCGAAAGTGCCTGGGCCCATTGCAACAATTTCCGGTTCCACGTTTGGTGGCACAAGGCGCTCATGCTCTTGGACCTGCGCCGCTTCGACGAAGCGCTCGATCTCTATGACAACCATATCCGCGCCGAAAAGACCGACGATTACCGCGATATCTCCAACGCCACGTCCATGCTGTCGCGTCTGGAACTGGAAGGTGTCGATGTGGGCGATCGCTGGTGCGAACTGGCCGATCTGGCCGAGGCGCGCACCGAAGACGGCTGTCTGATCTTCGCCGACCTGCACTACCTCTTGGCGCTGACCCACGAACACCGCGACACGGCCGTGTCACAGATGCTGTCCCGCATCGCCCGCGATGCCAGCCGACCCGATTGCGACGTGCGCGCCCGCATGGCCGCCCCGGGTCTGGACGCAGCTGCCGGGCTGGAGGCGTTCAGCGACGGCGATTACGATACCGCCTTCGCCGCGCTTGCCCGGGCGCGGCCCAGCATGCAGGCGGCCGGCGGCAGCCATGCCCAGCGTGACGTGTTCGAACGGCTGACCATCGATGCCGGTCTGCGCGCCGGGCGACTGTCCGATGTGGAAGCCTTGCTGGCCGACCGCACCCGCCAGAGGGGCGGCCACGAGGATGGGTATTCTGCGGCGCGGCGCTCATTGATCTCGCAAGCGCGGAATTCCGTTCACACGCGGGGCGCGACTGCCTAGAAGGCCGCCAGTAACCGGAATCGTATGCCATGAGCGTCACAACGCCAGATGCGGACTTTGTCGCCCGACCCACCGCGACCACACCGGTGGCCGCGGCCGTGCGCGATCCGCGGCTGGATTTCTTCCGGGGCCTGGCCATGTTCATCATCCTGCTGGCCCACACGCCCGGCAATGAATGGACGCGGTGGATCCCGGCGCGCTTCGGCTTTTCGGATGCCACCGAAATCTTCGTCTTCTGTTCCGGCATGGCCTCGGCCATTGCTTTCGGCCGCACCTTCGACCGCGCCGGCTGGATGATGGGAACGTCCCGCGTCGCGTTTCGCGTCTGGCAAATCTATTGGGCCCATCTCTGCCTGTTCTTCGCCATCGCCGCCATGCTTGCCATGGTCGACAGCTGGGAGGTGCATGAACGGGTCTATATCAGCACGCTCAACCTGACCCGGTTCTTCTCCGACCCGGCGACGCAGCTCGTCGGGCTGCTCACGCTCACTTACGTGCCGAACTATTTCGACATCCTGCCGATGTATATGGTCGTGCTGGTCCTGATGCCGCTCTACGTGGCGATCGCACGGGTGTCCTTTCCGGCCCTGGCCGCGCTCAGCATCGGCCTCTGGATCTTCGCCCAAGAAGGGCTGATGGAATGGGCCGGTATCCCGAACCTCCATCTGGCTTTCCCGGCTGAACCCTGGTCCGACCGGATGTGGTTCTTCAATCCGTTCGGGTGGCAGTTGCTGTTCTTCACCGGCTTCGCCTTCATGCGCGGCTGGCTTCCGGCGCCGCCGGTCAAGCCCTGGCTCATGGGGCTGGCCATCGCCTTTGTGCTGGTCAGTTTGCTGCTCTCCAACATCGGCTTCCGCATCTTTCAGACCGATCTGGTGCGCGACGTCTATATCTCGATCAGCGGCTGTACCGAGACCGGCTTTGGCCGCTGCAATCCGGTCTTCGATTGGCGGCAGGCCAACCGGCCCTGGTTCGACAAATCCGACCACGGGCCGCTGCATTACCTCCACTTCCTGGCTTTGGCCTATATCTGCTGGGCGGCCGCGGGGCAGGGCGGCCACCGCCTGATCGCCACTGGCCGCGGGATCGCATCGCGCATCTGGGATGAATTCGTGGCCGTCGTCATGAAGGTCGGCCAGCAGAGCCTCGCCGTTTTCGTCTTCTCGATGGTTCTGGCGCGGGTAAACGGCTACCTGCTCGACCTGATCGGGCGGAACGGGTTTACCTGGGCCCTGATCAACCTCACGGGCTTCGGCCTGCTGATCGCCTGCGCCTATGTGGCCGGTTGGTTCAAGTCGAGCCCCTGGCGGAGCAAAAAATGAACCGACGAGCCTTTCTTCTGACGGGCACGGCCGCCGTTGCCCTGGCCACGGGCGCGCGGGCCGATATGCCTCGCTGGCTGTCATCGGAACCCTTCGGGCAGTCGACCGTGATCGAAATGGCGCGGGACCTGGCGACGCGGGATTACATGCCTCAGCCCCATGTGCCCAGGGCCTGGCAAGACCTGACCTATGACGAATACCGGGACATCCGGTTCGATGTGAATCGGGCGATCTGGGCGCGCACGGATTTGCCGTTCCGCATGGATTTGTTCCATCCCGGTCTCTACTTCCCCCGGGGCGTCGAAGTGGATGTGGTGCGCGACAACGAAGCCCATCGGCTGGCCTTCGATTTCAACCTGTTCACGGTCGGCAATGTCGCGCCCGATAACCTGCCGAAAAACGAATTCATGGGCTATAGCGGTCTGCGCTTCCGAACGATCTTCGAAGGGCGCCGTATCTTCAGCGAATGCGCGGTCTTCCAGGGAGCGAGCTATTTTCGCGCCATTGGGGCGGACAATGCCTATGGCCTCTCGGCGCGGGGCCTGGCGCTCGGCACCGGCGATCCAGAGGGAGAGGAATTCCCCACCTTCACCCGCTTCTGGGTCGAAGAACCTGCCCCTGACGACGAGACGATCACCGTCCATGCCCTGCTCGACAGTCCCTCGGTGACCGGAGCCTATCGCTACGTGATCCGGCCGGGTCAGAACACCGAGATGGAGGCGGAGGCCACGATCTTCCCGCGCGTCGATCTGGATCATGTGGGCCTGGCACCGCTGACCTCCATGTTCCTCTACGATCAGACGAACCGCCACCGGTTCCAGGATTTCCGGCCCGCCATCCATGACAGCGACGGTCTGCTAATCTGGAACGGCGCGGGTGAGATGCTCTGGCGGCCGCTTGCCAACCCGACCACGCTGCAGGTGTCGTCCTTCGTGGATCAGAACCCGCGCGGCTTCGGCCTGATGCAACGGGCAGACAAGCTTTCGGATTTCGCCGATCTGGAGGCCCATTACCACCGCCGCCCGTCGCTCTGGATCGTCCCGGGCGAGGAATGGGGCGAGGGTGTCGTCCGCCTGGTCGAAATCCCGTCCGACGAAGAAATCTACGACAACATCGTCGCCTATTGGCGTCCGCGCGATGTGATCCCGGCCGGGTCCGAGCATCGCATGTCCTACAAGATGTATTGGGGCGGGGAACCGGAGGAACGGAAAGACGTCACCCATGTGCTCAACACGCATATGGGCCTCAACTTCAGCCGCGACCGCATCCTGGCCGCCATCGATTTTGCCGACCACCCGGCGTTGGCCGATCTCGACAATGTGCGCATCTTCGTGGCCGCGGGCGGGCGAACGGACGTGTCCGATGGCATCCTTCAGCGCAACCCCGAAACCGGTGGCGCCCGTCTCGCGTTCACATTTGACCCTACGGAACGTGATGCCGTGGAACTGCGCGCGCAGTTGCTCGACGCGCTCGGCACGCCAATTTCCGAGGTGTGGCTTTACCGTTGGACGCGCACATGAAGCACGACCGCACATCCATGCCTGATATGGCGCCGCTGGACCATCCGCGGCAGGATCTCGGGCGTGCGTTTCGCGACCACCAGGCGCCCGCGCCTGTCCACGATATCGCGGCGGCCTATTGGCGGGTCGCCACCTTCCTGCCCGCCGCTTTGGGCACGGGGCTTCTGCTCTGGGCGTTTCTCGACCGCTTCGCCGATGACGGCACCACGTGGACCGAGGGTCTGCTGACGATCTTCATCGGTGCGGGCTTCTTCTGGATCGCGCTGACCTTCGTCACCGTTCTGGGCGGTGCTGCTTCGCTGTTGCGCCGGACATCGCCCGAAACCGGTGCATCCCAGCCACTGGACGTCGCGCTGTTGGTGCCCGTCCACGAAGAAGCGCCTTGGGATGTCTTTGGCAATGCCGCCGCCATGATGGAGGCCCTGGGTCGCCAATCCGGCTGTCACCGCTTCTCGCTCTACATCCTTTCCGATACCCGCTCGCCCGACCGGGCCGCCCAGGAGGAAGCCGCCTATTCCGCTCTGCGCATGCGGCTGCCCGAGGCGCGCATCTGGTATCGCCGCCGCGTGGAAAACACTGACCGCAAAGTCGGCAACCTCGCCCAGTGGGTCACCCATTGGGGTGGCGCCCATGACGCCATGCTGGTGCTCGATGCCGATAGCCTGATGAGCGCCACCGCCATTCGCCATCTGACCGATGCGCTGGGCCGCGACCCCCAGGCGGGTTTGATCCAATCCTTCCCGCAGCTGATCGGCGCTCGCACGCTTTTCGCCCGTTCCCAGCAATTCGCCAACGCGATCTACGGCGTGGCCCTGGCCGAGGGGTTGGCGCGCTGGACCGGACGCGAAGGCAATTACTGGGGCCACAACGCCATTATCCGCACTAGGGCTTTCGCCTCTTCGGCCGGCATCCCCCGGGTGCGCAGCCTGCGCGGACAGGAGGAA
>JBCDCS010000141.1:0-7169 GCA_039181205.1 Pseudomonadota bacterium
CATGGAGACGGGCAGGTAGAACGACCGGGGACGCAAGGAAAGGCCGAAGATGCCCACATCGCTGATCGTATTGGCCGCCGGGCAGGGCAGCCGTATGAAATCCGACCGCCCCAAGGTGCTGCACGAGGTCGCCCATAGAAGCCTCCTCAGCCACGCTTTGGCCGCCGGCGCCACGCTCGACCCGGTCCGCACGGTGGTCGTCGTCGGCCATGGCGGCCAAGCGGTCGCGGACGCGGTCGCCGGAACCGATGTCATCGTCGCCGAGCAGAGCAAACAATTGGGTACGGCCCATGCCGTCGCCCAGGCGCGTCCCGCCCTGAACGGTACCGAAGGCGATGCCATCGTGCTCTACGGCGACACGCCCTTCATCCGGCCCGAAACCCTGACCGCCATGCTCACCGCTCGCCGGGACGGGGCGGACGTGGTCGTTCTGGGTTTCGAAGCCGCGGAACCCGGCCGCTACGGGCGCCTGGTCGCCAAAGGCAACCGACTGGAACGGATCGTCGAAGCCAAAGACGCCACCCCAGATGAACTGGCCATCACCCTCTGCAATTCAGGCGTTATCTGTGTCGATCTCGGCCTGCTCTTCGATCTGATCGATCAGGTCGGCAACGACAATGCGGCGGGCGAATACTATCTGACCGACATCGTCGGCCTCGCCCGCGCCGCCCGGCTCTCCGCCCGCGTCGTTGTCTGTGATGAGGCCGAAACCCTCGGCATCAATACCCGCGCCGACCTCGCCACCGCCGAAGCCGTCTGGCAGGCCCGCCGCCGCGCGGAGTTACTCGCCGATGGCGTCACCATGACCGCGCCCGACACCGTGTTCCTGGCCCATGACACAGCAATCGGCCGGGATGTCATCCTGGAACCCCATATCGTCTTGGGGCCCGGCGTCACCATCGAAAGCGGCGCCACGATCCGCGCCTTCAGCCACCTGGAAGGCTGCCATATCTCCGAAAACTGCGTCATCGGGCCTTACGCCCGACTCCGCCCCGGCGCCGAACTCGACCGCGGCGTCAAAGTCGGCAACTTCGTCGAAGTGAAGGCCGCCCAGGTCCAGGAAGGCGCCAAAATCAATCACCTGACCTATGTGGGCGATGCCGACATCGGCCCCCGCGCCAATATCGGCGCGGGCACCATCACCTGCAATTACGACGGCGTCTTCAAGCACAAGACCACCATTGGTGCCGACGCCTTCATCGGCTCGAACACCGCCCTCGTCGCCCCCGTAACCGTCGGCGCGTCGTCCATGACCGGCTCCGGGTCTGTCATCACCACCGATGTCCCCGATGGCGCGCTCGCCCTCGGAAGGGCCAGGCAAATCAACAAAGACGGCTTTGCGACCCGCCTCATGGGCAAGCTCCGCGCCGCCAAGGATAAAAGCTGATATGTGCGGAATCATCGGCATTTTGGGCAACCACCAGGCGGCACCCATCATGGTCGAGGCTCTAAAACGCCTGGAATATCGCGGCTATGACAGCGCCGGAATCGCCACAGTAAATGACGGCCAACTGGACCGGCGCCGGGCCGTCGGCAAGCTCGTGAACCTCGCCGATCTCCTGGTGACCAACCCCTTGCCCGGCTTCGCGGGCATCGGCCACACCCGTTGGGCCACCCATGGCAGCGTCACCCAGGCCAACGCGCATCCCCACCGCACCGGCCGGGTCGCCGTCGTCCACAACGGAATCATCGAAAACTTCCGGGAGCTGCGCGACCGCGCGGGCGGCCCCTGGGAAAGCGAAACCGACACAGAAGTCGTCGCCCGCCTCTGCGGCCGGTACCTGAACGACGGCATGTCCCCGCAAGAAGCCGCCTTCTCGACCATCGAAGAATTGCGCGGCGCCTACGCGCTTTGCTTTCTCTTCGACGGCGAACCCGACCTGATGATCGGCGCCCGCAGCGGCCCGCCGCTCGCCGTTGGGCACGGCAATGGCGAGATGTTCCTGGGCTCAGACGCCATCGCCATGGCGTCCCTCACCGACCGGATCACCTATCTCGAAGATGGCGACCGCGTCGTCGTCACCCGGTCCGGCGCGCAGATCTACGATTCCGAAGGTCGGCAGACCAATCGCGAAACCCAGCGTGTCTTCATCGACCAAGCTCGGATCGAAAAGGCCGGGCACAAGCACTTCATGGCCAAGGAAATCCACGAACAGCCCCAGACGTTGAAAACCGTGATCGACGCCTATCTCGACGGCGACCGCGTGGCCCCGCCGACCGAATACGACTTCGCGGCCACAGACCGGCTCCAGATGGTCGCCTGCGGGACGGCTCAGATCGCCTGTTCGGTGGCGAAGTACTGGTTCGAACAGCTCGCCCGCCTGCCCTGCGACGTGGATATCGCCTCCGAGTATCGCTACCGCGAAGGCCCCATTGGTGTCGGCAACACGGCCCTCTTCGTCAGCCAATCGGGGGAAACGGCCGATACCCTCGCCGCACTGCGCTACGCCAGGGGGAAAGCCCGGGCAATTCTGTCGATCGTGAACGTGGAAACCTCCTCCATCGCGCGGGAAAGCGATGTGGCCCTACCGATCCTCGCAGGCGTCGAGGTCGGCGTCGCGTCGACCAAGGCGTTCGTGAACCAGCTCGCCGTCCTGCTCTGCCTCGCCGTGCTCGCCGCGCGGCAGCGGGGCGCCATCGATGCCGCGCGCGAGGCCGAAATCGTCGAAAACCTACGCCACCTGCCCGGGGTCGTCAGCCAGGCGCTGGCCACCGAAGCGCGTTGCGAGACCCTGGCCGCAGGCCTGGCCGAGGCCACGGACATCCTCTTTCTGGGCCGTGGCGCCATGTTCCCGCTGGCCCATGAAGGCGCCCTAAAGCTGAAGGAAATCAGCTATATCCATGCCGAAGCCTATGCCAGCGGCGAACTCAAACACGGGCCCATCGCGCTGGTCGACCGCACCCTTCCGGTTGTGGTCTTCGCACCCACGGACGGGCTTTTCGATAAGACCATCAGCAACATGCAGGAAGTCATGGCCCGCGAAGGGCGCGTCTTACTGGTCACCGATGCGGCCGGTGCGAAAAAGGCGTCGGACGGCGTCTGGCAGGTGCTCACCATGCCCGCCATCGATCCGCTGCTTGCGCCCATCCTCTACGCCATCCCGGCGCAACTTCTGGCTTACCATACCGCCGTCCACAAAGGGACGGATGTGGACCAACCGCGCAACCTGGCGAAGTCGGTGACCGTCGAATAGGCCCTCAACGGGCATGCCGGAATACCAGCCGCCGGTCCAGCATCGGTCTCAACCCACCGCCATCATCCTACCAAGGCCAATCTCGGCCCGGTATTTCGCCGGTGTTATCCCATATGCCGCCTTAAAGGCCGTCGTGAGGTGCGCCTGGCTAGAAAAGCCCGCATCATGGGCAATGGCCGCAATCGGCAAATTGGAGGTGCCCAACCGCTGCGCGGCAAGCTTCACCCGCTCCATCTTGATGAAGGCATACGGGGTGATACCCTTCCAATTCTTGAAGACTTCGCCAAAATAACATGGTGAAATCCCGGCTTGCTCGGCCATATCCGCAATCTTCAAATTCTGATCGGACAAGTTGGTCAAAGCGTAATCGACGCTTCGGACCAATTGCGCAGCGTTACGATGGCGGCTCAGCCGTTCGACCGCCTCTGCCCCTTGCATTGTTTGAGATGACAACGCACCAAGCACACGTGCAGAAATTCCCAGAACTGCCGCCTCGATTGTCAGTATGTCCGACGTCCCGCAAGTCTCTTCCAGACTTGTCAGAACCGCCATGGCAACACGCGCGAACGACCCGACAGCGGGATCGATTTTATAATCGGCGAGCGGGTCCAAGGCCCGCCGATCAATATCCGCCGACGCCAACCACCGGGTTTTCACATCATCATCGAATTCAAGAAGCAAACACGGCGCAGGATTGTTCGTCGTAATCCAAAGGTCGGTGCCCTTTTCAATGAATCCAAAACTATCGTTCGGCGCAACAATTTCGACGGGCTTATCCGAGTTCTTCGCCAACATAGTTGGCGCAGGTGCTGTGTTGATATCAATAACATTCGCCGTCATTTTTTGGCGCAGATCGTCAATGGGACCTGGTGGCAAAATACTCAAGCGCACCTCATCTGACCCGATTGAAGCAGCACCCACGATGGATTGCCTGACATCAAGCCTGGACGCTCCAGGCTCATCGTAGACATAGCGAAATTCCTTGATCCCCATCGTCAAACCCAAGCGCTCTTATTGCTGCCGCTGCTTATATGGCCAATACTTAACACTTCCTTTACACCTACTCCTCTGCGGCAAGTTCAGTCGTATTCAAGAATTCGAAAGACGCCGAAGAAATACGAAAATTACGTTAACCAACATTAATCTCGAAAGATGCCGTAGATTAAATTGGATCATTGCGTTTATCATACCTCCGGCAGCGGCGTCATGATACATCAATCAAGAAACTTACCCAGATGAAGGCACAAATTGATCCGGATCGCCCGAAGACAATAAAATAGTACAAACATGGTTAACGCTGACCGACGGAAAAATAGCAAAAGTGCAGCAGGAATATGATATTTTAATTTCAGACCTGATATCAAAATCATAACTCCAGCAGTCGATTTTCAGTTTGCGATGGCTCACATGAAGAACGTTCCAATCCGCTGACCGGCTGCCATCCAGCGTCCTCTCGCACCTGACTCTTGCTCCCCCTGCCGCGACCGCCTATCCCCCGCCCGACGCGAACCACCGGAGCGCTCGATGCCCCGCCTTGTCATGAAGTTCGGCGGGACCTCCGTCGCCAACCTTGACCGCATTCGCCGCGTGGCGAAGCGCGTCGGTGTCGAGGTGGCAAAGGGCTACGAGGTCATCGTCGTGGTCAGCGCCATGGCGGGCAAGACCAACGAACTGGTCGGCTGGGTCAATGAGACCAGCCCGCTCTTCGATGCGCGCGAATACGATGCCGTCGTCAGTTCCGGTGAAAACGTCACCGCCGGTCTACTGGCCCTCGTGCTGCAGGAAAACGGTATCGAAGCCCGGTCCTGGCAGGGTTGGCAGGTCCCCGTCAAAACCACCTCCGCCCATTCCAGCGCCCGCATTGAAGACATCCCCACCGACAATTTCGACGACCGCTTTTCCAAGGGGATGCAGGTCGCCGTCGTCGCCGGGTTCCAGGGCATCTCGCCCGAAGGCCGGATCACCACGCTGGGCCGGGGCGGCTCGGACACCACGGCCGTGGCCTTCGCCGCCGCCTTCGGGGCCGAACGCTGCGATATCTACACCGATGTGGATGGCGTCTACACCACCGATCCCCGGATCGTCCGCAAGGCCCGCAAGCTTGATCTGATCGCTTTCGAGGAAATGCTGGAACTCGCCTCCCTGGGCGCGAAGGTGCTGCAGACCCGGTCGGTGGAACTGGCCATGCGCTACCAGGTGCGGCTCAGGGTGCTGTCCAGTTTCGAAGAAATGAATGACAATGCAGGCACACTTGTCTGTGCCGAGGAGGACATCGTGGAAAGCAACGTTGTGGCCGGGGTCGCGTTCCAACGCGACGAAGCCAAGATGACCTTGGTCAGCGTGGCCGACCGGCCCGGTGTTTCGGCGGCGATCTTCGGACCTTTGGCAGACGCCGGCGTCAACGTGGACATGATCGTCCAGAATATCGCCGAAGATGGCCGCACCGACATGACCTTCAGCCTGCCGGTCGATCAAGTCAGCCGCGCCGAACAGGCCATGGCCGATGCGAAGACACGCGGCGAAATCAACTTCCACGACCTGATCGCCGATGAAGGCGTCTCCAAGGTCTCCGTGGTCGGCATCGGCATGCGCAGCCATGCGGGCGTCGCCGCCAAGATGTTCAAGGCGCTGTCCGACGAAGGCATCAACATCAAGGTCATCACCACATCCGAGATCAAAATCTCGGTGCTGATCGACCGCAAATATATGGAACTCGCCGTGCAGGCCCTCCACGACGCGTTCGACCTGGAATCCGCCTGATCCGTTAGCCGCGCTTCGACGGAGAAGAGCGCTGCGACAGGCCCGGGCAAGTCGCCGCGCGGCGCCCCGGAAGACGGAGCACCGGCGTCTAGCCCTCCAGCACCGGCCAGCGCGCCGACCAGTCCTTCAGGAACGTCAAGAACGTCTGCACCTTGGCCGTCCGATGCAGATCCACATGGGTCACCAGCCAAAGCTGGCTGTTCCATTCCGCGCGCGGCGGGAAGACCATGACCATGTCGTCACGATCCTTCTCGGCCCAGGTCGTCGAAAACCCGATCCCCAACCCCGCGCGCAAAGCCGGCCGCGCGGCGGTGATCTGGTTCACCTGAAAGCCGATGTTCCGTTCCGGGATATGCTTCTGCATCCACGCGAAGAACGGCGCGCGCGGCGTATCCTCTGCCGACCCGATGAACACGTGGTCGCCCACGTCGTCCAAGCTTTCCGGCCGCCCATGGCGCGCGATGTAATCCTTCGACGCGTAAAGCGCGAAGCCCTGCATATAGAACTTCTGCACCACATTGTCCGGCTGATCCGGCGGACTGCCCGCCCGGATCGCCACATGGGCCTCGCCATATTCCAGACGGAACAGACGCTCGTCGGTCAGAAACTTGATCGTGAGCTCGGGATGTTCGTCACGAAACGCGGCCAGTGCGGGCGACAGCAATTCGGCCAGCACGGCCAACGACGTGATGATCAACTCCCCCGTCACCTCGTTCCCGCGGCCCCGGATACGGTTGGCCAGTTGCGCCAATTGATCGTCGGTGGATTGCGCCACCGTCAGCAGATCCTGCCCAGCTTCCGTCGGCGTGTAGCCCCGAGCATGGCGCTGGAACAGCTTCGTGCCCAGCTTCCCTTCCAGACTGTCGATATGGCGGATCACCGTGGCATGGTGCACGCCCAGCGCCCCCGCCGCGCCCGAAACCGTGCCCAGACGGGCCACCTGGAACGCGGTTCGGACCTCGTCCCAATCGTTGAAAGCCATGCCCGCATCTCCTGACCAGTCATCCCGCAGGGTCCCATCGGACCCCTGCCAAACGCGGCAACGACCCGTCCCAAGCGGAAAATCGGACCTTTACCGCACAGACCTTGTGCGTTGTTCTGCGTTTTCACGCAAGAACGCACGGTCCATGTCTGCGCCATCGACCTGAACTCCCAAGGACCCGACCATGCCCCGTATCCTCCGCATCGACGCCTCCGCCCGCCACGACGGCTCCA
>JBCDCS010000142.1:0-7132 GCA_039181205.1 Pseudomonadota bacterium
CCCTCGGCCACCGATCCGGCGGCCTCCACCTCGAACCCACGCTTCTCCATCGCCCGTTCCAAACGTCTGAGAAACGGTTCGTCATCATCTACCAAAAGCAACGTGCGATCAGGTCCAATCTCGCGCAGCATCTCGGTCATCGGGGGACCTCCTCCGGCCTTGTTCCCCCTGCAATATGGAGCGATCCTGCGCCGGTCAAATTCGAGACCGCCAACCCGATGCCACCACAGCCCACCCCTGCCCTTCTTCCGCCCGAGACATCCGCCCCCCGCGTCCGCCTGGGAACGCTGGTCAATCTGCGCTGGCTGGCCATCCTTGGGCAGACCGTCACCGTGGTCACCGCCGCCTTCACCCTGACGCTGACGTTCCAACTCGGCCTGTGCCTGCTGACCATCGCCGCCGCTGTCGTCGCCAATCTGGCGGCCACGACACTCTACCCACCCAATCACCGCCTGACGGAGCGATCGGCCTTCGCCTTCATCCTCTTCGATCTCTGCCAATTGGCCATCCTGCTGTTCCTGACCGGCGGCCTGAACAACCCATTCGCCCTGCTCTTCCTGGCGCCTGTGACGATCTCGGCCACCGCACTATCGCTGCGCGCGACCGCCGCCCTCGCCGCACTGGCACTGGCACTGATCTCGCTTCTGGCAGGTTATCACATGCCGCTGATCCTGGCAGACGGCCGCCCGCTCACCATGCACCCGCTGCACCAAGCGGGATTCTGGGTCGCCATCGTCGTGGGCACGCTGTTCCTGTCCGGCTTCGCCTACCGTCTGACCGAAGAAACCGAAGGCATGTCCCAGGCCCTGCTCGCCACCCAGACGGCCCTGGCCCGGGAACAGAAGCTGCACGATCTCGGAGGCGTGGTCGCCGCCGCCGCCCACGAAATGGGCACGCCGTTGGCCACCATAAAGCTGGTCAGTTCCGAACTGGCCGAAGAACTGTCCGAAAACACCAGCCTGCGCGAAGATGCGGAACTGATCCGCGACCAGGCCGATCGCTGCCGGGATATCCTCCGCTCCATGGGACGGGCCGGCAAAAGCGACCGTTACATGCGGACCGCGCCCCTGCCTGCGCTGATCCGGGAAGCGGCCGAGCCCCATGCCGACCGCGGTATCCTCATCGATTACGATTTCGCCCCCGAAGCCGGGGCCGAGGAACGCGCGCCCCTCGTCCGCCGCTCGCCCGAGGTCATCCACGGCCTCCGCAACATGATCCAGAACGCCGTCGACTACGCCGACACGCGCGTCTGGGTGGATGTCCGCTGGTCCAAGACCCGTGTCACGATCCGGGTGATCGACGATGGCGACGGCTACCCCCATGAAATGCTGTCCCGCCTGGGCGACCCGTTCCTGCGCTCCGGTCCCCGCGACCCTAGGCGGCCGGGCTACGATGGCATGGGCCTGGGCCTTTTCATCGCCAAGACGCTGCTCGAACGGACAGGCGCCGCCGTGTCCTTCGCCAATGGCACGCGGCCCGGACGCCGGTTCCGCAAAGACCGCAGCGGCGCCATCGCCCAGGTCTCCTGGCCCATGGCCGACATCGCCGTCGATGACGGCCAGCCGCTTGGGGAAAACACTCCGATCGTTGCCTAGGCGGCATACAGACCAACGATCTACATTAACGTCGCTTTAACGCTCCACAGGCCACGGTCCCCGAATATCTGCGAGAAAGGGGTCCGCCATGTCGGTCTTCATCGGGAGCCTGTCCGCCATTGTCGGCGGGGGCCTGGCGGGATTATTGGCCTTGGCGGCCGTACTCTGGCTTTCCCCCGCGCCCCGGCGCCAACCCCTCCAGGACGACGTCTTCAGCGAACCGCGCCGCCTCGTGTTCCGCCAAGGCTATCTGACCGAACACTCGAAAAATGTGGGCTTTCTCCTGCCCAACCCCATCAACCATCTGTCCGCCTGGGATGATCTCATCGATACGCTGTCCGATCTGGCCGACGGCACCGTCGCCGCCTTCCGCGACCTGCGCGATGCTGGCCGGCCGGTCCGGCTCGACGGGCAGTTCGGGCGCGACCGGGTCACCGTCATCGGCGTGCGCGACGGCGACGATATCAGAATCACGGTCGCCGCCGCCGATTCCAAGCAATCCAGCGTCCGTCTCGACATCGCTGGGCTCGACGCGCTGGAAGCCGAAATCAATATGCTCGCCCGGGCCCATGCCACGGCTCCGACGCTCAGCTGGATCAGCGATGAAAAGGGGCGCGTTACCTGGGCCAATGCGGCCTATACGGACCTGCTCGGCCAGTGCCACGGCCCCGACGCCGCCTGCGGCTGGCCATTGATCTCGCTTTTCCCGGATGACGGCGGCGCCCCATCGGGCACGTCCCGCCGCAAGGTGATCGACCGCTTGGGCACCACCCATTGGTTCGAGGTGACGACGCTCCCGGCCGATGACGATGGGATGCGCTACGTCCATGCCGTCTCGCTTGCGGCGGCGATCCGGGCCGAAGATGGCCGCCGGACATTCATCCAGACCCTGACCAAGACCTTCGCCTTCCTTCCAACCGGCCTGGCGATCTTCGACAAGGACGGGCACCTGGCGCAATTCAATCCGGCCCTGATGGATATGGCGGGGCTCGACCCGCAATGGCTGTCCCGGCGCCCCCGCCTGACGGATTTCTTCGATGCCCTCCGGGAACGCCAACGCCTGCCGGAGCCTCGCAACTACAAAGCCTGGCGCGACGGCATCGCCGATATGGGTCGGGGCAAAGCGGCCGGCATCTACCACGAAACCTGGACCCTACCGTCGGGCACCACATTCCGCATGACCGCCCGCCCCCACAGCGACGGGGCCGTCACGCTTCTTTTCGAAGATGTATCCGCCGATGTGGCGGCCACCCGCTCCGCCCAGGCGGAACAGGGGCTGCTCTCGGCGATCTTGGAAAGCACCGACGACGCCATTCTGGCTTTCGACGCCGATGGCACGCGCCGCGCGGGCAATGCCGCCGCGGGCAACCTTTGGCTCGACAATCCCGATGCCGCGCTGCCCGAAACACTCGAATCCTGCATTGCCCTTTGGCAAAACCTCTGCAAGCCCAGCCCCGCCTGGGGTGACCTGCGCAGCTTTGCGAAGCAATCCAACGACCGCGTCGAATGGACGGAACAGCTCTCCCGCGATGGGTCGGCGCCGATCGATATGCGGGTCACGCCCCTGCCCGAACACCGGATCGCCGTGACCTTCCAGCGACGCCCGGATGCCTTGGCATCCGAGGCGACAGCGGCCGCCAACGTGTTCGTCGGATAGGCGTCCCAATCCGCCCTTGCGCTGAGGGGTCGCCGCCTGTCTAACGCCGGGCGATGACCCCAACCCTGACACTGCCCGACGCAGCGGCGACCGACCGCGTCGCCACCCAGGTCGCGGCCCGCCTTCGGCCCGGCGATTGCCTGCTGCTCAGCGGCCCGGTCGGCACCGGCAAGACGGCGTTCGCCCGGGCCGTGATCCAGACCTGTCTGGCGGCGGCTGGGCGCCCACCCGAAGACGTCCCCTCCCCTACCTTCACCTTGGTACAGACCTACGATGCTGGCCGGTTCGACATCTGGCACGCCGATCTCTACCGCCTGACCGACCCGCAGGAGGTGATGGAACTGGGTCTCCAAGACGCCTTCCCAACCGCCGTTTGCCTGATCGAATGGCCCGACCGGCTCGGCGAGGATGTGCCAGACGGCGCTATCCACCTCACGTTTCAGATGACAGACCCCGGTCGGACATTGACGATCTCGGGCCCACCAGATCATGTAGCCAGATTAGTGCCCGGCACCAAAGAAGGCCAAAAATGACCGACCGCGCAGCCAAGATCGACGCGTTTCTCGCCTCGGCGGGCTGGTCGGAGGCCCGGCGCGCGCCGCTCGCCGGGGACGCGTCCCTGCGTCGTTATATCCGCCTGCACCGGGGTCCCGAAACCGCAATCCTCATGGATGCGCCGCCCGAAACCGGCGAAGACGTTCGTCCCTTCATCGCCATCGCGGACCATCTGAGCGCCGCCCAGCTCTCCGCGCCCGAGATCCGGCACGCGGATGCGGCCAACGGTCTTCTCCTTCTCGAAGATCTGGGCGACGACCTGCTCTCCCAAGTGGCCGCCAAAACACCTGGCATCGAAACCGACCTCTACGCCGCCGCCGCCGAAACCCTCGCCGTGCTGCAGACGATCCAAGCGCCCGAGCTTGACCCATATTCGGCCGAAATGCCCGATCTCGCCGCCACCATCGTCGACTGGTACGCCCCCGAAGCTCGCGCCCAGCGCCCCGCCATCGAAACCGCCATCGCCGACGCCCTGGCCCACATACCCCCGGGGCCAAATGTCATGGTCCACCGGGATTACCACGCCGACAATCTGATCTGGCTGCCCGACCGCGACGGCCCCCGCCGCATGGGCCTGCTCGACTTCCAAGACGCCATGTCCGGGCCGCCGGAATACGACCTGGCCTCGCTGATCCACGATCCCCGCCGCCCGGTTTCCCCGGCCGCCGCCCAGATCGCCCTGACGACATGGCTCGACGCCACAGGCATCGACGCGACGACCGCCACCCATCGCATCGCCGTCTGCTCCGTCCAGCGGTCGCTGCGCATCCTCGGCCGCGCCTTCAGCCGCCTCTGCCTCCATGGCGGCCGCGAAAGCTATCTCCGCTTCATCCCGCGCACCTGGACCGCCCTGCAGCGCGAACTCTCCCATCCCGCGCTGGCCGACCTCAAAGCCCTGCTCGATCCGATCCTGCCACCGCCCACGCAGGCCCGTCTGGACGCGCTCCGGGCCGCCAAAGGCCGGTTCCAGAACCGGGCCCATGCCGAGGCCTACGCATGACCGCCGTCATGGTCTTCGCCGCCGGGCTCGGCACGCGCATGCGCCCCTTGACCGATGACCGGCCCAAGGCCCTCGTCCACGTCGCCGGACGCCCCCTGATCGACCATGCCCTGGACCAGGTCCGGGGCCCCGGTCCCACCGTGATCAACGCCCACCACCACGCCGACCGCCTGATCGCCCATCTCACCGACCAGGACGTCACCATCTCCCACGAAGATCCCACCCTCCTGGAAACCGGCGGCGGCCTCAAACACGCCCGGCCGCATCTCGGCACCGACCCCATCCTGACCATGAATTCCGATGCCGTCTGGACGGGCCCCCGCGCCCGCGCCACGCTGGAAGCCGCCTGGCAAGACCACATGGATGGCCTCCTGCTGGTCGTCCCCGCCGCCCGCGCCGTCGGCCACCCCGGCAAGGATTTCGCCCTGGAACCCGATGGTCGCCTGACCCGCGATACCCGCAACATGGCCTATACCGGCGCGGGCCTTCTGCGCACCGACCTACTGGCCGGCATCGACCAGGATGTTTTCTCGCTCTGGGAACTCTGGCGCCCCATGCTGGCCAAAGGCACGCTCTATGGCGTCGAACATCCCGGCTCCTGGGCCGATGTCGGCACGCCCGAGGGCATCGCCCAAGCCGAGGCCATGCTCACCCAGGCCGCATGAAGGGCCTCTACGCCGAACCGCCCGGCGTCGATTTCTCCCGCCAAGTCGTCCAAGGTCTCCGCCGCCACCTGGCAGGCCAACCGCCCGATGCAATGGCCCGCGTGCGGCTTCTGACCAACACCAACCGCATGGCCCGCCGCATCGAAATGGCCTTCCTGGAAACCGGTGCCTCGCTCCTCCCGAAGATCGGCCTGGTCTCCGACATCCCCGCCCTCCTGCCGCCGACCCTCCCGCTCCCGGACGCGATCTCGCCCCTCGCCCTCCGCCTGACGCTCACCCGCCTTACCCGCGCCCTGCTGCAGACGAGCGATCTCGCCCCGCCCGAAGCCGCCTTCGATCTGGCGGGCAGCCTCGCCAACCTCATGGAGGAAATGCAGGAAGAAGCCGTCCCCGCGGACGCGCTCACCCAGATCGACGCCGGAGATCTGGCCACCTATTGGCAGCAAAGCCTGCAATTCCTGCGCATCGCCGGCGATTGGCGACCCGAAACCACCGCCAGCCGGCAAGCCACCGCGCTCAACCACCTCCTGGCCCTCTGGGCCCAGACGCCGCCCACCGATCCCGTCATCATCGCGGGCTCCACCGGCTCCCGCGGTGCGACCCGCGCCCTGATCGCGGCCGTCCTGCAACTGCCTAAAGGCGCCGTCATCCTGCCCGGTCTCGACCGCGACATGCCCGACAACGCCTGGGATGACCTCACGCCCGACAAAGCCCAAGGCGCCCACGATCACCCGCAATACCGCCTGGCCGCCCTCCTGAAGACCCACAACCTCACCCGCGCGGACGTCCCCCGCTGGGGCGACGACCAACCCGCCAACCCGGCCCGCAACGCCCTCCTCTCCCTCGCCCTGCGCCCCGCCCCCACCACCGATGCCTGGCTCGACGAAGGCCCCCGCCTGCAAGACATCGACCGGGCCACCGCCCAAATCACCCTGCTCGACGCGCCCTCCCCAACCGATGAAGCCGCCGCCATCGCCATCGGCCTCCGCGCCGCGCTGGATCAGGGCAAACGCGCCGCCCTCATCACCCCCGACCGCACCCTGTCCCGCCAGGTCGCGGCCCATCTCGACCGCTGGGGTATCCTGCCGGACGACTCGGCGGGCATCCCCCTGGTCCAGTCCGCCCCCGGCCGCCTTCTGATGCACCTGGCCCATCTGCGCACCAGGCCTGTCGAGGCCGAGGGCCTAATGATCCTCCTCAAACACCCGCTCACCCACGCCACCGCCGACCGCACCGCCCATCTCCGCCGCACCCGCGCGCTGGAAATCGACCTGCTGCGCAAAGCCCCCCTGGCCTTCCCGACACCCGACGCCATCCGCGCCTGGTCCGACGACCCGAACGACCCCTGGACCACATGGCTCGCCGACACCCTGACCCAACTCTCCACCCAGCCCGGCACCGCCCCCCTCGCCGACCACATCGCGGCCCACCTCGCCCTCGCCGACCAGACCGTCGGCGACGCCCTCTGGGACGGCCCCGCTGGCCGCACCGCCTTCCACGTCCTGCAAAATCTGGCCCTGACCGCGCCCGAGGCCGACACCACGCCCATCACCGCCACCGACTACGCGCGCATCCTTCACACGCTGCTCTCGGCCGAGGAGGTCCGCGACACCTACGCTCCCCATCCCGACATCATGATCTGGGGCGCGCTCGAAGCCCG
>JBCDCS010000143.1:0-7121 GCA_039181205.1 Pseudomonadota bacterium
AGCGGCGCGGTCAGATCGTAGCGCAGCGCCAGCCAATCCCCATCGTCCTCGCCGCCTTCCTGCCAGGCGAACACCCCCTCGTTCGGACGGTCCACATCGGGGAGGAACTTTCCCAAGGCCTCCACCGTCTCCACGGCCGACGATTCCAAGGGTTCGAAGCCATAGAGCGCATAGACCTGGGCGATGGTGTCGAGCATGGCCTTGCGCTGGGTCACCTCGGCGCCGAAATAGTCGCGGAACCCCTTGGGGGGTAGCGCGGATGGGCGGCGGGGTTTTTTCTGCTTGGCCATGGCGCAGGCTCCTCGCGGTGACGCGGGCTCCTTACGGGCCGCACGCGGCCGCTACAACCCGGAGGCTCGGATGACCGATCTGGAAGAACGCATCGCGCATCTGACGCGGACCGTCGACGACCTCTCGGACGTCGTCGCGCGGCAAGCTGGGGAGATCGAGGTGCTGGAACGCCGGGTGCGGATGCTGATGGAACGCGCGGCGGAGGCGGAGGCCGAAAGCGGGACGGTGCCGCTCGCCGATCAACGCCCGCCCCATTGGTGAGCGGTGGAGCGAAGGGCGACAGCCTAGCTGCACCTTGGCCGCCCCTCGCGCTCCGCGGGGTATTTCCGGCCAGAGGAAGAGGGCTTGGTTAATAAAGCGTAAGAGCCTTCTTCCTTTCCCAAATATCCCCGCCGGAGGCGTCATCCGGTCTGCCAAGGGCGTCCGGTCAGGTCTCTGCCACCGGGATGCGACCGCCCAATTCGTCTTCGACATGCGCGCGGATAATCGTGTCCATATCGGGCTCGGCCACGAATCCCAGCGCACGGGCGCTAACCGGGTCGAAAGCCTGGGGCCAGCCGCCGACGATCCTCTGCACCGTTTCGTCGGGGATGCGGTCGATCAGGTCGGCGGCGCGGGGCCCGGCGATCCGTTCCAGTGCCGCGATCTGGTCTGCCACCGAGGCATCGACGCCAGGCAGGTTCAGAGCGCGCGACTGGCCCAGCGGCGACAGATCGGTTTCCGCCCCGTGGCGCAGGAAGCCCACCGCCGCCCGGGGCGATGCGAACCAATGCCGGGTCGTTTCCGGCACTGGCAGCGTGGCGCGCTGGCCCACAAGCGGTTCGCGCAGGATCGACGAATAGAAGCCCGAGGCCGCCGCATTGGGCGCCCCTGGGCGGATGCAGATCGTTGGCAGGCGCAGCGAGACGCCGTCAAGTACCTCTTTGCGGGATAGGTCGTCGATCAGCGCTTCGCACATGAGCTTCTGGGTGCCGTAGCTGGTGAGCGGGCGGGGCTGGATATCGTCGGTGATGACTGGCGGCAGGGGCGCGCCGAAGACGGCGATGGACGACGTGAATACGAAGCGGGGGCGATATCCGGGCTGGGCGGCAATCGCCTCGCACAGCGACAGCGTCCCGTGGAGATTGACATCGTAGCCCTTCTTCAGGTTCGCCTCCGCCTCGCCCGACACGATGGCGGCCAGATGGAAAATGACATCCGGCTTGGTCTCGATCAGCGCCGGTGCGGCCGCTGGATCGGACAGATCGGCGGCCAGCGCCGCGCCGGGGACGCCATCTGGCAGGATCGGGGCCGTCAGATCGACCAGGGTCAACTGGGTGATCGCTGTGCCTTGCAGCGTGCCATTGGCCACCAGGGCATCGGTCAGCTTGCGCCCGATCATGCCATGGGCGCCGGTGATGAGGATATGCATGGGGTCCCCCGCGATTTCGCTGAACCCTAGGGCAGCGCCACCGATCCGGAAAGGGCGTCATCGGATGACGCAGCCGAGCTATTGACCGGCATCGCGGCCCCTGCGGAATGTGGGATGTCACAGGACGGAGCGACAGGATGAGATGGATTCTCTGGGCCGGATGCGCGCTGACCATCGGCGGTTGCGCCGAGTTGCAGGAATTGTCCTGCGCGGGCACCGATGCGCTGTCCTTGGGTGAACGGTTGGGCCGGCAGGGTGCGTCCGAGGCCACGTTGGCCCAGGATGTGGCGGCCTGCGCCCAGACCTCGGCCCCGCTCTCCATGGACCTGGCTCTCCAGGGGTTCGAGACCGGTCGGCAGGCCTATTGCACACCGACCGTTGCCTTCGAAAACGGCCGGGCTGGCCGACCGCTCCGCGCGATCTGCCCCAGCGCGGACTTCGCCGCTTTGACCGAGGCCCATAGCCGCGGGCAACTGGCGCGGGAAATCGACTGGGACTTGGCCGACGCCTACCGCGATCTGGAGCGACTGGAAGCCCGGCTCCGGGAGCATCGCAACGCCCAGGAATCAGGCGAAGACGGCCAACCCAGCGCAGCCGACGGACGGTCGATCCGGCGCGACATAAGGCGCGTCACCCGCCGGATCGAGCGTCTGGAAGACCAGCAGTTCCTGCTGCGGGCGGGGTTCTAGCCCAGGCTCAAACAAGCCGCTCCGCTCGGAAGATGTCCATCATATCCACATGCGGGCGCGGGCCGATATGGCCGATCACCTCGCGGGCGCAAGCAACGCCCATGCGGGCGGATGTTTCCAGGTCGCGCCCGGTTGACACGCCATAAAGGAAACCGGCGGCGAATTGGTCGCCAGCCCCAGTTGCATCCACGACCGGGGCCGGGGTGACGGGGGCCACGATGCGCTGATCGCCCGAACGGACCCAGACATCTTCGCCCGATCGGGTGCAGACCACGATGTCGCAGACATCCGCCGCCATGGAGACGGCCCGGTCCAGATCGTCGGTTTCGTAGAGTGTGGTCCATTCGGCTTCGTTGCCGATGGCGATGTCCATGTCTTCGGCGATCAGGCGCTGGAAATCGTCCCGGTGCCGGTCGGCGCAGAACGGGTCGGAAATAGTGATCGCCGACCGCCCCCCGGCCTCCTTCATCCGGGCGGCGGCTTTGCCGAAAGCCGTTTTGCCGTCATCCTTGTCGAACAGATACCCTTCCAGGAAGAGCAAGCCGCCGCCGTCGAAGATATCCGGCACATCCGCCGAAGAGATATCCGCCCCGGCGCCCAGATAGGTGTTCATGCTCCGCTCGCCATCCGGCGTGACGAAGATCATCGACCGCGTTGTAGGCAGCTCCACGTCCATCGGATCGTTCGGAAAGGCCGTGCCCGAGGCGCGGAGCGTGGCGGCATAGAACCGGCCCAGTTCGTCATCCTTGACCTTGCCGATGAAAGCCGTGGACAGGCCAAGCGCGCCGATCCCGGCCAGCGAATTCGCCACCGATCCGCCGGGTGCCTGGGTCCGGTCGCCCATGGCGGCATAGAGCAGTTCGGCCCGTTCCCGCTCGATGAGCTGCATGATGCCTTTCTCGATGCCCATATTGGCGAGAAAGCCGTCATCGGCATGGGAAATCACATCGACAACGGCATTGCCGATGCCGATCACGTCATAGGATTGGGTCATTCGGGGCTCCTGGAAATGACAGCGTCGAGTTCGGTTTCCACCAGCCAGGCCGGATCGATAAACCGGCTGACTTCCATGAACGTGCAGGCGGGACGCACCCCCGCGAAGATCTCGCCATGGACGGTCGCGGCTGTGTTCCATTGCGCGATGTCGGTCAAGAGGATGCGGGTGCGGATGACGTCTTCGGGGGTGCCGCCCGCCTCTCGGAGCGCATCGAGGCTGATCTCAAGGCAGCGGCGCGTCTGAGCCGCGACATCGCCAGGCCCTTCCGTCCCGCCATCCTCCGCGATGGGTGCGGTCCCCGCCACGGCGATCATATCGCCGATGCGAACGGCCCGGCTGAACCCGATCTTGGGCTCAAGCGGCGAGCCGGATGGTATGTTCTGTCGGCTCATGCCGTTTTCTCCTCGAACGCGCAAAGGTCTGAAATAATGCAGATTTCGCATTTGGGTTTGCGGGCCACGCAGGTGTAGCGCCCATGCAGGATCAGCCAGTGATGGGCGTGGCGCTGGAACTCGGCGGGCACATTGTCTTCGATGGCCCGCTCGACGGCGTCCACGTCTTTGCCAGGGGCCAGATGGGTGCGGTTGCCGACGCGGAAGATATGCGTGTCCACGGCCTGGGCCGGGTGGCCCCACCACATATTGAGCACCACATTGGCCGTCTTGCGCCCGACGCCCGGCAGGGATTGCAGGGCGGCACGGCTATTGGGAACCTCGCCGCCATACTCATCGACCAGGATTTGGCTGAGCTTGATGACGTTCTTCGCCTTGTTGCGGTAAAGGCCGATGCTCTTGATGTGATCGGTGACACCGGCCTCGCCCAGCGCCAGCATCTTTTCCGGCGTGTCGGCGATCTCGAAAAGCTTGCGCGTCGCCTTGTTCACCCCGGCATCCGTGGCCTGGGCCGACAGCGCCACGGCAACCACAAGTGTATAGGCGTTCACGTGCTCCAGTTCGCCCTTCGGTTCGGCGTTGGCCGCCTGGAATCGCGAGAAGATCTCGCGCTGGATGGCGTAGGGCAAAGGGGCGGGCAGTTTGGCCATGGCCGGGCTTTTGGACCGGCGCGCGACCCGGGGCAAGCATTGCGCAGGAACCGGGTCGCGGCGCGAGCTTAGGCGGCCTAGATTGGATCGCGAAGGAGAGATGCCATGTCCTTGGATCGCCCCATACCGGACCATGAGAGCCGGTATCATTACGCCTTGATGCGACGCGCCATCGAGATGATCGATGCGCGGGCCGACGAAGCCCCGTCGCTGGAAGATCTGGCGGCGGAGATGAATCTGAGCCCCGCGCATTTCCAGCGCGTCTTCAGCGCCTGGGCCGGGGTCAGCCCGAAGCGATTTCAGCAATACCTGACGCTCGGCCATGCCAAGGCGCTGCTCCGGGACCGGTCAAGCCTTCTGGACACGGCCCTGGGCACCGGCTTGTCCGGGACCGGGCGCCTGCACGATCTGTTTTTGCGCTGGGAAGCCATGTCGCCGGGGGAATACGCCCGGAAGGGCGCCGACCTCACCATCCGCTGGGGGCGGTTCGACGGGCCCTTCGGAGAGATGCTGGTTATGGCAACGGATCGCGGCATCTGCGGCCTGGCGCTGACGGCCGAGACGGGGCACGCGCCGGCCTTCGCGGAGATGGTCGCGCGCTGGCCCGAAGCCACCTTCGTCGAAGACCGTGACGCGATCGCACCCCTGGTGGACACCGTGCTCGGCATGCGGGGCGAGGCGCGCCTGCACCTGATCGGCAGGCCGTTCCAGATCAAGGTCTGGGAAGCGCTGATGCAGGTGCCCTCGGGCCATGTCACCACCTACGGCGATATCGCCGCCGCCATCGGCAACCCGAAGGCCGTACGCGCCGTCGGCACGGCCATCGGCCGCAACCCGGTCAGTTGGCTGATCCCCTGCCATCGGGCCTTGCGGAAATCCGGCGGTCTGGGCGGCTACCACTGGGGCTTGCCGGTGAAGCGCAGCCTGTTGGCCTGGGAAAGTGCCCGTGCAGAGGCTGTTTGAGGCGCGCTATTGCCTATCAGGCTCCGCTGACCCATTGGGAAGCGGAGCCTTGCGCATCGGCGCCTTCGCGGGCGCGGGCTGGAACATATACGTGGGGGACGTGTTAGCGTAGGCAAACCCCGCAAACAGACGGATAGCCTCCATGACCTTCTTCAAAACTCCGCTTCTCTTGGGCATTGTGGCCGCACTGGGCCTGGCAGGCTGCGTGCAGCAGACCGGCGAGCCCAACCGCACCGGCACCGGCGCGCTGGTCGGGGCCGCGACTGGCGCCGGCATCGGCGCTATCGTCGGCGACGGGGATGCGACCGAAATTCTGGCTGGCGCCGCCATCGGTGGTCTGATCGGCGGCGGGATCGGCGCCCAGCTCGACCGCCAAGCGGCGGAGCTTCGTCGGCAGATCGGCGACGACCGGGTGACCATCGTGAATACCGGGCGCGAACTGATCGTGACGCTGCCCCAGGACATCACCTTCGCCACCGAAAGCGCCGTGGTGCGGCCCGATCTGCAGGACGACATCCGGGCGTTGGGCAACAACCTGCTGAACTATCCGAACACCAGTGTTCAGGTGATCGGCCACACCGACAATACCGGCACCGCGGAATTCAACCAGCGTCTGTCGGAACAGCGCGCCGCGTCGGTCGCCAATATCCTGTTCCAGCAGGGCGTGCCGGGGAACCGGATCATCACCATCGGCCGCGGTGAATCGCAGCCTATTGCCACGAACAACTCGCCCGATGGCCGCCAGGCCAATCGCCGGGTGGAGGTGATCATCACGCCCCAGCGGTAGACGGCCGGCCCAACGGTGGGTCACCCGTAGATAAGGCGGCCCCTGCTGCAAGGCGGGGGCCGTTTTTCGTTGTATCCTGAGCGTTTGGTAATATCTTTTGACCAATTCCCCAGGGATTCACGATGCCGTTTCAGAAGATCACGTCCGAGAAGCTTGCCTCCGCCGTCACGCGGCAGATCGAACAACTGATCCTGCGGGGTATCCTACGCCCCGGCGACCGGCTGCCGCCGGAGCGGGAGCTATCCGAACGGTTGGGCGTGTCGCGCCCGTCGCTGCGGGAAGCGATTTCGGACCTGTCCGAAAACGGGCTTCTGGAAAGCCGGGCCGGATCGGGGATCTACGTGGCGGATGTCCTGGGCAACGCGTTTTCGCCCGCTTTGACACGGCTCTTCGCGGCCCATGACGATGCGCTGCTCGACTACATCGCGTTCCGGCGGGATATCGAAGGCGTCGCCGCGGCCCGGGCCGCGGAACAGGGCAGCGATACCGATCTGGCCTTGATCGACACGATCTTCCGCAAGATGGAAGTGGCCCATGATAAGCGCGATCCGTCCGAAGAGGCGGCGCTCGATGCCGATTTCCACCTGTCCATCGTCGAGGCGTCCCACAACGTGGTGATGCTGCATATGATGCGGTCGATGATGGATCTGTTGCGCAAGGGTGTCTTCTACAACCGGTCGATCATGTTCCGGCAACGGACGACGCGGGACATGCTCCTGGACCAGCACCGGGCAATCAACAAGGCCGTCCGGGCCCGCGATCCGGATGCCGCACGGGCGGCTGTGGAGGCACATCTGGCTTTCGTGCGCACCGCGCTTCGCGATCAGCGCGAGGCGGCCGCCCATGAAGGCGTCGCCCGGCTGCGGCTGGAGCAGGAGGTGGCGCGGTAGGGACGTTGGGGCTTTCAAGGCCCTAACCAGATCCGTCGAAGGATTTGGGGA
>JBCDCS010000144.1:0-7120 GCA_039181205.1 Pseudomonadota bacterium
CCGAATGCGGTCGCGCACGACACCGTCGAACTGCCCGACCAGCGCCGAACCGTCCAGATAAGTGCGCCCCGTCTCCACGTGATCGACCACTTCGGGCTTGTTGCCCGCGATATCGATCATGGTGCCGTTCGGAGCCACCACACCGATCCGGCCCAGGCTGTCGGCCAGCTTGGCGTGCTCGCGCAGGTGACGATGCTCGCCATGCATAGGGATGACGATCTGCGGCTGGGTGATGGCCTGGATACGCTCCAAGTCCGGCCGGTTGGCATGGCCCGAGACGTGGTAGAGGCCGTCATCGTCGGTGACCACGTCCACGCCCAGTTCCGAGAGATTGTTGAGGATCCGGGCCACGTCCTTTTCGTTGCCGGGGATCGTCTTGGACGAAAACAGGAAGGTGTCTCCTTCCGCCAGTTCCATTCCGAAATACTTGCCGCGCGAAAGCTGGGCCGACGCGGCGCGGCGTTCACCCTGGCTGCCGGTGACGATCAACATCAGGTTGTCGCGGGGAATGTCGGCGGCGTCTTCGGGGGTCACCGTTTTGGGGAAATCGGTGAGGATGCCTTCCTCCACCGCCGCCTCGGTCATCCGGCGCATGGCACGGCCCATCAGACAAATGGACCGCCCGGCGGCGACACCCGCTTCGGCCAGCGATTTCAGGCGGGCGACGTTCGACGCGAAAGTGGTGGCGACGAACATGCCCGAAGACCGCTGGACCAGGGCGGCGATTTCGGGGCCGACGAGGGACTCGGAGCGGCCCTCGTGCTTGTTGAAGACGTTGGTGGAATCGCAGACCAGGGCGCGGATGCCGGGCTTCGCAACCTCGGCCCAGAGATCGAGATCGAACGGTTCGCCCACGACCGGCGCATGGTCCAGCTTGAAATCACCGGTATGGACGATCCGGCCCGCCGGGCTGTCGATGACAAGCGCGCTCGACTCCGGGATCGAATGGGAAATGGGAAGGAAGCCGACCTGGAACGGGCCGGCTTCGATCATGCTGGGATAGGGGGTGGCTAGCTTGACCATATCCACATCCTGGCCCTGCTCGGCCAGCTTGCGCCGCGCGATGTTGGCGGTGAAGCGGCGGGCGTGGATCGGGGTTTTGAGCTGCTGAAACAGATGCCCGACGCCGCCCACATGATCTTCGTGGGCATGGGTGATGAAGACTGCTTCGAGCCGGTCGAGATTATCTTTCAGCCACGCGATATCCGGCAGGATGACGTCCACGCCGGGGGTCGTGTCCATGTCGGGAAAGGCGATGCCCAGATCGACCAGGATCAGGCGTTCCGCCCCTTCGGGGCCGTAGCCGTAGATATAGGCATTCATGCCGATTTCGCCGGCCCCACCGAGGGGCAGGTAGATAAGGCGGTTTCGTCCGCTCATGTGTTGTCCTTGTTGAATTGGTGGATCACCGTCAGGCCGTGCATCGTCAGATCGTCTTCGTAGGCGTCGAACAGCGTTTCGGCCTGCTGGAAGAGAGGTGCAAGGCCCCCGGTGGAGATGATTTTCATGGGGCGATCACGTTCGGCCTTGATGCGGCCCGTGATCTCTTTGACGAGGCCGATATAGCCCCAGAAGACGCCCGATTGCATGCAGGCGACGGTGTTGGTGCCGACCACGCGCTGCGGCTGGGTGATGTCCACATGGGGCAGCGCGGCGGCCGCCATGTGCAGCGCTTCGAGGCTCAGATTGACGCCGGGGGCGATGACGCCGCCCACATAGGCGCCGTCGGTGTCGACCACGTCGAAGGTGGTCGCGGTGCCGAAATCGACGACGATGAGGTCGCCGCCATGGCGGTCATAGGCGCCCGCCGTGTTGACCAGCCGATCCGGACCCACAATCGTCCCTTGGTCGACACGCGGATCGGTCGGAAGGGCGCAATCGGGTTTTCCGACGACCAGCGGCCTTGTGTCGAAGTATCGGTCGCAAAGGACGCGCAGGTTGAAGACCACCCGTGGCACCGTCGATGAGATGATGCATTCGTCGATCTGCACGCTGATATCGCGCAGGTTCATCGAGGTGCGCAGCCAGGTGTAGTATTCGTCAGCGGTGCTTTGGGAATTGGTGGCGCGGCGCCAGTTGGCGACGAACTTGTCACCATCCCAGATGGCGAAGACGGTGTTGGTGTTGCCGCAATCGATGGTCAGGAGCATCGCGCATCCTCGCGCGTTGGGGTGGTCATTGTGGTCTCGAAAAAGATGTCTGCCGCGGAGATGGCTTTGGGGCCTTCAGGCGTGCCGAGGATCAGGTGGCCCCGGTCATCCACCTCGTCGAAGGTACCTGTCAGGGTGTCGGTCATCGTGCGGGCGGTGATCTGTTCGCCCCGGCGCGCGGCAAGGGCCAGCCAGGCGGTGCGGATAGGGGCAAAACCGTGGATCTGGATCTGCGCCTCTCGGGCGGCGAACGCCTGGGCCAGGGCATCCAGCATGGCCTCTGGCGTGGGCCGGAGGCCGGTGGCTTCGAGGAGCGAGATGGGGGGCGTGGCGCCAGGTTCAAGATAGGCCGGATCGGCAGTGGCGATGAGATTGAGGCCGATGCCCAGGACCAGGAGGCCGTCGCCCGGGCTTTCCAGAAGAATGCCAGCGAGCTTGCGATCATTGAGAAGGACGTCGTTGGGCCACTTGAGCGACAGCCCCTGCACGCCGAGCGCGGTCAACGCGTCATGGAGCGCAAGGGAGGCAACGAAGCTGCGCAGCGCAAGATCGGCGGGATCACCGCCGGGGCGCCAAGCGAGCGAGGCGGCGAAGTTGCCGAGGGGCATGGACCACGGGCGGCCGCGACGGCCATGGGCGGCGGTCTGGCGGTGGGCCAGGATCCAGGTCGGATGACCCGGTGCGCGCCGCGCCGCCTCGGCGGATGTGCTGTCGATTTCGTCGAGCACGATGCGCTCGACACCGTCAGGCCAGGTCAGCACTCAGTTGACCAGCGTGGCGGCGGCAAGGGCGGCGGCGGGCTCCAACCCCAGAAGGTCGGGGAAAAGCGCCAGCATCAAGATCGCCGCCGCCGCCAGCGCACCCATCTGGAGGGCTGGCATATCCCTATCGAGGCTGCCCTCTTCGCTGCCGAAATACATGTAGAAGACGATCCTGAGGTAGTAGAACGCGCCGATGACACTGGCGATGACGCCCAGCACAGCAAGCCAGACCAGGCCCGCCTCGACAGCCGCGGTCAGGACGTAATACTTCGCGAAAAAACCAAGGGTGGGCGGAATACCCGCCAGGCTGAACATCAGGACCAGAAGGGCCAGGGCCGCGCCGGGGCGCGCTTTGGACAGCAGGTTCAGGGACGCGATGTCGGTGGCATCCCGACCGTCGCGGGTCATCGAAAGTACGAAGGCGAAGGTCCCGATATTCATCACCACGTAGATGGACATGTAGAGCAGCATGGCCTCGACGCCCTGCGCGGTGCCCGCCGCCAAGCCCATCAATGCGTATCCCATATGGGCGATGGAGGAATAAGCCATCAGCCGTTTGATATCGCGCTGGCCGATGGCGGCGATGGCGCCGACGAACATGCTGAGCACGCAGAGCAGCGCGATGATCTGCTGCCAATCGGCGACCACACCGCCGAAGGCATCGTGGACGACCCGGGCGAATAGGCAGATGGCAGCGACCTTGGGGGCGGTCGCGAAGAAGGCCGTGATGGGCGTGGGCGAGCCTTCGTACACATCAGGCGTCCACATGTGGAACGGCGCGGCCGAGACCTTAAAGGCCAGGCCCGAGATCATGAAGACCAGACCGAAGAGCAGGCCGATGGCGATCTCCCCGTCGGAGGCTGCGGCGACGACACCGGCATAATCGAGCGTGCCTGTATAGCCGTAGGTGAGCGAGATGCCGTAGAGCAGCAGGCCCGACGAAAGCGCCCCCAGAACGAAGTATTTGAGCCCGGCTTCCGTGGATTTCACGTCATCCCGACGCATGGACGCGACGACGTAAAGGGACAGGGATTGCAGCTCCAGACCCATATAAAGGGTCAGCAAGTTGCCGGACGACACCATGATCATCATGCCGATGGAGGCCAGCACGATCAGGATCGGGTATTCGAACTTCATCAGGCCCGACCGCGCCATATAATCCTGCCCCATCAGCAGCACTGCGGCGGCCGATAGCAGGATCACCACCTGGGCGAAGCGGGCAAAGCCGTCCTTGACGATCATCCCATTGAACCCGGTGCCCATATCCCCGCCCACCGCGATGACGAAGGCGACCACCGCCAGGACCGCCGCCGTGGCCCAGATCAGGGGGCGGGTCAGGGCGTCCTTGCTGGTATAGACGGCGCCCAGAAGTGCGCCCATGGCGAAGATCGACAGGACGATCTCGGGCAAGATGATTTCCAGGTCGGAGGCGATCATGGCTTGGACCTCTAGTGATCGACACCCGCCACATCGTGGGTCAGCACGAGGTCGGCGGTGGCGATGTCGTAATTGGCGACGAGCTGGGCGACGGACGGCCCGATGATGTCGGTGACGAGCGCGGGATAGACGCCCAAAAGAATGGTGAACAGGACCAGGGGCGCGAAGATGGCCTTCTCTCGGGCGGTCAGGTCGGTGATAGAGCGGAGGCTTTCCTTGATCAGATCACCGAACACGACCCGGCGGTAGAGCCAGAGTGCATACGCCGCCGACAGGATCACGCCGGTGCAGGCGACGAGCGCGACCCAGGTATTGGCCTGGAAGACGCCGACCAGGGTCAGGAACTCGCCAACGAAGCCCGACGTGCCAGGCAGGCCCACATTGGCCATGGTGAAGAGCATGAAGATCAGCGCGTAGGCCGGCATCCGGTTCACCAGGCCGCCATAGGCGGTGATCTCTCGGGTATGCATCCGGTCATAGACCACGCCGACACACAGGAAGAGCGCGCCGGAGATGAAACCGTGGCTGAGCATCTGGAAAATGGCGCCATCGACGCCCTGCTGGTTGGCGGCGAAAATGCCCATGGTCACGAAACCCATATGGGCGACCGAAGAATAGGCGATGAGCTTCTTCATGTCGTCCTGCATCATCGCCACCAGCGACGCGTAGACGATGGCGATGGCGCTCAGCCAGAGCACGAGCGGCCCCATCACCTCGGAACCCACGGGAAACATCGGAAGCGAAAACCGCAGGAAGCCATAACCGCCCATCTTGAGAAGGATCGCCGCCAGCACGACGGAACCAGCCGTGGGTGCCTGGACGTGGGCATCGGGCAGCCAGGTGTGGACCGGCCACATGGGCATCTTGACCGCGAAGCTGGCGAAGAACGCCAGCCAGAGCAGGGTCTGCATGCCGCCGACAACCTGGATGCCCAGCACGTTCAAAGGCGCGAAGGCGAATTCGTGGGTCAGCAGGACGGTGATGTCCGTGGTGCCCGCATCGACGAACATGGCGATCATCGCCACCAGCATCAGGACCGAGCCGAGCAGCGTATAGAGGAAGAACTTGAAGGACGCATAGATCCGGTCCTTCCCGCCCCAGATCCCGATGATCAGGAACATCGGGATCAGGCCCGCTTCGAAGAACAGGTAGAAGAGGATCAGATCCAGCGCCACGAACACGCCGATCATCAGCCCTTCGAGCACCAGGAGCGCGACCATGTAATCCTTCACCCGGGTCGTCACGTCCCAGCAAGCGGCGATCACCAGGGGCATGAGGAAAGTCGTCAGCATCACGAACAGAACCGAGATGCCGTCGACGCCCAGCTTATAGGTGAGGCCCGCGATCCATTCCCGTTCCTCGACGAATTGGAAGCCCGGATCGGATGGATCGAAGCCGGCGAGGATGAACAGCGAAACAAGGAAGGTGAACGTCGTGGCGCCGAGCGCCAGCCATTTGGCGTTTCGCTGCGCGGCCTCATCTTCGCCACGCAGGAACACCGCAAGAATAAAAGCCGCGATGAGCGGGGTGAAGGTGACGATGGAGAGGAGGTTATCCATCCAGCTTCTCCTCGGTCGAGAACGCCGCGAAGCCCACGATCAAAACCAGGAGAGCGGCGGTCATCGCCACGCTCCAATGCCAGAGGATCGCGCCCGCCGCGCCGTAGAGTATGGCACCAACGGAGACGACGCCGACCGCCGCACGTTTCCCGCCATGGAACGGCGCCCCGTTTTGGGATCGCTGTTCATCTTGTGCCTTCCAAATCCCGCAAGCGATGCCGCCGTATGACATCACCAGGGCTCCGACCAGGAGGACAACGAAGAGAACAAACGTCATGGTCAGTTCCCCAACCCGATAGTCGTCCAGGAGATCAGGATCACGATCCCGATGACCATGGCGAAGGCATAGGTGAAGATGTAACCGGACTGCGCCTTGTTCAGCGCGCGGGTGACGAACGGAACGATGCCCATGGCGAGCCCGTTGATGCCACCATCGATGACGGCGCCGTCGCCCTTCTTCCACAGGAATCGGCCCAGGAAGCGAGCGGGTCGGACGAAGATCGCATCATAGGCTTCGTCGAAGTACCATTTGTTCAGAAGGAACCGGTAGGCGAGGTCGGCATTGGCCGCCCATTGGCGTGGCAGGGATGGGGCGCGGATATAGGCGATCCAGGCGCCGACGAAGCCAAGCAGCATGGCCACGAAGGGGGAGACCTTCACCCATTTCGGGACCAGGTGGGCCTCGTGGATCACGTGATTATCGTCGCCGACATAGATCGCGCCGTCGCCCGGCGTCTGATGTGGGCGGTCATGGGCATCGCCGTGGCCGTCCCCATGGCTGTCGCTGGCATGGCTGTCGTCGCCATGGTGGGCGTCATCCGTGGCATGGCTGTCGTCGCCATGGCTATCTCCGTGGGCCTCATCGGTCGCATGCCCGGCCTCGTCGCCATGGGCAGCCTCGACGACGGAGGTGATGCCGAAGAACTTATCGATCTTCTCCTGGCTGCCGAAATAGGGACCGTAAAAGACCATACCTGCCAGGATCGAGCCCACGGCCAGCACACCCAAGGGGGCGGTCATGGTCGCAGGGCTTTCGTGGGCGTGCTCGTGGGTGTGCTTGTCGCCCCTGGGTGTGCCGTAGAAGGTCAGGAACATCAGGCGCCAGGAATAAAAACTGGTGAACATGGCGGCCACGACCAGCGCCCAGAACGCCCCGGTGGACCCCACATAGGCGACCTCGATAATGGCGTCCTTGGACACGAAGCCCGCGAAG
>JBCDCS010000145.1:0-7115 GCA_039181205.1 Pseudomonadota bacterium
GGCGTTCCCTTAAGCCCCATTCCGCGCTACCTTTTCTCCCAAGCCTCACTGACAGGACACCGATCATGCTCCTCCGCCCCGCCATCGCGCTCGCCGCATTGCTCTTGGCCCATCCGGCCGCCGCCAGCGACCCCATTGATATCGAGCCGAACTTCGACCCAGAGATTGCCTGGTTCGACTTCCCCGTCCTCACCCGCGGGGCATCGGGCCGCGTCCGCCTGATCTCTGCCGATGGGCAGGCCGATGCCGCGCTCAGCGTGGACGAATACTATTTCTACCAACTCGAATACCGGAAGGCGCTGTCGGATCTGACCATGCGCCTGTCGCTCACCCAGGCCGATCCCCTCGCCCGGCGTCAGGCCTTCCTCGAAACGCTGCGCGAATTCCCGGACATTCAGGTGAACGTCCAGGGTGGCGTGCTGACCGATATCGAAGAAACCCTGCGCCTCGTGCCATCCCCCATCAACTCTATCTCAAGGCGGTGACCCACAGGATGGTCGCGTCCTCGGGCGAGGTCGAGATCACGTTGTGCCCCATGGAAGCGTCATAATAGGCGCTGTCGCCGCGCTTCATCTCCACCGGTTCGTAGAATTCCGTGTAAAGCAGGATCGTCCCCGTCAGGACGAGCAGGAACTCTTCGCCGTCGTGGCGCACCCATCCGTCGAATTCCTCGAATGACCGGGCCCGGATGCGCGCCCGGTAGGGCAACATCGATTTCCGGGTCAGCGTGCCCGCTAGGAGCTCGTGTTCATAGGTCGTGGTGACATGGGCCTGCCCCTCGCCCGCCCGCGTCACGTCTCGGCGGCCCATCACCTGGCCCCTGGTGGGCGGCGTGAAAAGCTGCGGCACCCCGATCTCGAGCCCCGTGGCCAGCTTCTTGAGCGCATCATAGGTGGGCGACATCTGCCCGTTCTCGATCTTCGACAGCGTAGAGCGCGCCAGCCCCGCCTGCTGGGCCGCCCGCTCCAGCGTCCAGCCCCGCGACTTGCGGATTTCGCGGACGCGCGTGCCCAGATCCAGCGGCTCCGGCTGGATCTGCGCGCCACCCTCTCGGGCCAATTGGATCAGAGACGCTTCATCGGACATGGACCGCCTTCTAGGCCCCACAGAAGGCCCCCACAAGCGGCGCCGATGGGGTGGTCTTGAACCACCCGCGGCTATTCCTGCCGGGGCCTTATATCCAACATCCGCGCTTTCCCCGGACCGGACTCAAGCCCACAGGGCGCCGGTCCATTGCGCCGCCAGGGGTCCTCGAACCAATGGCGCCCCGCTGGCGACCGCCCACCGGGCCCGGCGATCTGGTTGGCGTTGGCGCCTCGCTGGGAGCTTGTTCGGGTGTCGTAGCCATAACGTGCCCTAGAACACCTGCCGGATCGCCGCACCTCGGCCCGTTAATGGACAGGCTTACCTCCAGCAAATCAACGTTCGTTCCAGGCCTAAACGAACCCCACATCCCCAAAACGGGGTCTCATCGATCCGTCGGCGGCCGGTCCTTCTCGCCCCCACCTGCATTTGGGCTAAAGCCCCAGCCTCACGCCCGCCCCTTCCAGGGCACCAACCAGGTCTCGGCCTTGCGCATCAGGATATCGATCCCGTAGCCGATCAGCCCGATCAGGATGATCCCCATGATCACGATCTGGGTCAGCTGGAATTTGGACGCCGCGATGATCATCATCCCTGCCCCCTTCTGCGCCGCCACCAGTTCGGCGGCCACGACCGTCCCCCAACACACGCCCATGGCCACCCGCGCCCCGGTGAAAATCTCCGGCAGGGAATTGGGAATGATCACATGCCGCAGGATTTGCCACTTCGACGCGCCCAGCGAATAGGCCGCATGCACCTTCGCGATGGCCACGCCCGACACGCCCGCGCGGGCCGCAATCGCCATGATCCACAAGGCCGCCAGGAACAGCAGCACGATCTTACCTGTCTCCCAAATGCCGAACCAGATGATCACCAGCGGGATCAGCGCCAAGGGCGGCACGGGCCGCATGAATTCCACGATCGGATCGAACCAGCCCCGGAACCAGCCCGACAGCCCCATGGCATAACCCAGCGGGATGCCCACCAGCGCGCCCAGGGCAAACCCCACCAACACCCGGATCAACGACCAGCCCAGATGCTCGATCAAGGTGAAGTTCTGATATCCGTTCTGCGCAATATCCACGAAGGCCGCGACGACCTCTTCGGGCGCAGGCAGCCAGATCGACTCCATCTGGAACCCCGAATCCGGTTCCACGTTCAAAGACCCGCGCGGCGTCAGCGTCACGCTGGCATTCTCGATGGACACCGTCTCACCCGTGGCGATCGGCGTGCCGTTCACGGCAATCACTTCCGCCTCGCCCTCATCGTTGCGGGTGATCCGGAAAAGCTCCGTGCGATAGGCCCCGATGGTGCCCACGTCGTTCTTGGCGAACCCATCGCCCTCGTCCAGGATGGGCGGCTCCGCCTCCTCACCCACAGGATGCACGATGAAGCGGACCTCGGCGTCATCCTCCGACCCGGACGCATTCCGCGCCGTGTAGGTAAAGCCACCCTCGCCGATATAGGGCCCCGGCACGTGGACCGGTGCGACCACCGAGCCCGTAAAAGCCCCCCAAAGCAGGAAGATCACCACCACGGAGATGATCGACGCCGCCCGGTTCGGCCGCACCGCGCTTTCATCCCCGAAGGTCACCGTCTTGAGCGACGTGAAATCATGCCGCTCGCGCCCCTTCGCGATCAGCCCAACGAGCAGCATGGCGCCGACAAACAGCGCCACATACAGCGCCAGAAGAATGATCCCCGTCATGCGTTCTCCGTCCGGCCCATAATTTCTTCTTCCATTTCCCAGATCATCGACAGGATCTCGTCCCGCTTGACCCCGAAATCGGGCATCTTCTTCACTTCGCGCAGATCGGCTTCCACGCCCGCATCGGCAAACGGCAAACGATACTCCCGATGTATCCGCCCCGGCCGGGGCGCCATGACCAAAAGCCGCTCGCCCAGAAGCAGCGCCTCCTCCACCGAATGGGTGATCAGGATCACGGTCTTACCGGTCTCCTTCCAGAGCTTCAGCACCAGCCCCTGCATCTTCTCCCGCGTGAGCGCGTCGAGCGCGCCCAGCGGTTCATCCATCAGGATCACATCGGGGTCGTTCGCCAGACACCGAGCCAACGCCACCCGCTGCTGCATCCCACCCGACAGTTCATAAATCGCCTTGTCCTTGAACTCGCGCAGTCCCGTCACCTCCAGAAGATGATCCGAGGTCTCGCGCCGCTTGGCCACCGGCACGCCCTTCATGCGCGGCCCGAATTCCACATTGTCCCGCACACTCATCCATTCGAAAAGCGCGCCCTGCTGGAACACCATCCCCCGCTCGGCATCCGGGCCCAGCACGTCATGGCCGTTCATGACCACCCGTCCCTCGGTCGGCGCCAGAAATCCGGCCACGATGTTCAGAAGCGTGGTCTTTCCGCAGCCGGATGGCCCCAGCACGGACATCAACTCCCCCGGCTTCAACGCCAGTGACACGTCCTTCAACGCCTGCACATGGCTGCCATTGGGCAGGTCGAACCGCATCGAGAGGTTCTCGATCGTCAATCCGGACATGGGGAATTCCTTCTCTCCGGTCGCCCAAACGGGCCCGTCGGAAAAAGGCCGGGGTCACCCCCGGCCTTTTGTCGCATCAGCTTCCGGAAACCGCCGAGAGCGGCTGGGTATCCACCGCGTCCTCATAGGTGTCGAGCGCCTGGGGAATCGATCCCGCATCCTTGAAGACACCCGCGACGCCCTTCATGAAGTCCTGCGCGCCACCGCCCAGCCAACGCTCGCCCAACTGGTCTTCGACCGACGGGAAGACGAAGGTCGCGATGGTCGCCTCTGCAGCCTCCATCTCCATCCCCGCATCCTGGGCGATCACCGGCAGCATCTCCGCCTGGGCGTCAGCACCGCTGTTCCACTGGGCGTTCGCTTCGGCCGTCACACGCAGGAAATCGGCCAACAGATCGGGGCTCTCGGCCACGAAATCCGCGGGCGCCGACGTCACGTCGAAGACCAGGATGCCCAGCTCTTCCTTCTCTGCGCCGGTCAGCAGCACGTTGCCGTGTTCCTTCATCCGCCGCAGGGCGCCGCCCCAACCGCAGACCGCGTCAAGCGAGCCCTGAGCAAACGCCGCCGCGCCATCGGCGGGCGCCATATCCACGATCTCGATCGAGGCAAGGTCGACTCCGAAATGGTTCATTTGGCTCAAGAAACCGTAATGCGCTGCCGTGCCGATCGGCACACCGATCCGCTTGCCGTTCAGGTCTGTCGCGTTCGTTTTGTCGATCTCCAGCGCCTCGGCCACGACGCAATTGTCGTTCTCCGAATAGCTCACCGCCACATCTACGATCTTCAAATCCTGGCCCGCGCTCGTGGCCACCACGAAGGGCGGCACGCCCTGGCTCACCGCGATCTGCACATCGCCCGACGCCATCGCCGCCGACATGGCCGTGCCGGTGTCGAACGCCACCCAGTTGATGTCGACACCCAGTTCCTCCTCATAGGTGCCGTTGGCCTTGGCGTATTGGAACGGCATCGGCCATTCCAGGAAGTACGCGACCGTGATTTCTTCGGCGGCGGCCTGGCCTGCGGCAACCAGGGTCAGGGCGGCCGTAGCCCCCATCAGCTTCGTTTTGATTGTCATGGTGACGTCTCCCTATTGGTCACTCCCGGAAATTCTGAGATTCCGGCCCCATTCCGCTGCCCGACTCGCCCGGGCTAGAAATGGCAACGCTCAGCCTAGGACCGGCGCAGCCCATCTGACAAGCACGCAAGTGTGGGGGCTTGCCTTTCCGGCCCATCTGCCCCCTCATCCATCAATCGCGCCGCACGGCGCCCAGGAAAGGAGCGAGACCATGGACGACCTATCCCCCAACGACCTGTCAGCCGTGGTCGAAGCCGACCGGGAGCATATCTGGCACCACCTTATGCCCCACAAACCGCTGGAGACGACCGATCCCCGGATCATCGTCGAAGGCAAAGGCATGCGGGTCTGGGACCAACACGGGAAGGAGCATCTCGATGCGGTCTCGGGCGGGGTCTGGACGGTCAATGTGGGCTATGGCCGGGTCGAGATCGCCGACGCCGTGCGCGACCAGCTCGTCAAGATGAACTACTTCGCGCAAACCCTTGGTTCTATTCCAGGGTCCCGTTTCGCCGAACGTCTGACGGACAAGATGCCCGGCATGAGCCGCGTCTTCTACACCAACTCGGGATCCGAGGCGAACGAACAGGCCTTCAAGATGATCCGCCAGATCGCCCACACGCGCCATGACGGCAAGAAATGGAAAATCCTCTACCGCGACCGCGACTACCACGGCACCACCATCGGGGCCATGTCCGCGGGCGGCCAAGACGAACGCAACATGCAATACGGCCCCTTCGCGCCGGGCTTCGTCCGCGTCCCCCATTGCCTGGAATACCGCAACCGCGAACAGGGCTGGGGCGATCTCTCGGGTGAGGCGTATGGTCGCCGCGCCGCCGATGCCATCGAAGAGGTGATCCTGGCCGAGGGCCCCGATACCGTGGGCGCCATCTGCCTGGAACCCATCACCGCCGGCGGCGGCGTCATCGTCCCGCCGCCCGGCTATTGGGAACGGGTTCAGGAAATCGTCGATAAATACGACTTGCTCGTGCACATCGACGAAGTCGTCTGCGGCATCGGCCGCACCGGCACCTGGTTCGGCTACCAGCATTACCCGATCAAGCCCGACATCGTGACCATGGCCAAAGGCGTGGCCTCGGGCTACGCCGCCATCTCCTGCGTGGTGACCACCGAAGACGTGTTCGACACGTTCAAGTCCGCACCAGACGACCCGATGAACTTCTTCCGTGCCGTCTCCACCTTCGGCGGCTGCGCGGCCGGCCCCGTGGCCGCGCTCAAGAACATGGACATCATCGAACGCGAAGAGCTGATCGAAAACACCGCCGCCATGGGCGAGCGCCTGCAAGCCAACCTGAACGCCCTGGCCGAACGCCACCAGATCATCGGCCAGGTCCGCGGCAAGGGCCTCTTCGCGGGCACGGAACTGGTCACCGACCGCGAAGACCGCACGCCCGCGCCCGAAGCCCAGGTCAAGGCCGTCGTGGCCGATTGCATGGCCCAGGGCGTGGTCATCGGCGCCTCCAACCGCTCGGTCCCCGGCTTCAACAACACGCTTCTCTTCAGCCCGGCGCTCATCGCCACCGAAGACGATATCGACGCCATCACCGAAGCCGTGGACGGCGCACTCACCCGCGTGTTCGGCAGCTAATGGCGCGGCCGGTTCCTACGCCGGCCCGCACATTTCCGACCCATCGCCGGATTTGCGCACGAGGCCGAGCGACGTGAATCGCAGCGTCGCGAACGCCTCGTCCGGCAATTGGCCGGAAAAATAGAGCGCGTATTCCTCGGCCGTATCGCCATACATGTTGCGCGCCTTCGGATCGGCGCCCAGCGCAAGCAGCATCTCCGCCAGATCGGGTCGCCCCATCTGCCAGGCCAGCATCAGCGGCGTCGCGCCGGCACCCGACCGCGCCTCGATATCGGCCCCACCCTTGGTGAGCGCATAGACGACTTCGGGCGTGGCCGCGCAGCTTCGCATGGCCGCCGACAGCGGCGTGAGGCCGAGCCACCCCGGCTCGTTCGGGTCCGCGCCCCAAAGCAGGATGGCCTCCACCTTCTCCGCCTCCCCCCGGATCGCGGCGAGGTAGAGGTCCGAAAAGGCAACATCCGCCGCCGCCGGAAAACCGGCCGCGATGACGCCGAATAGGGATGACAACCATCTCAGTCCCATCGACCCTCCCAGGGTCTGTACCAGGAGAGCCTAACACGCCGGACTCTCGACCCAAAACGCTTCGTTGACCGCTGCCATCCCGCTCAGGCAGGTCGGATAGATGCGAAACATCCCGTCGTTATCTCCGGCGCCCAAGACGGAGGACACCCTGAAGGAAACAAAACACCCGCCAGATTCTCGCCGGGCGCTTCCTCCCGACCTCTCGGCCTGGGGCCCGGTCCAAGACCTGCACCCCCTGCCCGGCGGCGCCCGCCGGTGGGCCTTCCAAGGCACACTGAACGGCCAGCCGGTCATCGCCAAATCCCACGCCCTGCCCGA
>JBCDCS010000146.1:0-7113 GCA_039181205.1 Pseudomonadota bacterium
ACCAGCGGGTGCATCGTCGCGGAGTCGCTTTCACAAAGGGAATCGAAGGCCACTTAAGCCAATTTACGCAGTGTCACCGGGTCACGCATCGGCCCGCCAGGATCAGGGTGCCGGCTTCATCCAGGACAATGTCCTCGGGCTCCACATCGGGCCCGACGGTCCATTGGATCTGCGAGCCGCCGAACGTGCGCAGACAATAGGTGATCGCCTGGGTTCGTCCGGCTTCGGCGGCGGCCTGGGGCGCCTGCACCGCGCCGGGTGTGGATGTGTTGAAGCTGCGGCGATCTTCGCTCGTCGCCGTCACCCGTGTGCGGAATCGGATGCCAGACACCTCGACGACCCCGCGCCGCACGCTGGGGCCGCCTATGCCAGGTAGTGGTCTAACCAGGCTGGACACGCCATCGCCCAAACTCCGCGCGATCCCGCATCCACTCAGCGCCAAGCTGGCGACCAGCACAATGCCCAAACTCCGTCTCATGGTTCGACCTCTGTCAGCAATGCACCCAGTTCCGTGCCATCCTCGATTTCCAGCCGCCCAGCTGCACAAACCCGGTCTTCCGATGCGCCATCGGCAAGATCGTGGCGTTCCAGGAAGTCCGATTGCAGAACGGCGATGGCGTCGGAAGGGTCGGCCATGCGCTCCGCCAGGTTATCCTGGGTGAAACCATCGGCCTCGAGCGCGGCCAGCACCGCGTCGGTGTACTGGGACATGGCGACCGGATTGATGGACAGCGTCGAGCAGGAGACGGCGATGGCCTGGGCCGTGGACGTGGCAAAGGCCGACGTCACGAAATAGTCGGGCGGCGGCAATTGGTCGGCGGCCGCCGGTGTAGCCAGCGTGACGACGGCGAATGCGATCCGGATCACAGCGCGAACGCCCCGAAAAGTGCCATAAGCGCCAGACCGATGATGCAGAGCAACCCGATGCCCCAGAGCGCGGATCGAAGCGGCTGGATCTCGGTGCCGATATGCACGGCCGCCATGGCCATGCGGGCAACCAGGAAGATCAAAGCGAGAAGATTGGTCCAGAACGGCGAAGCCCCGACCAGGATCGCGGCAAGGATCGCCGCCAGGAACGGGCCGGTCGTCTCGATGGCGTTTTGGAACGCGCGGTTCCGGCGATAAGCCGGGTCGGAATAGTCGCGGACCGGATGACCGCTCTCGGTCTTCGCCTTCGGCGTTCCGGCGACTGACAGGAACAGCAAAACCGTCATCAGGATCGCCCAACTGGCCATCACCGCCAGGGCCAGGGCATAGGGCGCCAGGGACGTCTCGTTCGACCTAGCTGCGTCAGCGCTTTGTGCCCATCCGGGTGCCGACATCGCGATGGCGAACATCACCGCGACGGCCCATACGCCCACCACCCGCTTCGCGACGGACCAGACAGGCAGAGGGGCTAATCGACTTAACATCGGCGCATTCAATGCCGGGTCATAGCGTCCGGTGCAACTCCTGCGCGATTCGCTGAGCCTATTCGGCCGCAAACGCTGGCACCGCCGGCGGACGCTTGTGCTTGATCCGATCCTCGATTTCGTCGCGGAAGTGCCGGATCAGCCCCTGGATCGGCCAGGCCGCGGCATCGCCCAAGGCACAGATCGTATGGCCCTCGACCTGCTTGGTCACATCGAGCAGCATGTCGATCTCCTCGACTTCGGCCTCGCCACGCACCAGGCGATCCATGACGCGCATCATCCAGCCGGTCCCTTCGCGGCACGGCGTGCACTGGCCGCAGCTTTCGTGCTTGTAGAAGGCCGCCAGGCGCCAGATCGCCTTGATGACATCGGTGGAGTTGTCCATGACGATCACGGCGGCGGTGCCCAGGCCCGATTGCTGCTCCCGCAGGTAATCGAAATCCATGATCGCCTCGCGCATCGCCTTGCCGGGGATCATCGGCACCGATGACCCGCCCGGGATCACCGCCTTCAGGTTATCCCAGCCGCCCCGGATGCCGCCGCAATGGGTCTCGATCAACTCCTCGAAGGTGATCGACATGGCCTCTTCGACTACGCAGGGCCGGTTCACGTGGCCGGAAACGGCGAAGAGCTTCGTGCCCTTGTTGTTCTCGCGCCCAAAGCTGGCGAACCACTCCGCCCCGCGTCGCAGGATGGTCGGCACGACCGCAATGCTTTCGACGTTGTTCACCGTCGTCGGACAACCATAAAGCCCCGCACCCGCCGGAAACGGCGGCTTCATACGCGGCATGCCCTTCTTGCCCTCCAGGCTCTCGATCAGGGCAGTCTCCTCACCGCAGATGTAAGCGCCCGCCCCGTGGGTCAGGTAAAGGTCGAAATCCCAACCCGACTGGGCCGCGTTCTTGCCCAGCAGACCCGCGTCGTACGCCTCATCGATGGCGTTCTGCAGGGCTTCCTTCTCGCGGATGTATTCCCCGCGGATATAGATGTAGGAGGCATGGGCCCCCATGGCGAAGCTGGCCAAAAGGCAGCCTTCCACAAGGGTATGCGGATCGTGCCGCATGATTTCCCGGTCCTTGCAGGTCCCCGGCTCGGATTCGTCGGCATTCACGACCAGATAGGCGGGGCGGCCGTCGCTTTCTTTGGGCATGAACGACCATTTCAGCCCCGTCGGGAACCCGGCGCCGCCGCGCCCGCGCAGGCCGGAATCCTTCATGATCTGGACGATCTTGTCGCGGCCCAGCGCGATCAGGTCCTTCGTGCCGTCCCAATGGCCGCGCGCCTGGGCGCCTTTGAGCGAGCGGTCGTGCATCCCGTAGATGTTGGTGAAGATGCGGTCCTGGTCGTTCAGCATCGTCGTCACTCCTTCCCACGCCGGAGCCGTCGGATGCCCCAGAGCATGAACAATGCCCACCCCAGCAGGGCGAGCGCGACCAAATCGGCCAGCCCCATCAATCGCACAGGTAGGTTCGCATAGGCACCAAGGGCTTGAAAGGGCATCCAGACCACAATCGTGCCCACGATCAGTATCGCGACGTTACGTTGCCGGCGCGCGACTTCGGCGTTGGTTTCAGAAGGCTCGCTCATATCGAGCCTCCTTCAACAGGCCGGTCGCGGGGGCGTCAAGCGCCCGGGATATATGGCGTCAATACACCCCACCCTCGTCGACCTTCTTCGAAAACTCGGTCTCCCCGCCCGATGCCAGAAGACGCGCCTGGGCGACCCAGTCGTCGCGGGTCACGCGACCTTTGAACCCGGTCAGGTTCTGATCGACCCATGCGACCTCTTCGGCCGACCAATTGGCGATCTGATCGTAGTGGTAGAAGCCCAACTCATTGCAGACCTTCTCCAATTTGGGGCCGACCCCTTTGATTTTCTTGAGATCGTCGGCCTTGCCGTCCCGCGCGGCCGTCAATGCTTCGGGTTTCTTCTCGTGGCCGGAGGGCACATCGGCGCCGGAGGCAGGTGACGCGGTTTCGGCGGCGGGCGCGGTTGCTGGCGC
The DNA here is from genome assembly GCA_039181205.1 of Pseudomonadota bacterium. Lineage (GTDB taxonomy): Bacteria > Pseudomonadota > Alphaproteobacteria > Rhodobacterales > Rhodobacteraceae > Jannaschia. The sequence continues at coordinate 3,415 of JBCDCS010000146.1, forward strand.
GGGTGTCGGCTCCGGGGCTGCGGCAGGTTCCGGCGTGTGGACCTGCTCCGAAACCGGTTCGGGCGCGTGGGCCGGTTCAGGCGCGGCAGCCGGGGCAGCCGCAGGCGCCGCGGCCGGGGCCTCCGCCACCGGTGTGCTGGCGGTTTCACCGCTCAGGGCCTTGTTGACGCGCGGCGATGTCATGTTGTCCGATCGCGGGTCGGAAATCAGTGAAAAATCAATGCTGTCCTTGTGCGGCGACGGCGCATTCACATTGCGCGGCACCAGGTTGGCTCGTTTCGCAGCCGCCTCGGCCATGACGTCCCGCCGCTCCACATCGCTTTTCGGCGCAGCCGGGTCCGAATGGGGCCGCCCCATGGTCGCGATCAGCACCGGCGTCAGCACAGTGGCCACGACGACGCCCCCGAAAATCCCCTGCAAGATCGACCAATCCCAGATGAACATCAGCAGGAAGGCCGAGCCGACGCCCGCCAATGCCGCGACACCGGCGCAGATCGCGGTGCTTTCAAGGGTCCCGATGGGGCGGGTCGATTTGTCCATGTCTCAAAACTCCGAGCTGGTGGGAGTGTCGAGCTCAGTAGACATCCCCATTCTTGACGCGGGCAGAAAACGACGTCTCTCCCCCTTGGGCAAGGACTTTAGCCTGTTTCGGCCATTCGTCACGAGTCACCCGGCCCTTAAAGCCGTCCAGGTTGCTATCGACCCACGCGATTTCATCCGCCGTCCAACCGGCGATCTGGTCGAAATGATAGAAACCGAGGCCGTTGCACAACTCTTCCAGCTTGGGCCCAATGCCCTTGATGCGCTTCAGATCGTCGGCCTTGCCGTCGCGCGGTCCCTCCAGAGCCTCGGGCCTCTTGGCATGGGCCGACGTGCCTTCGGCCTCGTCAGATTCGGGGGCATCGATCACCGAATCGGTCTTTGGCCGCCCCAGCGCCGTCGCATCCGACCCCCGGACATTGCCGTGCCCGTCACTGCTGTCACCGCGGCTCCGCGGCGCGGCCTCATCGCCGGCGGTCCGACCACCTTGATGGCCGTCCGGTCCATCCGGCGGCATCATGGGATCGCGCTCCGCCGCGACCGGATCGGGGTCGGCTGTTTCCGGCCCTTGCCAGGGTGCCCGCAGCGGAACTTCTGTTCCATCGATCCGCTTGAGCGTGTCGCCGATGTCGGTGGCCAGAGTGACCGAGGCATTTGACGCATGGTCCGGCTTCGCCGCGTGGTCTTTCAGGGAGGTCACCCCGCCTTCCGGCTCGGACGCCCAGCGGCCGTTCTGGGGGCCCGGGGTCGGCACCTCGCCGTTCCGCATCCTTTCAACAAGTTCGCCGAAGTTCTCCGGCGCCAGGTCTTCGTAGTAATCCTTGCCGATCTGGGCCATGGGCGCGTTGGAACAGGCGCCGAGGCACTCGACCTCCTCCCAGGACAGCATCCCGTCTTCGGACACCTCATGGGGTTTCGAGGCGATCTTTTCCTTGCAGACGGCGACCAGGTCTTCGGAACCGCGCAGCATGCAGGGCGTCGTTCCGCAAATCTGGATATGGGCCGCCTTGCCGACGGGCTGGAGTTGGAACATGAAGTAGAACGTCGCCACTTCCAGCGCCCGGATATAGGCGAGCCCCAGCATGTCCGCGACATATTCGATGGCCGGGCGCGTCAGCCACCCCTCCTGCTCCTGCGCACGCCAAAGCAGCGCGATGATCGCGCTGGCCTGGCGGCCCTCCGGATACTTCGTGACCTGCGCCTCGGCCCAGGCCTGGTTGGCTGGCGTGAAGGCGAAGGTTTCGGGCTGGTCGGCGTGGAGGCGGCGAAGCATTAGGAGTTTGCCTCTGCTGGCTGGTGTTTAATCCAGTCTTCGTAAACTGAGCGATACATGGTGGACCAAGCGAGGCCCAAAAGTCCGATTGTCGCGCCTATACCCGTCTGCCAGGGCTGCAATGCCGAGTACAAGCGCACGATCTGCTGCTCCTTACAGTCGGGATCCAAAAGAGCGACCTTTAGATTTTCACTGTTGGTCATCGACACGACGCACTCCGATGCCTGCACCAGCAGTGTCGCGAGGAAGCCAACGATGCATGCGAGCAGGACGCCACCACCCCAGACAATCACGGCCGCGCCGGAATGGTTCTTGTGGTGATCAGGCACAAACGCGCTGTAGGACAAATAGCCTGAGATGCCGCCCAGAAGCACGCCGCTCGCAACCAACCAGAAAAAATTGGAAAGAAAGAAGCTGTCATCGAAGAAGTGGTGCCAAAACAGGATGACACCAAGCCACACAATGATCAGCCCAAAGCGATTTAGGACTTTGGCGAAAGGGCTGTCGTCTTGCTTCGCCCACGCTAGCGCTGCCGCTATCACCGATCGATTTCCCCAAACACCACGTCCAACGTCCCGATAATCGCCGCCACGTCCGCCAGCTGGTGCCCCTTGGCCACGTGGTCCATGGCCTGCAGGTGCAAATACCCCGGCGCGCGCAGCTTCGCGCGGTACGGCTTATTCGTCCCGTCCGACACCATGTAGACGCCGAACTCGCCCTTGGGCGCCTCGACGGCGGCATAGACGTCGCCCGGGGGCACGTGGAACCCTTCGGTATAGAGCTTGAAGTGGTGGATCAGGCTTTCCATCGACGTCTTCATGTCGCCCCGCGTTGGCGGCGTGATCTTGCCGCGCGCCAGCACGTCGCCCTGCCCCTCGGGTTCGCGCAGCTTGGCGATGGCCTGCTTCATGATCGACAGCGATTGCCGCATCTCCTCCATACGGACCAGATAGCGGTCGTAGCAATCGCCATTCTTCCCGGTCGGAACGCCGAACTCGAACTCGTCATAGCATTCATAGGGCTGCGCGCGCCGCAGATCCCACGCCAGACCGGACCCCCGCGCCATGACGCCGGAGAAGCCCCAATCCATCACCTCCTGCTCGGACACGATGCAGATATCGACGTTCCGCTGCTTGAAGATCCGGTTCTCGGTCAAGAGCCCGTCGATATCGTCCAGAACGGCGGGGAAGCTGTCACACCAGGCGTCGATGTCGTCGATCAGATCGGGCGTCAGGTCCTGGTGCACGCCTCCGGGCCGGAAATACGCCGCGTGGAGCCGCGCCCCGCAGGCGCGTTCGTAGAAGACCATGAGCTTCTCACGCTCCTCGAAGCCCCAGAGTGGTGGGGTCAGCGCACCCACATCCATGGCCTGTGTGGTCACGTTGAGAATGTGGGATAGAATGCGGCCGATCTCGCAGAACAGCACCCGGATGAGCTGCGCGCGCCGCGGCACCTCGACGCCGGTCAGCCGCTCGATCGCCAGACACCAGGCATGTTCCTGGTTCATGGGCGCCACGTAATCGAGCCTGTCCAGATAGGGCAGGTTCTGCAAATACGTCCGGCTTTCCATCAGCTTTTCGGTCCCGCGGTGCAGCAGGCCGATATGCGGGTCACACCGCTCCACGATCTCACCGTCGAGTTCCAGCACCAAGCGCAACACGCCGTGCGCCGCCGGATGCTGGGGACCGAAGTTGATGTTGAAGTTGCGGATCTTTTGCTCACCTGTGAGGGCGTCTTCATAGCCGCGCGGGTTCAAATCGCCGTCCATCATTCGCTGCCTCCTTCGGTCGCGAACATCGCGAAGACCTCGGCCTCGGTCATCGTCTTTCGGTTACCGGTCAGCGCATAGTTTTCAGGCTTGCGGTCGATGAAGAGTTCGATCCCCA
>JBCDCS010000147.1:0-7108 GCA_039181205.1 Pseudomonadota bacterium
TTGTCGAAAAACCGGCTTCGTAGGCCAACTTCGAAACTGCGAGTGATTTCCTCATCAAACTCAAAAATTTCAAACGGCGTTTCGCTGATACCGCCCGGCCTAAACCCGACAGAGAAGGAAAAGAATGTCGTGATATCGTCCGTCCAATCATAACTGATCGACGCACGGGGTGTGACGGAATTGAACGTCGCATCCCCTTCTTCAAAGAACGGCGCATCAAGAAAGCCAGCCGCGGAGAGCGGACCAGTCGACACCGTTTCATCGCTGGTTTCGATCCGGTCAAAGGAATAGCGCAGCCCGCCTGACAATTCGAGTTGTGGGATCGGGCTCCAGGCGAGGTCGCCATACACGTTGACGCTTATAATCTCTTGTGTGTCTTCCGTGTCCAAAAAACCGAAAGCCTCGGGAGGTAGCGCAGCGATAAACGCCGGGATGTCCGCGGGCGCAATGCCTGCCGGAATATCTATCAGGGCCAGCAAGGTCGGGTCTGCGGACACGGCGGCCAGGACAAGATCGTTAATATCCGATCCAAAGTTGACCGTGTCGGATGTTTCGAAGTCGTTAAACGTAAAGCTTGCGCCCGCATTGATGACAATGTCGCCGGGGATTCCGCCGAATTGCAGCGGCGCGCCGTCATATCGGAACTCTTGGGAGAAGGAGCGAGTTGTCAACACAACATCGGCTTCAGTGACGTCTATCGCCGCCAAACCATCGCCATCAGAATTAGCGTTGTTCTCGTTAAACCGAAACGAAGAATTGGAACTGAATGTACCAATGGCTGTCTCATATTGTGCTCCAATCCTAATTGTTACATCTTCGTTCGTGTCTTCGCTCAGCGGGTCCTCGAAGCTGACAAATTTACCTTCTTCTAGAAGGTCTAAAGACACCAAGAATGAATCATCAAATTCTGACCGCGAATACCCTAGCTGGAAATCAAGCGTGAGGTCGTTAGTCGGTTGCGACCGCAGGCTTAGGCGGCCACCGAATTGCTCCGTTTCGATATCGTCGAATACATCGTCATCAAAGACTTCAATGAAACCTTTAGACGCGTTGCTGAAGAGCACCAAACGCGCCGAAAGCAGACCATCATCCAGGAGCGGTGTATTCCCAATCAGAGTCACGCCGCCAAATGGGTTTCCGTTCGTCTCGAAAGCTCCGATATCGCCTTCAACGGTAAATTCCAACTCATCGGTCGGCTTCTTCGTGACGACATTGACGGCACCAGCGGTGGTCCCTCGGCTGAAGGTCGTCGTCTGCGGGCCAAGAAACACGTCAACGCGCTCAACGTCGATAAGAGCCGAGTTCGTTCCTACGGCAGTTCCGCTTTGATTTCGCAGAACGCCATCAACAAAGACCCCGGTCGTCGGCGCCGTACTATTGACGTTTCCGACATCGCTGATACCGCGAACCGTAACGTTCAGGGTGTTCGGTGTGATCTCGCCAACAACGACAACATTTGCTGTCGAATCCAACGCGTCGTTGATGCTTTCAATATTTGCGCGCTCGATTTCTTCTTCGTCGATGGTTTCGATCGTCCGCTCTTCTTCGAAGATATCGAACGTACCGCCGCCGCCGGACGCGCCTGGAACGCCGCCGCCCTGGCGGCCCTGGAGGACGAGCGGTTCCAACTCAACCGCGTCCTGGGTGGATTGCACCTGAGTTGGGATGGTCAAGACAAAGCTCTCGTCCGGCAGTTCTTCCACGGCCAATCCCGCCTCGGCGACCATCGTGCGCAAGGCGTCGGCGGGCGCAAGAACACCGCGAATTGGTTTGCTTCTCTTGCCCTGGACAAGATCGCTGCGGGCAAGCACGGCGCGGCCGGTTTCGCGGCTGAGTTCGGTCAAGGCGGCGGCGAGCGGTTGGCCGGGCACCTCGATGAAGCGGGCGTCATCGGCCAGGCCAATGGACGGAACCAGACCCAGAACGACGACCGATATGGCCGTCGTCGTTCGCAGTCTCCTCATACGGCCCGTGGTCGAGTTCGGATCGGCGGATACCGGGTGTTTTCGTTGCGGCGCGCAGCCTCGGACTGACCGATCGGATCGATGCAAAGAGATACGCGCAAGTGAAATGGTCATGGTCTGTCCCCCGCCAATTGCGTCCCAGCAAAGTGTCATTCAGTAAAAAGACGGATGCGGACTGAGAATTTCCTGAAAAAAGTTCTGCATCCTGACAAAGGCCCGTCAGATGGCGCCCTCAGCGGCCCGAGACGATGGCCAGAGGCCCGACCGACAGGACCTGGGCGTCGCTGGTCGCCGCAAGGGTACGAAGCGCATCGCGCGGACGCGACAGATCCAGCCGGCCCGATACACCCGTCTCGGCCAAGTCTTGATCGGTGATGACGATGGGTCCCGGCACCCGGCGGTCTATGACATCGATCACCTGACCGAAGGTCATACCATCGGTGATAATAAACCCGTCTTTCCACGCGCCCACGCTGTCGGGCGCGACGGTCCGCATATCGGCGATGCCCGCCTCGGTCAGTTCCAGCCGGTCGCCCATTTGCAACTGCCAACTCTCACCTTGCAGCCGGACATCGACCATGCCTTCGGCGACGCTCACGATGGTCGTATCGTCGATCTTGGCGACCTCGAAGGCCGTGCCCAGCACCTCGATCGTCACCCCATCGAACTCGACCAGGAAGGCGCGGCCGTCGCGCTCCACGTCGAAGAAGGCCGCGCCTTGCAACAGGACGACGCGGCGGGCCTCCTCATTGGACCGGTCGATCAGAGCCGTCGAGGCATCCAGGCTGACCGCATCGCCGGAGGCGAGCGCCACCTGCCGCGCCTGGAGCGTCGTGCGTTCGTCGGCCAGAAGGCGGATCGAAAGGGGTTCGTAGGCGGCGTAGATGGCCCCGCCCAAAATGGCCAAGGCCGCCAGGGCGTAAGGCGGTTTCTTCTTTGAGGAAACGCCCTTCTTCGCGATATCCACACCCCTCGACATGCGGGCATAGGTCTTTCGCTCCTCCGGACCGCGCGCCAGGAAAACGTCCCGGTCCCGTTGCGCCTCGATATCGTCTGGATCTTCGCTCAGGCGTCGAAAGATATTCGCGGCCTCGCGGGCACGTCGGACTTCGTCGGGATCGGACATGGCTGGCAATGGCCTCAGCTTGCCTGGTTCTGTTCCTATAACGAGTGTCGGGACCGGATTTCCTGAAAAAAGTCAGTCATCCTGGCTGAGCGCGATCTGCACCAGCGCCTCCTCGGTCAGCGCATGGGCCCGGGACAGCGATATCCCCAGACGCCGTCCAATCTCAGCGGAGGTGAGGCCATCGATGAACCGCATGCGGAAGGCTTTGACGCTCCGCCGCGGCAGCTGGTCCAAGGCATCGATGACACGCCGCAGGTCCTGACGCGCGATCACCACCCGCTCGCTGCAGACGGACGGCGAATCGGCGAGCAGAAGCTCGGAGAGGACCTGGCGCTCTGTCTTGCGACTGCGGGTCCAGTCAATGGCCAAGTTCGCAACAATCCGGCGGAAGATGGGCCTTGCCTTGTCGGCGGGGTAAGATCGCTTGTCCCAGCGGAGCCAGGTGTCCTGGACCAGTTCTTCGGCGATCGCCCGGCTTTCCACCACGCGGCACGCCATCGCGATCAGGCTTTCGCGGTCCTTGAGAAACGTCTGGAGTGCGGGATCGGCCATGTCGGTCGCCATCGAAAGGAATGCAAGTGTGTCTGGGCCACCTGGCTTACCGATCTGCGTGGACGGCTGGGCGTTCTTCCGCCGCGAGGTAAATTCGTTAACGAAATTGCGTCAATCCGGTCGTGAACCGGAACGTCGCCATAGGTGCCCTTAGGCAACGTCCAGATCGGTCAGGGTGGAGACACAGCGCGCGATACCGAGATCCGGGCGGTCTGGCGATGGGAAACTGGTCGCAAGCGCGTCTGCGATGCGTCCTGGCTGGACGGGCCGGATCAGTTAACGCGGACCGCGATGGTAAAGCTGGTCGTGGCGCCCGGCGGTGGCGCGGGGCATCGGGCGCCCCCGACGGCACGGCGGACCGCACGTGCCAGGCGCTCATCGCCGCTCACGTTCACCGACCCGATTCGTCCATTGCCACCCACGCGGAAAGCCACGTTGACCCGTCCGCCGCGCGCATTTGCGCGTTGGGCGGCCTGGGCAACGCACGTGCGAACTTTGCCCGGATAGTTGGAGACCGCGGCGTTGCCGGCGGCCTGGGTTCTCGCCTGACCGGAAGAGGTGGCCGCGCCGGTCCGTTGCCCGCCTGCGCTGCCGCGGGTGGCGTTCCGATCGGCATTCCCCGTCCGCGTGGGGGCCGCTTGCTGGCGGGGTCTGTCGACCTGTCGAGCTTGCTGCGTCTGCCGGCGTTCTCGCTCGGCGGCCCGTTCCGCGGCCCGAGCGGCTTGGACGGTCTCGGCGCGCGCTTCGACACTGGCCGGGCGCTCCCGTGGTCGGGCGGATACGATCGGCGTCCTACCATCGTCCTCCTGGGGAAGCGCGGCGACGGTCTCCTGCGGCGCAACGGGCGTAACCGCCTCGGGTGCGGGCGCGCTCGGAGCCGGGGCGGGTATGGGCGTGACCGGACTGGACGCCACCGGGGGCGTGACGGACGCCGTCGCGCTCGGCACCGCTTCGGTTGCGTCAGGCGCAACGGGGATCGCGACGCGTGGCACGGCGGCGGCGGCGTTCTCCGCAGCCGCGCTGGGTGCCGCGTCCGGCGGGGCGGCGGCGACATCCGGCACCGCTGCGGGTGTCTGGGACGGCACCTCTGGGGCTTCGGCAACCGGCGTCTCCGCACGCGGAACAGCGTCCGCTTCGGTCTCGTTCGGGGGAATGGCATCCGGTGGGGGCGGTGTCTCGGCCTCCGCTGTCTCGGCAGGGTCTGCGGTCTCCGGCGTGACCGGGTCGGTGGTGCCCTCGGCGAAATCCGCGAAGGCGGTGCCGTCCACGGCGACAGCGCCCCCGCTACCGCCGGCGACCAAAGCCGGTTCCGGGCGATCGTTCAGAAGCAATCCGGCCCCATGCACGCCCAGTGAAACGGCCAGGGCGAGCCCGGCCACACGTATCGAGCTTGGGATCATTCGAACCCCCGTTCGGCCACGACCATCACCGCTGGTGCCCCCGCGGCGCGGAGCGCCAGGGCGACCTCCATCAACCGCGCCGCATCAACGGCTCGGTCGGGGACCAGCCGCGCGGCGGCGCCTTGCCCGTCTTCATCGCCTTCGACCCCACGCGAGGCCAGGAAGGAAGCCGGATCGGTCTCCACACCGCGGAAGACCAGCGTACCATCGGCTCGAAGCACCAACGCATCCGGCGGCGCGCGACCCTCCAGATCGTCGCCGGATGCCAGCGTCAGTTCGGGATCAAGCGGCGGCGCCACAGTGCCGGCGACCAGAAAGAAGATCAGCATCAGGAAGACGACGTTGATCAGCGCGATCACCGGTTCAGGCTTGCGGCGTGGTGTGGCGTGGCGGCGGCTCATTGCAGCACCGTCAGGTTGAGGCCAGGAACGCCGCGCAACACACCCAGAACGTCGATCAGACGTTGCGCATCGACCCCTTCGCGCAAGGCAACCAGAGTCCGGCGATCTTCCAAAAGCGACGGCAATTCCTCAAGCGTCACATCCCGTCCAGCAAGCGAAATCCGATCTGGACCAAGCTGCAGGAAAGCCGCGTCGGTGAGTGTCTCGCCCGATCCGCCCCCGGCCGCCGCCGAGATCTCTATTTCGCCAAAGCGTGAAAACGTTGATGTGAGCATGAAGAACAAGAGCAACAGAAAGATCACGTCCACCAACGGCGTCAGCGAAAGCGTCCGGCGGTAGACGCGGCGCTTAGGCATGGGCTGGACGCTCCACCGGATTGACCGCAGCCGCCGTCTCGAAGCGCCCGACCTGCGGGGCGCGCAGGCGAGCCAGCATCAAATCGGCGAAATCGCGTTCGCGCGCGGTGCGGCTTTCGAACCAGGTGAGGATGATCGAGGTCGGCATGGCCACGGCCAGACCGGCCGCAGTGGTCAAAAGCGCCACCCAGATACCGCCCGCCAGAACCGACGGGTCCACCGACGCGCCCGCCGCCTGCAGCGCACGGAACGCATCGATCATGCCGAGAACGGTGCCGAAAAGGCCCAGAAGCGGCGCAACCTGCGCAACGGTGTCGAGAATGCGAAACCCGCTTTCCAGTCGCGCGACATTTGCCTCCGCTTCGGCCTCCAGGCGCGCGGCGTCGGTGCTGTCTCCTGGCGCATCAAGAGCAGTCGCGGCCAGCACCGCCAGATGCGACCGGCTCGCCCGCGCTTCGCGTCGGGCCAGAGCGCCGTCGCCCCGATCCCAGGCTTCAAGCGCGGCCTGCAAGTGATAGTGCCGTCCGACCCGCGCCCGGCTGTGCTGCCACAGCTTGTAGAGCACCACAGCCAGAACGATGATAGACAGACCCAGCAGGAGCATCACAACCGGACCACCAAGTTCCAGCACGCCTACAAAGGCGGCAACGAGTTGATCAATCATAATCACGGCGTCTTCCTCCGAGTCATTGCATCAAGTCCACGCCATCCGCACGCGATGACACTGACAGCGCCGATGCGCAGCCGGCTGGCCCATCGCAACTCTGCACGCCGTTCACGAGCACGGCGCCGACATTCTCACAGGCCATGTCGCCCAAATCGAACTGCCGCACGCGCGTTCGATTGGATGGCAAGCTGCCGAAATCAAACAAGGCGATCCGGGCAACGCCGCCATTCGAGTCGAAGGCGACCGCCTCAACCACGAGCGAGTCGGCGTCTGTCTCCAAACCGTTGCGGGCCACGAAGGTCAGGCGACACGAGGCCTCGACCTGCGCTAAGTTATCCAATTCGATGGCCAGCGTTGCGGCGCCTGAACCCGCTTCACCACTCGCCGATTCCTGCGCAATTGCTCCGCTTGTCAGCCCCAAGACCGACGCGAACACGCCCAGAGCCACAATATATCGCGATGCCACCATTTTTGGCGCTAAGATCATTTTCGATCCCCCTTTTCCTTCACGACCGCAATCGAGTGCGAGCCAGTGTTCTTCCATAAGGCCAGCGACCACGACTCGATCATGAACGAATGAGCGTGTGAACAGGACCCCTAAACCAAGCATTTTACTAAGGTAAAGAAACAAAGTCGTGCAAA
>JBCDCS010000148.1:0-7103 GCA_039181205.1 Pseudomonadota bacterium
CCCCCCCCCCCCCCCCCCCCACGGCTCCAGCAGCACACAACCCACCCTGGCACTTCCCCCGCAATCGTCCCATATCCCTCCCCAACCCGAGGAGAGCCCCATGACCGAGACCTGGCACGGCACCACCATTATCGGCGTCCGCAAGAATGGTCGCGTCGTCATCGCGGGCGACGGTCAGGTCAGCCTGGGTCAGACCGTCATCAAGGGCACCGCCAAGAAGGTCCGCCGCCTGGCGCCCGGCGGACACGATGTCGTGGCAGGGTTTGCCGGCTCCACTGCCGACGCCTTCACACTCCTGGAACGGCTGGAAAAGAAACTCGAAGCCACACCGGGCCAACTGGCACGTGCGTCGGTCGAACTCGCCAAAGATTGGCGCACCGATAAATACCTCCAGAAGCTCGAAGCCATGCTCATTGTCACCGACGGCACCGATCTTTTCGTCATCACGGGCGCGGGAGACGTCTTGGAGCCCGAACACGACGTTGCCGCCATCGGCTCGGGCGGGAACTACGCGCTCGCCGCCGCCCGCGCCCTGATGGAAACGGACCACGACGCGGAGACCGTCGCCCGCAAAGCCATGGCCATCGCCGCCGATATCTGCGTCTATACCAACGGCGCGCTGACCGTCGAAACCATCGGCACATGATCGACCGGGACGACCTGCGCGCCGCCGTTGCCGCTGGCACGTTGACCGAGGCCCAAGCCGCCAATCTCATCGCCCTGGCCGATGGCCGCCGCAATGACCGCGCATCGATCCGCCCGAACGAAGAACCCTTCGAGCTCTTTAAAGGCTTCAACGAGATCTTCATCGTCGTAGGTCTCGGCATACTCGCCTTCGGCTGGTTCGGCGTTTGGGGCCTGGCCGTCGCCGGGTCCGACGATTTCCGTAGCACCTGGATGATCGCTGGGCTCGCCACGCTTGTCGTCATCGCCGGACTCGCCGAATACTTCATCCGCCGCCGCCGCATGGTTGCCCCGGCCATCGCGCTCACCATCGGCTGGGCCGTAACGGCGGCCAGCTTCTGGGCTATGTGGAATCGGAGCGTCACGGTGCTCAGTGGCGTCGACCTGACCAGTTCGGTCCTGCCCCTGGTGCTGACCACGCTCACCACTTTCGTCTTCTGGTTCCGCTACCGCGTCCCCTTCGCCATGGCGGTGATCGCCGCTTCGGCCTTCGCCGCGCTCATCGTCTGGCTGGCCGCCACCTCGGGGCAGGAGGTGACACCCGAAACCCTGTTCCGCCTCTCCGCCGAAGGCCCGTTCGCCTGGGGCACTCTGATCTTCGGCCTGATCCTCTTTGCACTGGCCATGCGGTTCGATATGTCGGACCGCCACCGGATCAGCCTGCGCTCGGCCAACGGATTCTGGCTTCATGTCATCGCCGCGCCTGCCATCGTTAACACCCTGGCGCTGACGCTATTGGATCGGGAGTCAGCCCTATCCCTTGTCGCCCTCGGGCTGCTGCTGGCGGTCTTCGCCCTCGTCGCCGTGATCATCGACCGGCGGTCGTTCCTGGTGGCTGCCGTGGGCTACATCGTCACCCTGGTGTCCATCGTCACCGAAGGGGATGGCTTCGCACCGGTGGTCTTGATCCTAGGTGCGGCCTTAGTCGGCCTTGGCGCGGGCTGGCAATCGATCCGCGCCAAGTTGCTGTTGGGGGTGCCCGACGGCATGCGCGACCGGCTGCCCCCATCGGGCTGAACGTCAGAGGTATATCAGACGTCGATCAGTTGAGCTTGGCGACGCCCAGCGGCACGTTGAACCGCTCACACCAAATCCAGACTTCGTTGTAGTCATCCGGATTGATACCCGCCGGAATCACGTAGCTCTGCGCCCCGGTATCCGATTGCAGCGGGCCCATCAGCGTGGAGGCATCATAGCCATCCTTGCCCAGCGCAACCTTCGGGTCCGGCGCTCCGTCGAAGGTAAAGTCATCCAGTAAGTTTACTTGTCCATCAGCGACTTCTGCGGTGCCGGTGGTGATGTGATTGCTGGCGCCTTCGAACGCACCCTTGCGACCATGCCCGCCCGCAATCAAACGGTTTGCGGGTATCAGGGCCACACCTGTGGCAGCCAAGGTGAGGAAAGAACGGCGGTGCATGGGAGACTCCTCTTCAGGTTGTGTGTGCACTTTCATGCCCGGTTCCGCCGCCCAGACCCACCACCCACACGCCGATGTGAACCCCGTTGCGTTTCCGTGAACCGGGTTTAGGTACGCCCCGGAAGGAGACGCCCATGACCACCCTCAGCCCGCGCGAGATCGTGTCCGAGCTCGACCGGTTCATCATCGGCCAAAAGGACGCCAAGCGCGCAGTTGCCGTGGCGCTGAGAAACCGCTGGCGCCGCAAGCAGTTGGGTGACGACTTACGCGATGAGGTCTATCCAAAGAATATCCTGATGATTGGCCCGACGGGTGTCGGCAAAACTGAGATTTCCCGCCGTCTCGCCAAGCTGGCCCGCGCCCCGTTCCTGAAGGTTGAGGCGACCAAATTTACCGAAGTCGGCTATGTCGGCCGGGATGTGGAACAGATCATCCGTGATTTGGTCGACGCGGCCCAGCTGATGGTGCGCGAATACATGCGCGAAGACGTGAAGGACCGCGCCCACTCCGCCGCCGAGGACCGCGTGATCGAGGCCATTGCCGGCGTGGACGCCCGCGAAGGCACACGGGAAGCGTTCCGGCGGAAGCTCCGCGCCGGGGAGCTCGATGACAAGATCATCGAACTGGAAGTCACCGACACGTCGAACCCGATGGGCTTCCAGATCCCGGGTCAGCCGGGCATGGATCAGATGGCTGGTCTTGGCGATCTGTTCGGCAAGATGATGCAGCGGACCGTCAAGAAGCGGCTGACCGTGGCGGCCTCTTACGACCTGCTTATCGATGAAGAGGCGGACAAGTTGCTGGATGATGAAACACTCCGCCGCGAAGCTGTCCGCGCGGTCGAACAGAACGGAATCGTCTTCATTGACGAGATCGACAAGGTCTGCGCCCGGCAAGACGTGCGGGGCGGTGATGTCAGCCGCGAAGGGGTGCAGCGAGACCTGCTGCCTTTGATAGAAGGGACGACTGTCAGCACCAAGGCCGGGCCGGTGAAGACCGACCACGTGCTCTTCATCGCTTCTGGGGCCTTCCATGTTGCGAAACCGTCAGACCTGCTGCCGGAACTGCAGGGACGTTTGCCGATCCGGGTGGAGCTTCGCGCACTCACCGAAGGGGATTTCGTGCGCATCCTAACCGAGACGGACAACGCGCTCACCCTTCAATACGCCGCTCTGATGGCAACCGAGCAGGTGACCGTGACCTTCACCGAGGAAGGGATCGCGGCATTGGCGCGCATCGCGGCAGAGGTCAACGGATCGATCGAAAATATCGGGGCCAGACGTCTCTATACCGTTCTGGAACGCGTGTTCGAGGACTTGTCCTTCGAAGCGCCGGATCGGTCGGGTGACGAAGTCGTCGTGGATGCCGACTTCGTGGAGAAACATCTTGGTGAGCTGGCCCGATCCGAGGACGTGAGCCGGTACGTCTTGTGACGTCCAGTTTCCGGGCCTTCGTCCGGGACAATGCGCCATTCCTTTCGGCGGGTGTGCTGATCGCGTTCACCTCTTCCTTCGGGCAGACGTTCTTCATTTCGCTCTGGGCAGACGACATCATGACTGCTTTCGGACTGAGCGACGGGGGCTGGGGTGCGCTCTATGCACTTGCGACCCTGGTCTCTGCCGCGGCGATGGTCTTCGTGGGCGGGCTCACGGACCGTATCCGTATCCGAAGACTCGCCGCATTCGTATGTTTGGGTCTGGCGGCGGCCTGCTTGGCGATGGCGGGCGCACGAGGCTGGGTCGTCCTGGGTGTTGCGGTCTTCGCCTTGCGGTTCTTCGGACAAGGTATGATGAGCCACCTGGCCGCCGTCGCTATGGCCCGTTGGTTCGTGGCCTCTCGCGGGAAGGCGCTGGCAATTGCCGCGACCGGCTTCATGATCGGACAAGCCGTTCTGCCGGTGGCCTTCGTATCGGCCGAAATCATCATCTCCTGGCAGGGGCTTTGGGTGGTGTCGGCGGTTCTGGTACTGATCGCGATTCCGATCATCTTGCGCCTATTGCGCGCTGAACGGACCCCACAAAATCTTGCCGAAGAAACTGCCGCAGCCGGAATGGATGGACGGCACTGGACGAGGGGAGACTTGCTGCAGCTACCGCTCTTTTGGGCGATGATACCGCTGCTGCTCGGTCCGCCCGCCTTTGGAACGGCATTGTTCTTTCATCAGGTGCATTTGGTCGAAGTGAAGGGCTGGCAGCTTGTGGAATATGTCGCGCTAATGCCTGTGCTGACATCAGCGTCGGTCGCCATGCTCTTTCTGTCGGGTTTTGGGATCGACAAATTCGGATCGGCTCGCCTGATGCAGGTCTATCTGCTCCCCTTCGCATTGGCGTTCTTCGTGATGGGGCAGGCTGGAACGCTATGGGGCGCGGCCCTGGCCCTAGCGGTCTTTGGAGTGGCCATGGGCGCGCAAGGGACATTGCCGACGGCCTGCTGGGCGGAGCTATTCGGCACACGGCATCTCGGCTCCATCAAGGCGATGGCAGCGGCAATCATGGTATTGGGAACGGCGCTTGGCCCGGGGCTGACCGGCGCCGTGATTGACCTCGGCGTCAGCTTCCCGGCGCAGATGACTGCGATTGGGCTTTACTTTCTGGCAGCGGGTGCTTTGGCGGCCTTCGCATTGCAGCGGGCCATACCGCGGCTATCGTCCCCGGCGGAGATAGACGTAGTAAGCCCCTGACCCGCCGTGGGATTGATGGGCTTCGGCGACTTGCAAGACAACCGAAGACAAGGGTGGCATTCGAAGCCATTGGGGGACCTGGTGCTTCAGAACGCCAAGCCGGGTTGGGATGGGTCCCTCGGACGGCTTTGACTTGCCCTTACCTGTGACAATCAGAAGAAGGCGCTTTCCCTGGGCATGGCTGGACAGCACAAAGCGGGTCAGAGCCGGATGGGCTTGGTCGATAGTCATGCCATGCAGGTCGAGCTTGACCTCAGGCCGCAACTTGCCGGAGCGCATGCGTTTGTGGGCTTTGGCATCCATGCGGAGAGGATGGGCGGCAAGCTGCTCCCGAACGGACGGCATAAGGGCATGAGTGGAGCCGAGTGTCTTGGCCTTCTCACCCAGCTTGAAAGAGCGGAGAGGTTCCGGTGGGCGATTAGTCGTGGCGGCAACGGGTTGGGGCAATTTCGCGTTTCGGCGGGCTTCATCCAATGGGTCCGCAGTTCGCGAATAGCGGGCCCAGACATCCTGGTCTTCGGGCGAAAGGCGGCGGCGTTTCATCGGCGGAGCAGCGGCATGAACTTGCCCGAATGGTTAAATCGACCAGCCGCGACACCGGCCTCATCGCCAGTGCCGAAGAAAAGATCGGCGCGACCGGGGCCTTTGATCGCCGAGCCCGTGTCTTGGGCAATGCATAGCCGGGCGATCCCGTCGACCTCGATCCAGACAGGCGTGCCGAGGGGCAGATAGCCCGGGTCAACCGCTAGGGTGCGGCCGGTGGTGGCGGGGCAGCCAAGCGTAGCCATCGGACCCTGGCATGGATCGGTTTCCAGTACGCGGAAGAAGACGTAGCTGGGGTTCCGGTTCATGATGGCCCGGCCACGCAAAAGATCAGACCGAAGCCACGTCTTCAATGCACCTGCTGTGATATCGTCGCCAAAGATGCCCTTTTCGATCAGAAGTTTACCGATGGACACGTAGGGATGGCCATTCTTTGCCATGTGCCCCACGCGCATGAGTGTGCCGTCCGTCAGGGAGATACGTGCGGAGCCCTGAACCTGGGTGAAGAACCGGTCTACCTCATCGCGTAGCCAGACGATTTCTTGCCCAGACAGATGTGGCTCGATTTCCGCCCGAGGCAGCTTGCAACCGCCCGGTGGCTCGGAATGAAGGGGTACGGGAAAATCACTGGATGGGGTGCTCGAGCCCGGAATTTCCGGCTCGTAGTAGCCAGTGAAGTGACCTGCAATCGGAATGCCTGGTGTGAAGTGGGTCTCGAAGAACTGCCGGGCATCTTTCGCCTGGTGGGCCGCTTCGACCAGGGAGTTGGCGGGCATGCAGCGGAAGGCCTCCAAAGCTGCATGGATGTCATCGCAGTCCCAACCCATAAGGTTGGAAAACGAACGCCGCCCGATAGGGGCGGTGGTCATGTCGGATGGGACGGGCACGAAGTCAGCCGCCGGTGGCAACCAGCTTCCAGTTCGGGTCACCCGTTCCCATCACGCGGGCGAACGTCCAGACATCCCGCTGTTTCTTGATCTCATTCGGGTTACCCTCGACGATCTCACCCTCCCCATCGCGCACGACACTGGTCAACTCGCCAACGAAGCGGATTGTGATCTCACCTTCATCGTTGGAGCGGTCAAATTCGGCGTCTTCCAGTGATGTCTCCCGAACCCCGATGAAGTTGGCGTCGATCTTGAGGCCTTTGTCTTCGCGATCGGAGATAACACTCAGAAAAGCCTCGTACACATCTTCGGACAGGAAGTCCTGAACCTCGGCAAGATCACCGTTCTCGAATGCCATCAGGATCATCTCATAGGCCTGCCGTGCGCCTCCAACAAATTCCGTGACGCTGAAGCCAGGTTCCGCCATCTTCATTGCAGCCAAAGCCTTCGCTGCGGGCGTGCCATCATCCACATGATCGGTGATGTCGCGATCGGGCCCGCCTTCGATGACTTCGAAATCACGCACGACGTCATCCCGGCCAGCGCCCGGAAGAGACGACGGAGGCTTTTCGAATCCAGTGCGCGTGCCCAGTACGCTCTTGAGTCGAATGACCAAGAACAGGGCGATCCCGGCGAGTACCAGCAATTGCAACACGGCGTCGTCCATCCTTCTCTCCGGAACTCGCGGGCTTGGTATCCCAAGCACCGCACATATGTAAGGTGTTGATCGGGTCAAGGAAAGCAGAAGCCCCGATCTGCGACACTGGTCCATCCGGAGGGGCCTCATCCATGTGGTTGTTCGCCGTTTTCGTTGCCGTTCCCATCCTGGAGATCGCACTGTTCATCCAAGTAGGCGGATGGCTTGGCCTGTCGCCGACCCTTCTCATTGTCG
>JBCDCS010000149.1:0-7088 GCA_039181205.1 Pseudomonadota bacterium
CAGGCGACCGATGCCGCGACGGACGCCGTCGCGGAAGAAGCGTCGGATGCAGCCGCCGCCGTGGAAGACGCCGCCACGGACGCGACGGCAGCGGTGGATCAAGCGACCGAGCGCGCGCTCGATGAGTTGCTGACGCCGGAGGGTTTCGATGCCGACGCGATGCTCGTCCGTGTGGATGAATCTAGTCTCGATACCGAGACCAAGACTGGTCTGCGCGCGGCGATCGAAGATGCACGAGACAACCCGGACGCCGTCTCGGACCTCATCGATGAGCTGAAGGTTCAGTTCGAGGTGGAATGATCCGCAGATCAATCACCAAAAAGGCCGCGCCTCTGGCGCGGCTTTTTCTGTTTTGCCAAGGCGGCAGCCGATCTGCCCCCGTCGCGCGCCTGGATCAGCCCACGAAGGCCTTTTCGACCACGTAGTGCTTGGGGTCGGAATTGGCGCCTTCCTCCAGACCGAAGCTTTCGAGAATTTCCTTCAGGTCCAGGTTCAAGCCGATAGAGCCACAGACCATCGCCCGGTCGGTCTCGGGCGAAATCTTATCGACGCCCAGATCCCGCAGCGCCTCGCCAGAGGTCAGCAAGTGGGTGATCCGCCCCATTTTCGGAGATTCTTCCCGGGTCGTCGTGGGGTAGTATTTCAGCTTGGCGATGTTGTCTTCCCCGATGAACTCCTTGAGCATTTCATCGGTGCGCACCTGTTCGATGATCCGGCGGCCATATTCCAACTCGGCCACGTCGCGCACGGTGTGGGTGATGATGACTTCTTCGAAGCGTTCATAGGTCTCCGGGTCACGCAGCAGCGATGCAAAGGGCGCAAAACCCGTGCCGGTTGCGAAGAACCACAGCCGCTTGCCCGGCAGCAGGGCATCATGGACCAGTGTGCCCACGGGCTTGGGGCGGAGGATGAGCTGTTCGCCCGGCTGGATGTGCTGCAGTTTCGACGTCAGCGGGCCGTCCTGGACCTTGATCGAATAGAATTCCAGCTCCTCGTCCCAAGACGGGCTCGCGATGGAATAGGCGCGCAGGAGCGGTTTCTGCTTGCCGGTCGTCGGGTGCGGATCGCCCATCAGGCCAATCATGACGAACTCACCCGACCGGAAGCGGAGGCTCGCGGGGCGGGTGCAGCGGAAGGAAAACAGGCGGTCCGTGAAATGTTCAACACGGGTCACCGTCTGCGCATCGGGCAGAACGGGGCTCGGCGTGGCCTTCACGGGCTCGGCCGTGGTCGCGGTTGCGGCGGCGGTTTGGGTCACAGGGCTTTGCTCGGTCATGGGGTCCATCGGATGCGGTTTGGACCGCACCCATCCTCTAGTCTTTGATCCATATCAGGGAAAGGGGCGTCAGGCGGGCTGGACGTCTGGGTCGCCCGATCGTGATCCGCTGTCGCGGGCACGGCCAAGGCGGGCCTGGTAGTCGTGAGCTTGCCACTGGGCGCGGGCGAGCCATTGGTCTTCGGGCTGGCGCGCCGCCAGGTCGTCGTCGATCTCCACTTCATCGAAACCGGCCCGTCGGGCCATGGCATATTGGTCGGCGATCACATGGCCGGTGGCGCGCAACCTGCCCTGATATCCGGCGCGACGCAACTGCCGCGCGATGCTGAAGCCGCGCCCATCGGCGAAGCTGGGGAAGGCGACGCGGATCGCCGTCGCGTCGTCCAGCCGGGCCAGGACCGGCGCCAGATCGGCATCCGGGGCCACGTCGATGGCGACCGGCCCGTTGGCTGGCAACTCCTCGATATCCGTGAAGCCATGGTTCAGATCATCCGGGCGGAAGCCGGTATCGGTGACGATGGGCATGGGATGTCCTTTCAGCCGGCGACCGTCGCGGCAGGCACCATGCGCCCGTTCACGAAATGGATGCCGCATTCGGTTTTTTCGCGCCCGCGCCAGCGGCCCGCCCGCGGGTCTTCGCCGGGCGCGACCTTCGACGTACACGGCGCGCAGCCCAGGCTGGGATAGCCCTGGGCCACCAGCGGATGCCGGGGCAGGCGGTTGTTGAGCATGTAATCGGCCACATCCGCCGGGTCCCAATGGGCCAGGGGATTGACCTTCAATTTGCCCGCATCGGCCTCGAAAAACTCCAGCGCGGCCCGTTGCCCGCCTTGGAACCGCTTCCGGCCCGTCACCCAGGCGTCGAACCCCTGCAAAGCCCGTTCCAGCGGCGCGGTCTTGCGGATCGAGCAACAGGCATCGGGATCGCGCTGGTTCAAATCGCCTTCCGGATCGACCGTGAACAGATCCGTCGCATCGGGCTGGATCACACGCACATCGGTCAGGCCCAGACGATCGGCGACCTCACGCTGATAGGTCAGGGTCTCGGGAAAGAGCATCCCCGTTTCCAGGAACAGAACCGGGCGGTGCCGGTCCATGATCGACAGCATGTGGAGGAGCACGACCGATTCCGCCCCGAAGGACGACACCAGCGCCATCGTCCCGACTTCCGGGTCATCGAGCGCGCGGGAGAGAACCGCGACGGCCGAATGGTTGCGATAGCCTTCATTCAGCTTCGTGGCGCGGTCCCGCAGGCGGGTGGCGGTATCAAGCGGCATCGCGCGCCGTCTCAGGGTAGAGCGCGGCCTTGAATGGGTCGGGACCCAGCCGGCGATAGGCTTGCAGGAACGTCTCTGAAGCGTCGTCGCGGACATCGAGATAGGCCAGGATCAGCCGCTCGATGGCCGGGACGATCTCGTCATAGGCGAAGCCGGGCCCGGCCCGTTCGCCGATGGAGGCCGTTTCCGTTCCGTCGCCGCCCAGCGTGATCTGGTAGTTTTCCACGCCCGCGCGATCCAAGCCGAGAATGCCGATATGGCCCACATGGTGGTGCCCGCAGGCGTTGATGCAGCCGGAGATCTTGATCTTCAGCTCGCCGACTTCGTGCTCGATCTTGAGCGCGTCGATACGTTCCGAGATCTGCTGCGCAACGGGGATCGAGCGCGCGGTCGCCAGCGCGCAGTAATCCATGCCCGGGCAGGCGATAATGTCCGACACCAGCCCGATATTGGCGGTGCCGAGGCCCGCGTCCTTCAGCGCCGCATACAAGCCAGGCAGGACATCGCGGGGCACATGGGGCAGGATGACGTTCTGCTCATGGCTGATCCGCAACTCGCCATAGGCATGTGTTTCAGCCAGGTCGGCCATCAGCCGGATCTGTTCGGCCGTAGCATCCCCCGGTGTCGCCCCATGGGCCTTCAGCGAAATCGTCACGATGGCATGGTCGTCGCGGCGATGGGCCATGGTGTTCGTGTCGATCCAGGCGCGCAGGGCCGGATCGGAAACCTCTGGCAGGGAAGACGTCCGGAAGGACGGCGGCGCGAACTGCGCCTGGATGTCGGCCAGCAGGTCCATGGCGCTGTCATCGAAGAGCGGGCGAAGTTCGGCGAACCGCGTCTCGATCCGGTCGCGCATTTCGTCGAGACCGTTTTCATGGACGGTGATCTTGATCCGCGCCTTGTACTTGTTGTCCCGGCGGCCCAGGCGGTTGTAGACGCTGACGATGGCCTCGCAATAGGGCAGCAGATCGGCCACGGGCAGGAAGTCCCGCACCACCTTGCCGATCATCGGCGTTCGGCCCAAGCCCCCGCCGATCAGCACTTCGAAGCCCAGCTCACCGTCCTGTTCCTTCAGGACGAGCCCGATATCGTGGGCGCGGGTGACGGCCCGGTCATTGGGGGAGCCGGTGACGGCGATCTTGAACTTGCGCGGCAGGAACTGGAATTCCGGGTGGTCGGTGGACCATTGGCGGAGCAGTTCGGCGTAAGGTCTGGGGTCCGCGATTTCGTCGGCAGCGGCGCCGGCGAAATGGTCGGCCGTCACGTTGCGGATCGTGTTGCCCGAGGTCTGGATGGCGTGCAGCCCGACCTCGCCAAGCGCGTCGAGCATGTCCGGGATGTCGGTGAGCTTCGGCCAGTTGTACTGGATGTTCTGGCGGGTGGTGAAATGGCCGTAGCCCTTATCCCACTTCTCTGCCAGCAGCGCGAGTTGGCGCATCTGATCCGACGACAGCGTGCCATAAGGAATCGCCACCCGCAGCATGTAGGCATGCAGCTGCAGATAGACCCCGTTCATCAGGCGGAGCGGCTTGAACTCATCCTCTGTCAGCGCGCCGTCCAGGCGCCGTTCCACCTGGGCGCGGAACTGGGCGTTCCGTTCCGCCAGGAAGGCGTGGTCGAAGTCGGTGTATTGATACATCAGACGATCTCCGTCTTGCTGGCATCCGACGTTTCGGAGGCTTGCTTGCCATGGGCGTAGTTCGATGGCCCGCGGGTGCGGAACGCTTCGCGGAAATGGACTGGCTCGGGGCCATCGGGCCCGGCCGTGGCATCCGCCAGATAGGGGCCCACGACCAAGTCCGGCTGTCGTTCGGCGTCGAGCAGCCGGATCTGCGCATGGGCTTCGTCTTCGATCAGTTCCGCATCCTGGTGGCGCAGAACCCAGCTGTCATCGGCGGCCAGATAGACCACGTCGCCTTCCCGCAGCAGATTGGCGGTGACGACCTTGGGGGTGAAGGGGCGGCGGGGCATCAGAGGGCGACCTCGGTCTGGTGAGGAAGAACTTGGCGGGCGGCCGCGTCCCGGGGCGCGAGACCGTGCAGGATGAGGGCCGGGCCGGACACGTCGGTCAGCGCGTCGGGCAGGTCGGCGAGCGTCGCTGAGATGGTCCGCTGATCGGCGCGGGAGGCATTCTCGACGATGGTCACCGGGGTCGTCGCGGGCGCCCCATGCATCATCAGGCGGCCCTGCATCCAGCGCGCGGCCTTCTTGCCCATATAAATGGCGGCGACCGCGCCGGGTTCGGCCAGCGCGTGCCAATCCTGATCCGCGAAGCCCTTCATGTCGTGGCCCGTCAGCAGCCGGACCGAGCCATTGCGGTTCCGCTTGGTGAGGCTTTGACCGATGGAGGCGACGGCCGCGGAGGCGGAGGTGATGCCCGGCACGATGGTCCAGGCGATGTCGGCGGCATCCAGCGCCTCGATCTCTTCGTCCAGGCGGCCGAACACGGTCGGATCGCCGGATTTCAACCGGACCACATGGGCGCCATCCTTGGCATGGGCGACCATCACGTCGTTGATGGTTTCCTGCGATGTCGAGGGGCCGAAACCTTCCTTGCCGACATCCAGGATCGTGGCTTCGCGGCGCGCCAGTTCCAGAATTTCGGGCGCGACGAGCCGGTCGTGGATCACCACATCGGCGCGGTCCAGCGCCCGGCGGGCCTTCATGGTCAGTAGGTCCGGATCGCCCGGGCCCGCGCCCACCAGATCCACGTGGCCCGGCTGGCTTTCGGCGGCGAGGTGGCGGTCGAGCAAGGTATCGAGCGTCCCGCGGATCGCATCATCGCCTTGATCCGCCACGCGGGGGCCGGCTTGATCGTAATACTCGGCCCAGAAGCGGCGGCGCGGGGCCCCCATGGGCAGCGCGTCTGCGGCCTTGCGGAAGGTCTTGCCGATGCGGGCGAGCAGGCCCGTGGCGGCGGGAAGGCGGGCCTCCAGGTCAGCCTTGATCTTGCGAGCGAGGACGGGGGCCGCGCCTTCGGTGCCGATGGCAACGACGACGGGGTCCCGGTCGACGATGGCGGGGGTGATGAATTGGCTGTTGGCCAAATCGTCCACCACGTTGACCAAAGCCCCGTCCGCACTGGCCAGGCGCACGGTCTCCGCATCCTTGGCGGCGTCTTCATGCGCGGCATAGGCGATGGGGCAGCAGAGTGCGTCACCGGGTTGCTGCGCCCGGATGCTCAACGATAACTTCCCGTCCGTGGCCCAGCGGACGATCTCCGGCGCCGGGTCCTCGGCGACCACGTTGATGCGCGCGCCCGTCTTCAGGAGCAGCCGCAACTTGGCGATGGCCGCATCGCCACCCCCCGCCACCAAAACGCGGCGGCCGGCGAGGGCTAGGAAGATGGGGAAATGGTTCATGGCTGGGCCCGTGCTGCTGTGACCTCCTAAATTAGAACGTTTTCCCGTCTCTGGGGAGATGGGGGCGAATGACAAGAACGTTGTCATTTCTATTTTTCGTGCGTTAGACGATGGTTCCGGAACCGGAAGGAAAAGCGAATGAACGTCCGATTGGATGACCTGGACCGGAAGATCCTCCGGCGCTTGCAGACGGATGCAGGGGAGTCGCTGGATGCGATCGCCCGCGAAGTGGGCTCGTCGAAGACGCCCGTGTGGAACCGGATTCGCAAGATGCGCGAGGCGGGCGTGATCGGGCGCTCGACGGTGATCGTGGACCCGGAAGCGCTGGGGCTGGAGGCGTGTTTCTTCGTGCTCATAAGGACTTCCGAGCACGAAGCCGACTGGCAGCGGAAGTTCCTGGCGACCCTGAAAGCCCGGCCCGAAGTGCAGGAGGCGCACCGGCTGGCGGGGGAAATCGACTACATCCTGAAGGTCCGCGTGGCCAATGCGAAGGCCTATGACGACTTCTACCAGGCGATGATCTCGGAGGTCCGCGTGTTCAACGTGACCGCGCTGCTGTCGATGGAGGAGATCAAGGCGGAGACGGCTTTGCCGGTCTGACACCAGGCGGCAACCCGAAGGACGATGTTCCGATATCCGGAATTTTCGGCAGGGGGCACCCCCGGTACACCCGCCGTACACCCCCCGTGCATACGTGCGTTCGTACGGATGTGTTCAGGAGATGTTAATCGTTCTCGGCGGGGGGCGCTGCGTCGGACAGGGTGCGTATCGCTTCGATGATGTGGTCGCGGAGGCGGGTCGCCTTGTCGAAATAGAAGGGCATCTGCTCCGGCGTGTAGATCGTTAACGCATCCTCAACGGCCGTGAGGGCGTCCCGCAGATGACCGGCCGCACCTGCCGGATCCGCCTCGGCCATGGACTTGTAGCAGATCGCCATGTTCTCCCGCGTCATGGCCCATTTCGCGGGCATGGCATCGCGGGTGCGGACCTCCAGGGCGTCGCGGTAGGCGGTGACGGCGTCGCGGAGGGCGTCATCGTCGCCGCGTTCGCCGAGGATTGCGAGAGCGGTCGCTCGGTCATTGATCGCCGAGCCGCGCCATTCGTCGTTCCGCGTAAGACGTTCGTAGCGTAGTGTGAGTGCGACCGCGCGGCGGAGGTCGAAGGGGTTCCCGA
>JBCDCS010000150.1:0-7076 GCA_039181205.1 Pseudomonadota bacterium
ACTCGACTCCGTCCAGCACGAACCGCCCACCCCCGATCCGGTTCGCATAACGCCCCGCGGTCGCCCCGAAATACCGCGAGTGGTCGGGATAAAGGTTCGGATCGCTAAACCCCAGAACCAACGGCGGCTCATGCCCGTCCAGCCGCAGATCCATGAGCGCCGCGCCCCAATCGGTAAACCGCGCCCGGAGCCCATGCCCCTCGATCCACCAATCCCGAAGCCCGCTCATGGGGCGCTCCCCGTCGATCGGGGCCGGGCCATTGATCGGCGAAGCCGACGCGGCCCCGCCGCGCTCGTCCTTGACGCGGCGCCGGCCGACAACACGCCAGACAAAGCCCTGGGGGCAGCCTGCCCTCTTAGGGCCTCCCCACGAAAGGCGTCCCGACCCGATGCAAGCCATACGCTTGCCTTCCGGGCCTGCATCCCAACGCGTCGCCTTGGCCGCATCGCCTGCGCTCCGCCCATCACAACCCCAGATGCTCCGCCACGCGCCTGGCCGTCATCTCCGACACCCGCGCATTGGCCTCCGCCGTCACGCCGCCGATATGCGGCGTCAGAACAAGATTTGGAACATCAAGAAACGGATGATCATGTCCCAGAGGTTCAACTGCAAAGGTATCCAACGCCGCCCCCGCCAGATGCCCCGACCGCAAAGCTTCGCACAGAGCCACCTCATCCACGATCCCGCCCCGCGCCGCATTGATCAGCACCGCCCCCGGCTTCATCGCCGCCAGCACCTCGGCCGAGATCATGCCGCGCGTCTCCTCGGTCAGCGGCACATGCAGCGTCACCACATCCGACTGGGTCAATACCTCCTCCTCGGTGCCTTCCATCGCGCCCGGGAAGTCGTCGGCATAGGGATCGGACGCCAAACACGACATTCCCAGCGCCCCGCCCAACCGCGCTGTCGCCCGCGCGATCTCGCCATAACCGACCAGCCCCAGCGTCTTCCCAGCGATCTCGCGGCCCTGCCCCGCGACCGCCCGCGGCCAGGCGCCCGCCTCCATCTCCGCCCGCATGCTGTAGGCTCCGCGCAAGAGCATGGCCGCCGTCGTGATCACATACTCCGCCACCGACAGCGTATTCGCCCCCGTCGCCGGATAGACCGCGATTCCATGGGACTTGCAGCCCTCCAAGTCGATATTGTCTAGCCCCACGCCCAACCGTCCCACACAACCGAACCCAGCATAGAGCAGATCGCCCCGGACCTGCGTGCGGTTCCGAACGATCAACGCCTGCGCGTCCTTCGCCAAATCCGCCAACGCCTCCGGCCGATCTGGCAAGTCGGGCTCATAGACCACGTCGACCCGCTCCCGCAGCCAGTCAACCCAGGCCTCGTCCATGAATTCCGTGATCAGGATCATCCCACTCGCCCCGCGCTCACCCGAACCCAACCTGCATCCGTTGATCGATCCCGATCTTCTCCCAAATCACCGGCCTCCCAACCCACGCGCCCATTAACCTTAACGCGCTCCCGTTTCTTCCTTTCGCAAATATCCCGGGGGGAGAGCGGCGCCCGGAAAACGGTCCAGTGGACCGTTTTCAGCCGCGAGCGGGCGGAGCCCCTCCACAGAGCACTTAAGGAACCGTCACCAAACCCGTTCGAACGCGCGTATGTACAGGGGGTGTACAGCGGGTGCACGACGGGTGCCCCCCTCATGGGCCCCGCCCCACCAGCGAAATCGCCTCCCCGCTCCGCGCCGATTCCTCCGCCGCTTCGCCGACCAACACCGACCAATAGCCGTCTTCCAAGGTCACCTCTGGTCGCCCCCCACCGGCGCGCACCAAATCCAAGAACCGCCGATGCTGATAGAAGGTCGATCCATGGTGATCCCCGGCCAGAAGCAGCTCCGGCGGCGTGTGCACAACCTCCCGCACCTCCTGCTTTAACGCTCTGACAGACATCACGAATTCCGCCTCCCGCGGCGCTCCATCCGGCGCAAACCGCGCTGGCCCCGGGATCAACGCATCGCAGCGCGCCTTTGGGCCCGTGACCGCCACGAATTCCTGCCAATGGGAGCCTTCGGCGAACATGCACAAATCCAGCATCCCCCGGGTTCCATTGGCGAAATCGACGATCACGAAGGCATTGTCCACGATGTCCGGGATGCCGCCGGCATAGCGCTCATCCCTATGGTTCACATCGACACCCGCGCTGGCATAGACCCGCACCGGATCGGCTTTCAGGATGAGCCGCATCAAGTCCCAGAAATGGCAGCACTTTTCGACCAGGGTTCCCCCGGTGCGTGCATTGAACCGGTTCCAATCATCCACCTTCTCCAGGAACGGAAACCGGTGCTCCCGGATCGCCACCATCCGCGGATCGCCCACAGCGCCTTGGTCCAACGCCAGCAGAAGCCGTTGAATCGGCGGCATATATCGGTACTCCATGGCCACCCAGATCGGCGCCTTGCGCCCCTTGGCCATGTTCAGAAGGTCCCGGCATTCTGCGCTGGTTGTCGCCAGCGGCTTCTCCACCAAGATCGGCTTCTCCGTCGCCATCAACTGCTGCAACAACCCCGCATGCAGATCGTTCGGCGCGGCAACCAGATAGATGTCGATCTCGGAATCTTCCTTCGAAATCAGATCGCTTGCCGTCAGATATCCCTTCTCGGACTCGGCCGTCGCCAGGCTCAGCCGGCGCATTGCCTCATCCGGATCGGCCACCGCCGTCACCCGTGCATCGCCTAGCAGATTGATGTTGCGGATATGCTCCTGCCCCATCATCCCCCCGCCGATCAGCCCGTATCGGATCATGCCCCCAACTCCAAAACCGGCACGCCAAGCCCGGCCGCAACCCCCCGCAGAGCTTGCGAAAAATCCCCGTAGACCAGCGCCATATGGTGCTCCAACCCGCTGGCCATCACGTCCCGGCACACCGCCTCGGCGCCCCGATCGAACCGCACCACGCCCGATGTCCCTGTGAACGCCATGGGCGCGTCCACCACCTCGCCCGTCGCGATCACAGCCTGGGCCTGGCCGTCGGCCTGGCTCAAACGGAAGAGCGTCACGCGCCCAGGTTTCAAAGCGAATTCAAAGAGTAGCGCCTGCTTCCGATTGGTATGAACCGTCGCGCAAGGCGGGCTTGCCGCCATGGAAACCGGCGCTTGCCCGCAATGCCAGACCACCCCGGTCTCGCCATCCATATCCACCAAATCCGCCAGGAAGACCGGTGCATCGGCCACATCCTGCAGGATCGCCTGGGTCACCGCCCCATACACGTCCGCCTCGCAGGCGCAGGGCGTCCGCGCCTCGCCCAGCATCGACACCGGCCCACAGACCGCGCCGCCATATTCGGTGAACGTTTCGGGCCAGCACCGGATGGCCATGGCGTCGAAATCGTGCTCCGACCTCAACTCGGCCAAGGCCCCAGCCAAACGCAGCGAACGGTTCAGTTCCCCCCTGTCCAACTCGGCCACGCCCCCTAATGGCGCGGCCTGCGCCGCGTAGGGCGCGACAGCCGTCTCTGGCAGCGCCCGCGCACGGTCGAACAGATCGGGCAGGTCCAACTCTGTCACCCGCGCACCGGTCAGATCGGCCAGCGCGACTTTGTCATAGGCACAGGTATCGAAGCCCTGGGGCCGTTCACCGATCCGCGCGATATGCAGATCGCGGCGGATGGCCACCGGCGGCGCATCGGATGGAACGCCGCGCTTCGGCACGACCTCCGGACCGGACAAAAGCGCCTCCAGATCGATCTCATCACCATAGGCCCAGGTGAACCGGCGATCGTTCAGACCCAGCGCATGGGACAGAAGGTTCAATCCGCAAAAGGCGTTGAGGCGCAGACGGCCCCCCAGACGCGGCTCCGGCACGGCCCAGATCGCCACGCGGCCGCCATGGGCGATCGCGGCGCTTGTGGCGAAGGCGGCATCGGTGAAGGTGACCTGGAGGATCAGCAGGACATCGGCCCCTTTGGTTGCCTGCAGCGCGTCCTCATCCGCCTCCATCAGCAGTGTGCGGGACCCGACGACCTCATGGCCGGACGCGTCCAACTGGGCCAACATCGCCGCCAATTTCTCCTCGGCGAAGGCCACATCGAAAGTGGGCCGGGCCAAGGGCAGGAGGCCGATGCGCATCAGATATCCCCGTATCCATGGCGGAACCCGGCACTCGGCTCGATGAACGCCAGCCCCTCGCCGCCATAACAGGCATGGGCGTGCCAGGGCGTCGCCTTGGCATCGGTCAGCGCATTCAATTCCGCCATGTAGGGCACGGACCCTTGGCTCAGCCCCTGGGCCATCACATCCCAATCGGGATAGGCATCGAACGCATCCAGCCAGATGGCCCGCCCCGCCAGATAGCCCGAAGCTCCGGCGGCATACGCATAGTCCAGAACTGTCCGGAAATCGGCCTTTCCCGCCCCGGCCGACAGCATGACCCAAGGCCGCCCGGCCAGCCGCCCCATCTCATCGAACAGGGCCTGCACCTGCGCGTCACCGCCCGCGATCCCCTTGGCCGGAACCGGGCTTTCGAGCTTGAAGACGTCCACGCCGTATTCAGACCCGGCGAAATGCTCCACCGACGCCAACACGTGGTCGGCATGCTTCGTCGCCATCTCAGTGTATTCGGAGGTTTGTTCCAGATCGCTGTCGATGGGATGCACCAGCAACTCGAACAGGAACGGGATATCGAACCGCGCACAGGCCTCCCCCGTGCGCTTGACGAAGTCTTCCTGGGCGGCGCGAACCTCGTCCGAGATATCGGGCCGGTACCATGCCAACACCTTCACCGCGTCCCCGCCCATCCGCTTGATCTTCCCCACGGACCAGTCGTCGATCTCGGCCGAAAACCGCCCCTGACCGGTGTCGCGAAACAGGGAATCCTCCAGCGTCACGATCAGCCCATTCTGGGGGTCGAAAACCTGCCAACCATGGGGGATCGCGTAATGGGGATCGAGCAGCATGGCCGTCGACGACGGCTGCAACGCCTCCAGCAGCATGGTCTTCACCCGGGCCACGTCTTCCCACGGCGCCTCGCCCCCTTGGTGGGCCGCGATGGGCCCCTTGATCGGCGGCCGCTGATCCACGGCGGTCATCTTGAACCGTCCGGCCCGGTCGGACATCCGGCGGAAACCCAGCTGTTTGCCGGGGGTGAGCGAAATCATGGATCCTCCAATTCCGCCGCCGTGGGATAGACCTCCCAGCCCCCGGCACGGCTGCATTTCAACGCCGCGGCACGGTTGGCGAAATCCGAGGCGACGTCCAGCCCTGACTCTACGGCCAAAGCCAGGGTGAAGGCGCCATGCCACAGATCACCGGCGCCGAGCGTGTCGATGGCGGCGATCTCGGGCGCGGGCACATGCAGACCGTTGCCCCAGAAAACCCCATGGGCGCCATCCGTATAGGCCACCTGCCCAGGCAGCCGCGCGGTCGCATCGGCCAGCGCGGCGGGCAACCCGTCGATCCCCGTGAAATCCCGCAGACCGTCGGCGGAAAAGACCACATGGGTGGCAAGCTCGGCCAAGGCCTCGGGCGTATCGCGCTCGCCATCGATCACCGCCGGGCGACCGAACCCCTCGGCCGCACGCAGCACCGCCTCGGTCGCCGCGGGCCATCGGCAATCGGTCAGCACGGCGTCGAAGTCCGGGATCGGCGGCGGCCTCTGGGGCAGACCGGCCCCACGATAATTGACGATCATCCGCTCGCCCTGATCATCCACCATCACCGATGACAGCGGTGTCTGCCCGGCCCGTGCGACCGCCAGCGTGACGCCCTGCGCCGCAAGCAGATCGGCTAGCTCATCGCCCGTGGCATCGGCCCCGAACCGGGACACCAGCGTCACCTCGGCCCCCAGACGCGCGGCCCCCACCGCCGCATTGGCCGCGCACCCGCCGCCGATGCGCTCGAACCCGTGGGATCGAAACTTCGCCCCGCCCGATGGCAGCGCCTCCATCCGATGGACGTAATCCATCACCGCGATGCCACAGACGACAAGGCGCATCAGTCGACCGGCAATCCCGACGGCACCGCATCCGGGCGCCCCAACCGACCATGGCGGCTGACCCCGCCTTCCAACGCGCCCAGGAACGCGATCAGATCACCAATATCTTCATCCGACAGCGCGACCGGCGCGATATCGACCCGCGACGCCACACGCTCCATCTCCCGCTGGTCGGACCGGATGACGAAATCGATGGGGGCAAGCCAAGGCGCCTCCGGCAGGCGAGCCAGGTCTTCGGTCCAAGCGGCCAGCGCGCCCAGCGGATCGGCATGGTGGCGGATGATCCCCGCCAGCGTCGGATAGGCGCCGTTATGGCCATACGGCGCCGTCAGCGTCACGTTCCGCAGCGATGGCGTGCGGAAGCGATAGGCATCCTCCAGATCGTCGGTTTCGGCCATGCGGCCGGTGTCGCGCGGCAACGGGTCGAAACGACGTGTGCGGCCGGGGCCGAAGGGGGGCAGGGCCAGGGCGTGAAACGCGTGGTCTGTGAACAACGGACCGGAATGGCACGACGCGCAATTGGCCCGGTTGAAGAACAGATCGCGCCCACGATGCTGCGCCTCTGTCAGGCCGCTCTCACCCGCGACCCAGGCGTCATAAGGCGAATCCAGCGACCGCCATTCGGCATTCATGAAATCGGCCAGCGCGATGGCGATATGGGTGATCTCCACCTCGGCGGGCTCCGTCACATCGTCGAAGGCCGCCACGAAGGCGTCGCCGTAGGCTGGGATCGTCCGCACCCGCTTCGCCAAGATCGGCCAGGCATGATCGATCCGGTCGTGGATCGCGCCTGCGATCTCGTTCTCCTTGGGGTTCCCGGCCATTTCAAATTGCGCAGTCATCGGGAACAGCGCCTGGACCGACAGAAGCGTGGGCAGACCCTCGGGCAGCCATTCCTCGGCCGGCGTGTCGTAGCCGTTGCCATAGGCCTCCGAGAAACCCACGCGGCCATCGTGGAAGAACCGTTCGAACTCGACGGCGCCCACATTCCAAAGGGCGGGCGCGTGGCGAGGCACCCGCTTGCGGATGGCATCCTCACCCGTCCCGGCCGTGCGCGCGGGACCGATACCATCACCACCCTCGCCGATACCCAGCGAAATCGCATCGGCCGAGAAAGTCTTATGGTGATGGCA
>JBCDCS010000151.1:0-7018 GCA_039181205.1 Pseudomonadota bacterium
GATCGACATGTCCATGAAATTGGGCGCGAACCATCCGATGGGGCCGCTGGAACTGGCGGATTTCATCGGGCTCGACACCTGTCTGGCCATCATGAACGTGCTTCACGACGGGCTGGCCGACACGAAGTACCGCCCCTGCCCTTTGCTGACGAAATATGTCGAAGCCGGGTGGCTTGGTCGGAAGACGGAGCGTGGGTTTTATGACTACCGGGGCGAAGGCGACCCGGTGCCAACGCGCTAGCCCTCGAGGGTTCGCTCGCGCAGCCAGGCCATGAATTCGGTCGCGTTGTCCGACAGAGGCCGCCATTCTTCCGGCGGGATTGCCGTGCGAATGCTGGGTGATTGCGGTCGGTTCAAAGCGTGGACCACTTCATGGAGCAGTAGCCCCTGGCGCAGCGTCGGCGACAGAAGATTGGCGATCTGGTAGGCTCGCGAATTCCGCCCATGGA
Source organism: Pseudomonadota bacterium (assembly GCA_039181205.1). Taxonomy (GTDB): domain Bacteria; phylum Pseudomonadota; class Alphaproteobacteria; order Rhodobacterales; family Rhodobacteraceae; genus Jannaschia. The sequence continues at coordinate 450 of JBCDCS010000151.1, forward strand.
AGAAGACCGGTAAGACCGTGGCCCCAGACCGGCGGATCATCTTGGCGGTGAAGGGATTCCATTCCTTCTCGATGGCGGGGCCAAACCACGTCTCTGATGATGCGACGGCGCCCGACGGGAACAGAACGATCATTCCGCCACGGTCTAGATGCCCCATGGCGGCGCGGCGCATTTCGAGATTCTGCTGTCGGGCGTCCACTTCATGGGGGAAGGGCACCGGGATCATAAAATCGGCCACTTCGGGCACACCGGTCAGCAGGCTGCGAGTCAGGATCTTGTAGTCGGTTCGCACTCTGCCGATCAGGTCCGCCAGCACCATCCCATCGACCAGCCCATGGGGATGGTTCGCAACCACGACGGCCGGACCGGTCGCCGGAATCCGGGCGATCTGCTCGGCCGGGGTCTGGATATCGATACCCATGACCCGCAAAGCATGGGGGAAGAAGTCCTGGCCAACCTCCACGCCTTCCCGTTCGAACTTGCGGATCAGATAGAGAAGGCGGGCCTTCCCCGTCAGCCATTCCAACGCCCGGATCGTCGCGGCGCGGCGCGGATCGGTGAACGTCCCGGCATAGGACAGTTTCGTACGGTCATAGGGCTTATAGTTCGGATCGACCGCCGCAGCCTTCTGCGCCTCGGACGGCCGGGACGGTCGGATGAAGGACATGTCGCTCACATTCCTTCTCCGAACTTGTCTGCCACCAGGGAGTCGAGCGCTTCAAGCAGAGCATCGGCCTGCGGGCCGGATGTCTCGACTTCGATCGACGTCCCCCGCGCCGCGGCGAGCATCAAAAGGCCCATGATCGAATCCCCCTCGGCGGCCATGCCATTGCGGCGCACGCGCGCCGTCGCCTCATGAGCTTCGACCACTTCCACGAATTTGGCAGAGGCACGCGCGTGCAGACCCTTCTCATTCACGATGTCCAGATGGCGCGTCGGCATGTCTTCCCTTCCGCAACCGCCCTTCGTTCAGGCGGCGGGGCCCTGTGCGACGTCCATGTAGCGCGTTCCAGCGGCCTTGGCCAAGGCCACAGCTTCTTGCACCGGTTTAGCGCGGGACCGAGCCAATTTGATGAGCGCTGGAAGGTTGGCCCCGTAAAAGATTACACGATCTTGCGCCATACAGGCCGGCATCGACAGGTTTGACGGCGACCCCCCGAAAATATCTGTAACCACAACCACCCCCTGGCCGGCATCAACCGCATCGGCCGCATCGCAAATCTCCTGCTTCTTGGAGGCACGATCGTCGCTGGCACCCACCGCGATGCTTCGGACACCGTCCTGTGGGCCGATCACATGCTCGACCGCCTTGCGGTATTCCTCCGCCAAACCCCCGTGGGCAACGATGACGATGCCGATCATGCGGCGCTTCCCCTGTGGGCCGTATCCCCTCGGCCATGCCGGTCTGCCGCGGTGCGGCGCTCCAGTTCTCGGTGCCGACTAGACACGTGCCATCCGGCCTCTGCAAGTGTTCCTGCGAGCATTTCAGCGATGGTAACAGAACGGTGTCTTCCGCCAGTGCATCCGAACCCGATGGCGAGGTGGGCGCGGCCTTCGGACTTGTAGGCGGGCAGCAGGGATAAAATCAGATCGCTTACCCGGTCGTAGAATGGCCCGAAAGCCGGATCGGCCGTGACATGGGCCTGCACAGCGTCATCCTGGCCGGTCGCCGCGCGGAGTGCGGGCACCCAATGGGGGTTGGCCAAAAACCGAACATCGAACACGATATCCAGGCCTTGGGGCAGCCCGCGCTTATAGCTGAAGGACTGAACCGAAAGGGCCATGGACTGAGCGGCCGGGTCGAACCAGCGCAGGACCTCGGATTTCAGGTCATGAACGGTCAGCGTCGTCGTATCGATGACCACATCCGCGCGATCAGCCAGCGGAGCCAGCAATTCACGCTCGCGCGTGACACCGACGGCCGCATCTTCGGCCGGGGCCATGGGATGACGGCGGCGGGTCTCAGAAAAGCGCGCCACCAAGGTATCGGCAGCACAATCCAGATAGCACAGGCGCAGCGACACGGTCGGATCGGATCGAAGCGTGGTGACGAGATCAAGCACACCATCGACGCTGAAGTCGCGATTGCGGATATCGAGACCAAGCGCCAGCGGGCGATCGCTGCCATCCAAGAGGCGGGGCAGCAGGGACATGGGTAGGTTGTCGATGACCTCCCAGCCAGCATCTTCCAGGACGTGGATCGCCGTCGTCCGTCCCGCGCCAGACGGGCCCGTCAGAAGAAGAAGATCAAGCGGATCGGCCATGGTTGTCACGTCCACGTCACGACATTCGTGTGATCCGGAGGTAGTGCGGCAGTGCGGCATTTGTAAGGTGACGCTAAGTCCACTCCGCCATCCGTGAGGCTCATTGTGGCATCTCATCGACACCACCGCCACGCAGCCAAAGCATCAGCTTGGCCGCCAAGTCAAAGGTGACCGGGTGCCGCAAAACCGGGATCGCATGCCCGAGCAGATCCATCGTCTCGGGATCGGGCAAGCGCGCCGCGGACGACCCGAGGATAAGGCATGCGGCGACGGGGGCCGGCGAGGCCGCGGGCGTTTCGCAAAGGCCCAGCCCGCGCAATTCCAGCCGGATCGGCGCATCGGTGGGGGCCATGGCCCAAAGCGCCTCATCGCGCGAGATGAGCCTGGTCAGGTCATCCACGATCAACGCGGCTCCCAGGGTCAGCATCTGGGCGGCGATGCCGCTTTTGCCCGCGCCGGACGGCCCGGAGATCACAAGGGCGCGCCCGTCGACCGCGACCGTCGTGGCATGAAGCGACAGCGAGCCGTCCGGAAGGAGCGTCGGCGCCAGGTCTTCGAACGCCGATCTTGCGGCCATTGCGCCCTCAGACGGGCAGGCCGACGACGAAGCGGGCGCCCAGCGGTTCGGACGTCAGATCCATTTCGGTGGGACGGATGTTTTCCGCCCAGATCACGCCGCCATGGGCTTCGACAATCTGCTTGGAGATCGCGAGGCCAAGACCCGAATGGTTGCCGAACTGCTTCTCGGGCCGCTCGGAATAGAACCGGTTGAAGACTTTGGTGAGCGCCGCCTCCGGTATCCCGGGGCCGGTATCCTCGACCACGACGAGCACCCGATTGTCGCGCCGCCGCATCCACACGCGCACCGCATCGCCGTCGTCGCAGAACGAAAGCGCATTGGTGATCAGGTTCACGAAGACCTGGGCCAACCGGCCTTCGAGCCCCATGATGACCATGGGCTCCTTCGGCAGGTCGGTGACGAAATCCACGCCCTCCACCTCGGCTTCCTGGCTGTGATAGACTGTCAGGTTGGAGATCATCTTGACCAGGTCGAACGGCTCTTCCTCTTCCTTCACCAATTCGCTGTCGAGACGTGACGCGTTGGAGATATCGGAAACCAGCCGGTCGAGGCGGCGCACGTCGTGTTCGATGACCTCCAGCAGGCGGCCGCGCTGGTTGTCGGTCTTGGCCAGACGCATCGTCCCCACGGCCGAGCGAAGCGATGCCAGGGGGTTCTTGATTTCATGGGCAACGTCAGCTGCGAATTGCTCGTTGCTGTCGATCCGATCGTAAAGAGCCGCCACCATCCCGCGCAACGCGCCGGACAGGCGGCCGATTTCGTCGGGTCGGGCCGTCAGGTCAGGGATGCGCACACGGTTTGGCGACATCTTGCGGGCGTGCTTGTCCCGGCCCAGTTCAGCGGCGGCCGACAGATCGGAGAGCGGGTTGGCGATGGTCGAAGCCAGGACGAGGCTCAGGCCGATTGATACGAGCAAAGCCACCACGAACATCTGCAGAAGCTGTTCGCGCTCGACCCGGATCAGTTCGTCGATTTCGCCGGCGCGGGTCGTGATGGCGATGGTGCCGATGACCGATCCGCCGTCATTGATCGGCGTCATGACCGTGTAGAGTTGACCGGCCTCCCCGGCATAGCCGCGGATCGCCGTGATGCCGGGCTCGGTGTTCTGCACCAGCGTCTGGACCACGTCGAGCGGTTCCGCCACCGATGCGGGCCGATTGGCCACGAGCATCGACATACCTTCCCAAATGGAATTCAGCATCCCGGTCAGAACGCTTGGGCGTTGGACAATGGCATCCATGCCGTCGACCGGAATGTCGGCTCGTTGACCGACGGCTTCGGCTACAAGCTGATCGCCCGGATCGAACACATGGACTTCGACGCCCTCCGGTAATTCGATGTCCTCAAGAAGCGCATCGACATCCAGCCCATCTCCGGCGGCCAGATTGACCGGCGCCGTATCTGGAAGCGAAGCCGAAAAGACGTCCGAGATCAGCAGGGCTTCGGTGACGAGACCCTCTTCACGCTGGGTGACCAGACTGTCCCGCGATGGATTCAGGAATAGGACGCCGGCGACCAGCAGGAGGATCGCGAGCAAGTTGAAGAGAATGATCTTCCGGGCAAGCGGCGATCGATCCAAAGAAAACAGGCTGCGCTGTCCGCGGGCTTCGGACAGCTCCGCCTCGACCGTACCGTGGGGACCATCCCAGTCTTCGCCCAGAAAGACTTCGCCATCCCGTCGGCCCACACGGCGCCAACGCGGAAAAAAGCGCCGACGCTTACGTGGCGCTTCTGCCCTGTCGGGGGGATTTTCGGGGGCATGCATGTCGGTCACCGACGCCGCGCCCCCGATCATTCCTCATTGTAGCGATAACCGATGCCGTAGAGGGTCTCGATGGCGGAGAACTCAGAATCCGCGGAGCGCATCTTCTTACGCAACCGCTTGATGTGACTGTCGATTGTCCGATCGTCCACATAGACTTGGTCGTCGTAGGCCACGTCCATCAACTGGTCGCGCGACTTAACGAAACCGGGCCGCTGGGCCAGGGCCTGGAGCAGCAGGAACTCTGTGACTGTCAATGTGACATCCCGGCCCTTCCACTTTACCGCGTGGCGCAGCGGATCCATCGTCAGCTCGCCGCGGACCATCACCTGGGTGTCTTCCGGCGTGTCGGTCTCATCGGAAGCGATTGCCTCCTGCCGCCTCAGGATCGCGCGAATGCGTTCGACCAAAAGGCGCTGGCTGAATGGCTTGCGGACGTAGTCGTCCGCGCCCATCCGCAGACCCAAGACCTCATCGATCTCGTCATCCTTGGATGTCAGGAAGATGACCGGCACCGAGGATTTCTGGCGCACGCGCTGCAACAAATCCATACCGTCCATGCGCGGCATCTTGATGTCGAACACGCCGAGATCGGGCATTTCGCGGTTGAATGCCTCCAGCGCGCTTTGCCCATCATTATATGTTGATACTTCGAAGCCCTCTGCTTCAAGTGTCATGGCGACTGACGTCAGGATGTTCCTGTCGTCGTCAACGAGCGCGATACGCGACATGCCAATGTCCTCTGATTACCTGTGTTGCTGCCGTTTTTCTTGCCACATTCTCCGAAAATGCCCGACACAATCAACTTATTTCGCTATCCGGGTGATTCGCTAAGCGGAGTGTGGCCGCAGTGCAATTAAGGCAGAGTTAAACTTCTGTTTCCTATCGGCCACATGTTTGCGCTCTCGGATCGCGATGATGGCGCTAACTGACGGTGCTCCTCTGTCGCGGGAAATGCTAGACAATTGGTTCACAGATCCCGTCGCCGTCCAGGCCAAGTCGGCCTTCGCCATTATCATCGCGGGATCGGGGGAGAGGATTGGACCATGACGCAGCGCGTGAATCCCGAGCGGACGCTCGAAGCCCAAGGCATCACTGGTCTGGGCAAGGTCTATTACAACCTGCTGGAACCAGCCATCATTCAGGAGGCGTTGGCCCGGGGCGAAGGCACGCTGGGCCTTGGCGGGTCATTCCTGGTGACCACGGGCAAATTCACCGGCCGGTCCCCGAAGGACAAGCATGTGGTCCGCACACCCAAGACGGAAAAATCCGTCTGGTGGGATGCCAATGCGCCGATGGAACCTGCTGCCTACGACAGCCTTCGGGCTGACATCATGGCCCATATGAAGGGTCGCGATTACTTTGTGCAGGATCTCTTCGGTGGCGCCGACCCATCCCACCGCTTGGACGTGCGCGTCGTCACCGAACTGGCCTGGCACAGCCTGTTCATTCGCCATCTGCTGCGCCGCCCCGACGACAAGGACCTGGCGACATTCGATCCAGCCTTCACGATCATCAACTGCCCCAGTTTCAAAGCGGACCCCGACCGCCACGGCTGCCGCAGCGAGGTGGTGATCGCGCTGAACCTGGATGCCAAGGAAATCCTGATCGCAGGCACCGAATATGCGGGTGAGAATAAGAAATCCGTCTTCACGTTGTTGAACTGGCTGTTGCCGGAAAAGGGCGTGATGCCAATGCATTGCTCGGCCAATCATGCGCCCGGCAAGCCGACGGATGCGGCCGTGTTCTTTGGCCTGTCCGGGACAGGTAAGACCACGCTGAGCGCCGCGCCCGACCGTACCTTGATCGGCGATGACGAACATGGCTGGTCGGAAACCGGCATCTTCAATTTCGAAGGCGGATGCTATGCGAAGACGATCAATCTGAGCCGCGAGGCCGAACCGGAAATCTACGACACGACCACCAAGTTCGGGACGGTGGTGGAAAACATGGTCTTCGATCC
>JBCDCS010000152.1:0-7015 GCA_039181205.1 Pseudomonadota bacterium
CGACGGCCCAAGTCCGGATGCGCGCCCAGAGGCTTGGCTTGGCGGATGCGCCGGTGAAACTGGCGGCTGAGACCAATCTGCGGGACATCCTGACCACGCTGGAGGCGGAGAAACCGGATCTGGCCATTATCGACTCGATCCAGACCATGTGGGTCGACACCGTCGACAGCGCCCCGGGGTCGGTCAGCCAGGTCCGCGCCAGCGCCCACGAGCTGACATCTTTTGCCAAGCGCTTCGGGACCAGCGTGGTGTTGGTGGGGCACGTCACCAAGGAGGGGCAGATCGCCGGCCCCCGGGTCGTCGAGCATATGGTCGACACGGTCCTCTATTTCGAGGGGGAGCGCGGCCATCAGTTCCGCATTCTACGGGCCGTTAAAAATCGCTTCGGGCCCGCCGATGAGATCGGCGTCTTCGAGATGACGGGTGCCGGCCTGGCGGAGGTCGCCAATCCCTCCGCCCTGTTTCTGGGCGAACGAGATGCCCCAGCGCCGGGCGCCGTGGTGTTTGCAGGGATCGAAGGCACGAGACCGCTTTTGGTGGAAATCCAGGCCTTGGTCGCGCCGTCGCAGCTGTCGCAACCCCGGCGCGCCGTGGTCGGCTGGGATGGCAGCCGTCTGAGCATGATCCTCGCGGTTCTCGAAGCGCGCACGGGCATCACCTTCGCGGGCCTGGACGTCTATCTGAACGTGGCGGGCGGCATCCGTATCCAGGAGCCGGCCGCCGATCTGGCCGTGGCCTGCGCGCTGCTGTCGGCCCGCGAGGACGCATCCATTCCACCCGAAACCGTGGTCTTCGGAGAATTGTCGCTGTCGGGCGCGCTCCGTCCCGTTGCGCAAGCCGAAAATCGCTTGAAGGAAGCCGCCAAACTTGGTTTTACCGCCGCCATGGCGCCCAAAGGGTGCAAGACAGGGGATGCGGGACAGATCGTCCCGCGGCTTCTGCCGGACCTGGCGACGCTGGTGGGCGACGTGTTCGGCGCAGGTTGAAAGCCCCGGTGACAAAGCCCCATGGGGCATAAGGGGCGCGGGCATGGACGGCTTCACCTTCATCGACGGCATCGTGGCGGGCATCGTCGTCATTTCCGCCATCCTGGCCTATGCGCGCGGGGTCGTCCGCGAAACCATGGCCGTCCTGGGCTGGATCGCGGCCGCCGTTCTGGCCTTCAGCTTCGCGGGGTCCTTCGAACCCTTGGTGAGAGAGATTCCCTATGTGGGCGACTTCCTGGGGGATAGCTGCGAATTGGCCGTGTTGGCCGCGTTTTCCCTGGTCTTCGCCATCGGACTTGTCGTGATCAGCTTTTTCACGCCGCTCTTGTCCGCGGCGATCCGAAATTCCGCTTTGGGTGGGATCGACCGGGGCCTTGGGTTCCTATTTGGCGTGGCACGGGGCGTCTTGCTGGTTGCGGTGGCCTTCGTGGTCTATGATCGCTGGACGGTGAATGAAGGCGTGCCAGTGGTCGAACAGAGCCGCTCCGCCTTGGTCTTCGCCCGGGCGCAAGCCAACATCGAAGAACAGATCCCGGAGGACGCCCCCGGTTGGATTGTGACCCGTTACGAGGCGCTGGTGTCGGAATGCGTGGCACCTGTGCAAACGGATGCATGACCAGCGGTCATTCTTCGTGACAAAGAGGTGACAGAACCACGGTCTAGGCCTAAGTAACCCGTGTCATCCTGTCTGCTGCGGATTCTGCCATGACCGACGCCCCTGACTGGCGCGCCCATCCGTTCGATGACGACAAGCTGCGGGAGGAATGCGGCATTTTCGGAGTCGTGGGCGTCGCCGAGGCGGCCAACTTTACGGCGCTTGGTCTGCATGCCTTGCAACATCGCGGTCAGGAAGCGGGTGGTATCGTCGTCCACGATGCCGAACAGGGTTTCAACTCCGCCCGGCGCTTCGGTTACGTGCGCGACAACTTCACATCGGCCGAGGTGATGGACGGCCTGCCCGGCAGTCTCGCCATCGGACATGTCAGGTACTCCACCGCCGGCTCCAAGGGGGCCACTGCGATCCGCGACGTGCAACCCTTCTTCGGTGAGTTCGCCATGGGTGGCGCGGCCATCGCCCATAACGGGAACATCACCAACGCCGAATCGCTGCGGCGCGAGTTGATCGAACGGGGGTCGATCTTCCAATCGAGCAGCGACAGCGAATGCATCATCCATCTCATGGCGCGGTCGTTACAGCGCAACATCCCCGAGCGGATGAAAGACGCGCTCCGCCGTGTTGAAGGCGCCTTCAGCGTCATTGCGATGACTCGCACCAAGCTTATCGGTGTGCGCGACCCTCTGGGTGTCCGTCCGCTGGTTCTAGGCCGCGTCGGCGATGGGCCGGCGCCGGGCTGGGTCTTGGCGTCGGAGACCTGTGCGCTCGATATCATCGGGGCCGAGTTCATCCGTGAGATCGAGCCAGGCGAAATGGTGGTCATCACGCCCGACAAGCTGACCTCCCACCGTCCTTTCGAGCCGGCCCGCCCACGCTTCTGCATCTTCGAACACGTCTATTTCAGCCGCCCGGATTCGATCCTGGGCGGCAATTCCGTTTATTCCACCCGGGAAGCCATCGGCCGCGAACTGGCCAAGGAGGCCCCCGTCGATGCCGATCTGGTCTGTCCGGTCCCCGATTCCGGGACTCCCGCCGCCATCGGATATGGCCTGGAATCCGGCATCCCCTACGCCATGGGTATCATCCGCAACCAATATATGGGCCGGACCTTCATCGAACCGACGGAATCCATTCGAAATATGGGCGTGCGGCTGAAGCTGAACGTGAACCGCGCCTTGGTTAAGGGCAAACGGATCATCTTGGTTGATGACAGCGTCGTGCGCGGGACAACCAGTCGCAAAATCAAAGAGATGATCCTGGATGCGGGCGCCGCGGAGGTCCATTTCCGGATCGCCAGTCCGCCCACCGCCTGGCCCTGCTTCTACGGGGTCGATACGCCCGAGCGCGAAAAACTGCTCGCCGCCTCCATGACCGAAGAAGAGATGCGGGACCATCTGGGCGTGGATTCCCTGCGCTTCATTTCGCTCGATGGCCTCTATCGTGCCGTTGGAGAGGCACGCGGGCGCGATCCAGACTCGCCGCAATACTGCGATGCCTGTTTTTCGGGCCAGTATCCGGTCAGCCCATCGGATATGGTCGAGAAGGGTTTTGTGCCGATGGCGGCTGAATAGCGGCTTCAGACAGGCATGGATGTTTCAAGAGCAGGATGCCTACAACGACCATCCGACTGTAATCAAATGACAATCTCTAGTCCATCGGCAATTGAGTCGAGGGCAGTAGCGGGCCCTCCGCAGCCGACCTTCCAGCCAACTCCCCAAACACACCGGACACGAAAAGGGCCGCCCGATCCGGACGGCCCAAGTCTCTATTGCGGATGCTTGGCGGCCTGGATCAGGCGCGAATTGCCTTGATGGCTCCCGAAACGATCAGCGCTGCAAGGCAGGCCTTTACGGCATCGCCGAACCAGAAGGGCAACGCAAAACCAGCCATCACCTGACCAAACGATAGGCCCGCCCAGCCGGCTTCAATTCCCAGCATCTGCGCCACACCCAGCGGCCAAGCCAGACCAGGGACATAGATCAGGGCCGACGCCACGAGCGCCACAACAGCCAGCTTGAGCGGCGATGTGATACCACGGTCGGCGGCGAATCCGGTCAGCCATGCCAGCCCGATGAACCCGATCAAAAACCCAGCCGTGGGCCCGACAAACGCTGCACCGTTGTTGAAGTTGGCCAGAACCGGCGCACCCAGAAGCGCCTGCCCCAACCACGCCAAGATGGTGATCGTGCCGAGGCGCGCGCCGTAGGCGAAACCGATCAGCATGATGGCCAGCGTCTGCATGGTAAGCGGCACGGGATAAAACGGCACCGATACTTGGCTCGCCACCGCCAGAAGCACGGTGCCCCCCAGCACTAGTGCGACCTGCCGGGCCAGAGTCATGCGGCCCAAGGCCATTTGGGTCAGTGTCATGGGTTTCTCCTCGACTATCCTACGCCGTCTTTTCCGCCGCGCCGCAGCAGCTGTCAACGCGCGCTTGAACCCCCGCCGCCGCCGTGTCAAAGCCCCGCGCCATGACGAATGCCCCCGATCTGGCGCTCATCACTGGCGCGTCGCGCGGCCTGGGCGCCGCGTTGGCCCAAACTCTTGCTGCCCGCGGCACCCATGTAATCGCCGTGGCGAAAACCCAGGGCGCGCTGGAGGAGCTCGACGACCGCATCCAGGCGGCAGGGGGCGCAACGACACTGGCCCCCATGGACATCACCGATGCGGGCGCCATGCAGCACCTGTGTCGGCAAATCCATGATCGCTGGGGGAAATTACCGCTCTGGCTTCACACTGCCGTTCATGCACCGCCCCTGACGCCGGCGATCATGGTGGACGAAAAAGACATGGCCAATTCCGTGAAGGTGAATATCACCGCGCTGTCTCGGCTGATCCCCTATGTGGCCCCCCTTCTGAAGGCGGCTGGTGGGGGCACGGCCATCTTTTTTGACGATGCCCACCCGCTGAAATTCGCGGGCGCCTATATGGCCACGAAAGCTGCCCAGCGCACGCTGGTGCAGGCCTGGCAGTCGGAGGCCACCACGCCGAGCGCGACGGACGTCAAGTTGCTCACCCCGCGCCCGATGCCCACGGCCGTCCGAGCTCGGTTCCATCCGGGCGAGGACAAGACAGCCCTGGTGGACCCAAATGATGAAGCGGTCAGACTGCTGCGGGAAGCCGGACTTCCAGCCTAGCCGCGCCGCCGGTTGCCTAGTCCGCGCCAGCCAAGTTTTTAGCCTGGTCGGCCAGTGCCTCGGCTCTCTTCGCCAAGCCGTCTAACCGATCGATGGCCGCTTTTGGGACAGTCTCGCGGACCACTTCCTTTTCGACCTCGCGCACATGCGGTTCCTGGTCCGGCTTGGACTGAAGTTCGTCCAGCAGCCGTGTCTGTTGCGCAAGCCGACGATCAAGGGCCCGCAACTCCTCCTCTGCCGAAATCGACTTATCGGCCAACATCAGACCCGCCATCAGCAGCATGCGGTCTTGGGTCAATCGGCTGCCGCTCGACAGCAAAGTCTGCGCTTCTCGGTCGAGCATCTCAGCGGCGGCCGTCAGATAGCTCTCTTCGCCTTCCTGACAGGCAACCGTGAAAGGTCGTCCGCCAATCTGAATAGTCATCTCAGGCATGGGTGGTCTCCTCCCCAGAACTCAGGAGCGGGTCCAGTTCCGCCAGGATCGATTCCATCTCGGCCAGATCCAGGGCGCGCGCTGCCCGCAATGCTTCCAGTTCAGCCTGCAAGGCCCGGTCCGGGGCCCCGTCTGACTTCGCCCGCAGATCCGCGGATGTCGCGGTCAGCGCTTCGACCGCCGCGCGCAGACGATTGGCCTCTTCACCGCTATCTGCTGCGGGCGCGTCATTTCCTTTGCCCGACGTCAGCGCCGCGTCTCTGGCCGCGACGTCGGCTTCCAATTGCTGCACCTTCTTTGCGCTGGCGGCCAAGGCCACCTTCGCCTGGGTCAAAGCCGAGCCCGTGGCTTCCAGGGCCGCTTCCAGTCGCGCGATGCGCGCATCCAGTTCCTGTTTCCCGTCCATCCAGCCCGCCCTCGTTCTGATTTTGCGACATAGGGACCGATCGCGCGGCAGATGACAAGTCCCACGCGTGCCCGGCCTTGCGTGGACGCGGCAGACTGCTAGGGAGAGCGCCGACCCGATACCGGAGGACCGCCCATGAACGCCCCGACCCCCGATCTCGACGCCCTCCGCGCGGCCGACCCCGGCCATTGGCACCGTGCCGCCGCCATCCGCACGCTGACGCTGGATGCCGTTGCAGCCGCCAATTCGGGCCATTCGGGCATGCCCATGGGGATGGCCGATGTGGCGACCGTTCTGTTCGAAAAGCATCTCAAATTCGACGCCAGCCGCCCCTATTGGCCCGATCGGGATCGCTTCGTTCTGTCGGCGGGGCATGGGTCGATGCTGCTCTATTCGCTGCTCTATCTGAACGGTTATCCAGACATGACGCTTCAACAGTTGAAGGATTTCCGGCAGTTGCGCGCGATCACGGCCGGTCACCCCGAATATGGCCACGCGCCCGGTATCGAGACGACGACGGGGCCCCTGGGTCAGGGCCTTGCCACCTCGGTCGGCATGGCCATCGCCGAAGAGATCCAGCGCGCCCGTTTCGGCCGTAAGATCGTTGATCATTACACTTGGGTCGTGGCGGGCGACGGTTGCCTGATGGAAGGCGTCAGCCAGGAGGCGATTGCGCTGGCCGGCCACCTGGAATTGTCGAAACTGATCGTCCTTTGGGACAACAATGGGATCACCATCGACGGGCAGGTGTCGCTGGCCGACAGGACCGACCAGGTACAGCGTTTCAGAGCCTCGGGCTGGGACGTGATCAACGTCGATGGCCACGACCCCGTCGCCATCGATGCCGCGCTGACGCAGGCCAAGACGGGCAAAAAACCCACAATGGTCGCTTGCAAGACCCATATCGCCATCGGCTCTTCGGCCCAGGACACGCCCAAGGGCCATGGCGCGCTGACCGATCCGAACCTGATATCGGCCACGAAGCGCGCCTACGGCTGGGAAGGCGCGCCGTTTGAGATCCCCCAAGATCTCAAGGCCGAATGGGAAGCCATCGGTGCCCGCGGCGGCGAAGCACGCGCCCAGTGGGAAGCCCGGCTGGATCATTTGGGAAGCGGCAAGCGCGCTCAATTCGACCGCCAGCTCAAGGGCGAGGCGCCGAAGAAGCTATCCGCGACGATTAAGGCGCTGAAGCGTCAGATGGCCGAGGATCAGCCCAAGGTCGCCACCCGGAAATCATCGGAGATGGTGCTGGAAGTAATCAACCCGATCATGCCGGAAACCGTCGGCGGCTCGGCCGATCTCACCGGCTCGAACAACACCTTGACCCCGGATCTGGGCATCTTCTCGTCCGAGAACCGGGCGGGTCGCTACATCCATTACGGCATCCGCGAACATGGCATGGCCGCCGCGCTGAACGGCCTGGCGCTCCATGGCGGC
>JBCDCS010000153.1:0-6983 GCA_039181205.1 Pseudomonadota bacterium
GGGATGTGGCATCGGCGAGAGCTCGCAGACCACGGCATCGTGATCGGATGCCGCGGGATTGTGGCGTTATCTGCGGGTGGAGATCACGAAAGGAAGACATCCATGATCCGGACTGCTGTTGCCGCCCTTGCCCTGACTGTTGCACCCGCTTTGGCGGAAACGGTAACGAAGCCCTCGGCCCATTCGGTGGCGGATACGGCAGACCGCTTGGTCGCTGCCATTGAAGGCGTTGGGGCCCGGGTCATGGCCCGCGTGCCCCATTCGGAGGGTGCTGCCAGCGTCGGGTTGGAGCTGCCGGATGCGGAACTGGTGATCTTCGGGAACCCTGCCGTGGGGACGTTGATCATGCAGCAGGACCTGCGCGCGGGCTTGATCCTGCCGCTTCGGGTGCTGGTCCATGCGGACGGGCAGGGTGGGGCCGCCGTGACGTATCAGACAGCGGAGACCATGTTCGCAGCGCTGGACGTAGATGTCTCGTCCGAGGCGGCGCAGCGGGTGAACGGGGCCCTGGGCAACCTGACTGACGCGGCCACGGCCGAATAGCGCCATCTCAGCGGCCGACGCGAAGTCCGACGGCCAGGAATACGGTGAGCCCTAAGAAGACAGGAACCGCCGTGTCCCACGCCATACTCTGAAGATCGCGTACTCTTTGACCCGCCGTGTTCAAGCAGGGCCAAATCCAGTTAGGGACCCAGTCTGCCGGTGGGCGACAGGCGAACACTTCGGCGAGCAACCAGCCAATGGCCCAAGCGATGAGGGCCGTTGCAACACCCACTAAAGCGGCGGTGCCTAGCCGGGTCTTCACGTCTTGGCTCGCCGAAGCAAGCGGGTAAGGAGCACGATCAACGCGATCGCCGCAATGATAAGACCAATGAATCCAGTGAAGTACCAAAGCAGATAAATGCCCCCTAAGAGACCACAGCCAGTTCCGTCAGGTGTGTTACAACCCAGTGGTTCCCACAACCAACCTGTCGCCAATAAAAGCAGCGTCGGAGCCGCTCCGCAGAGCATGACAAGAATTGGGCCTCTAAGCGAACTCATCGCCGCAACGTCGCCAGGGCTTCGGCCAGGTCGATGGCGCCGTCATAGAGCGCGCGGCCTGAGATCGCCCCGGCGATCGCGCCAGTGGCCTTGAGTGCGCGGAGGTCATCCAGCGACGACACGCCGCCCGAAGCGATCACGGGGATCGAAACCGCCTTTGCAAGCGCTTCGGTCGCGGCGATGTTGGGTCCGCCCATGGCGCCGTCGCGGTCGATATCGGTGTAGATGATGGCGGCCACGCCGGCATCTTCGAAGCGGCGGGCGAGGTCGGGGGCGAGGATGTCGGTTTCTTCGGCCCAGCCCTTGGTGGCGACCCGGCCGCCGCGCGCATCGATGCCGACGGCGACTTGGCCGGGAAAGGTCCGGGCCGCGTCATGCACCAGGTCAGGGTCTTCCACGGCCACGGTGCCCAGGATCACGCGGGCCAGGCCCTTGCCCAGCCAGGCCTCGATGGTGGCCATGTCGCGGATGCCGCCGCCCAATTGGCAGGGCACATCCACGGCGGCCAGGATCGCGTCGACAGCGGCTCCATTGACCGGCCGGCCAGCGAAGGCGCCGTTCAGGTCCACCAGATGCACCCAGTGGCAGCCCGCCTCGGCGAAGGTGCGGGCCTGGGCGGCGGGGTCGTCGTTGAACACCGTGGCCGAGGCCATCTCTCCATGGACAAGGCGGACTGCCTGGCCGTCTTTCAGGTCGATGGCGGGGTAGAGGATCATCGTGCGCTCCGATATTTGGGGCCTTCTGCCCCAGGGCGCGCTAGGTTTGAAGCCTGTGCCGTACCGTCACGCTTGCCTGACGCCGGGCCGTGCCGTCAGGGTGCGCGCACCAAGGGAGGACACGATATGACACGCTTCTGCATTGCGCTGACCGCCGCGTTGGGATTGGCCACTCTGGCTTCGGCCGATCCGATCGAAGGCGTTTGGCAGACCGAGGTCGATGACGGCGCATATGCCCATGTGACCATCGCACCTTGCGGCCCGAATTTCTGTGGCATCATCACCCAAAGTTTCAACGCGTCCGGGCCCTACGATTCACCAAATACCGGCCGGCAGATCGTCCGCGACATGGCCCCGCAAGGCGACGGCGCCTATGAGGGCCGGGTGTGGCGGCCGTCGAATGACAAGGTCTATCTTGGCAAGATCCAGTTGGACGGGAACCAGATGGCATTGCGCGGTTGCGTGGCCGGCGGTTTGCTGTGTGCCCGACAGAACTGGGTGAAGGTGAATTAGCGGCAGAGCGAACCAACCCCGGGAACCGGGTTGGGGTGAAAGGACACCCTAGTCAGGAGTCCAGCCCAGGAAGTTTGAGATCAGGCGCAGGCCGGTCTTTTGGCTCTTTTCAGGGTGGAACTGGGTGCCCACCACATTGTCCCGTGTCACGATGGCCGTAACCTCGCCACCATAATCCACATGGGCCAAACGGTCGGCGCGGTCGGCCATCGTCATGGCGTAGGAATGGACGAAATAGGCGTGGTCGCCCGTTACGATGCCGTCCAGCACCGTATGCGTTCCGGTCACGATCAGATCGTTCCAGCCCATATGGGGCACCTTGAGCACTGGGTCGGACGGGACGATCCGCTCGATGGCGCCGGGGATCAGGTCGAAGCCCGCGACCTCCTCATATTCACGGCCGATGGTGGCGAGCATTTGCATCCCCACGCATATGCCGAGGAATGGGACGCCGCGTCGGGTCACGGCGTCGAGCAGGGCGTCTTCCAGACCTTCGAAACTCTGCAGCCCCCGGCGGCAGGCTGGAAAGGCGCCGTCGCCCGGCAGAACAACACGGTCGGCGCGGGCCACGATGTCCGGGTCCGACGTCACGATGATCGGGCCCGCCCCCACATCGGCCGCCATCCGTTCGAAGGCCTTTTGGGCCGAGTGCAGGTTGCCGCTATCGTAGTCGATCAGAACACAGGTCACAGGACGCCCTTGGTCGACGGGATCGCGTCGGTCTTGCGCGGATCGGGCTCCAACGCGTCGCGGAGCGCGCGGGCGACTGCTTTGAAAGACGCTTCGGCGATGTGGTGCGAATTGATCCCCCGCAGGCCATCCACATGCAGGGTGATGCCGCCGTGCGTGGCGAAAGCCTGAAAGAATTCCCGGACAAGTTCGGTGTCGAAGCCTTTGATATGGCTCGCGGTCATGGTCACCTCCCAGCAGAGGTAGGGACGGCCGGACAAGTCCAGCGCGGCCCGCACCAGCGCATCGTCCATCGGCAGCAGGCAGGCGCCGTAGCGACGGATACCGCGCTTGTCGCCCATGGCTTCGGTCAGCGCTTGGCCCAGCGCGATGCCCACATCCTCTACAGTGTGGTGGTCATCGATATGCACATCCCCGTCGCAGCGGATCGTCATATCGATCAATGCGTGGCGGGCCAGCTGATCCAGCATGTGATCGAAGAAACCGACACCGGTCTGGTTGTCGTAGATTCCGGTTCCATCCAGGTCGATCTGGACCGAGATATCGGTCTCGGCGGTCTTGCGGGTGATGCTGGCGCGGCGCATGGGCGGCCTCCGGAGGACAACTCCCGGCTGCTGTAACGCGGAGTGCGCGACGGCGCAAAGGCGGCTTCTGCCAAGCGGTGATTTGTCTGACGATGTGAAACGCGAAATCACCATCCGGATGGGCCGGGGCGTTCGCTGGTTCCGATCTGAAGCGGGTGATGAGGGTCGAACTCACGACCCCCCAGGGCCTTTTGCTGCGCGGATGCGAGCGCATCCCAACGGCGAGGATTGGGACCAAGAAGCAAGTCTGAAAGAGGGCCGGGAGCATGGCGCGGAAGGGCCCTTTGCCGCAGAAATCGGCTGATTGGCGAGATTTCTTTCTTGGGGAGGGACGTATCCTGCGGTGTTCGGCGGGTGTGTTGCGCGCTCTGTATCGGTTCAGGACGGCGCCGGCGCCGCGGGCGGCGACCGCATCGCGGCATCTGCTAGTGCCGTAGGCGCAGTCTGCCGTGACGCCCCCAACCTCCTGGTCCTCCGGGACCTGGTTGAGAAGGCCAGGCAGGACTGGTGAGTCGCTGATGTCGTTCCCGGTGATGTCGACAGCCCCGACTTCAGCCTTTTGTAGTTGGTCCTGAGACTAGTCCTGCGTGAGACGCGCGATTTGCGACCGCCATGCCTGCTCGCGTGCCAAGCGCCGTCACCGGCCTTGGCGATACTTTTCCGCGCGATAACGTTGAACTGCCATCGTCAGGCCGCGGCCGAGAACAGGTTGGGATCTTCGGGATTGATCTCGATGTCCGGCAAGTCGGTATCGGAATACGTGCCTTGCCCTTCTGTGAGGACGTCCCAAATCGCCGCGCTCTCGTCTGCGTCCATCATATCGCCCAAGAACTCGGTTTGGACTTTGCCCTCTCCGTCGCCGACCTTCGTCACATAGAAGGACACCTCGTCCTCCTCATAGTCGAAGGTGATGGTGGCATCTTGATTATCCGCCAGGCCGATCAGCTCGATCGTGCTGAAATTGCCGAGTATCTCATCGGCACCAAGCAGCGTATCGCGCAGCTCCGCGCCGTTCAGGCCGGTGATGTCGATCCCGAGCACGCCATCGCCCATATCGATCCCCGACAGAACGTTGGGCTCATCGTCGAAATGGCCGGACCGGAATTCACCGATTTCCGAGAAGCCGTTTTCGTCGGCCACAAAATCAAGGCGGCCGCCCTCGAGTTGGAGGGTCGCGACGGCGCCATCATCGCCGTCGAACCCGACTTTGGCGTCGCTGCCGACAACGCTCACCCTGCTGTCGTCATCAAGGCTCAGGTTTGCGCCAGAGGTCGCGAGGATCGTCTGACCGCCTGTCGCGGAAAGATCCACCTGTCCGGTCAACTCGCCGGTGTTCGCAAACCGGCCGCCATTGACGTCGATATCGAGTTCAGCGGCGCCGGTGTAGCCATTCATCCAGAATTGGCCGGCCCCACTGATATCGACCTCCGCCCCGTCCGCGCCCACAGTTGTTTCGCCGGAGATTTCCAGCTTCCCGCTGGTCACGTTCAGGCGACCGTCTGATCCAAAGGCGAAATCCTGCAGGTCGGCGGTGACCGATGCAAACACCACCCAATTGCCGCCCAGATCGATGCTGTCGCCTGCGGCGGTGCCGGGCAAGTCCTCGGTGCTCCAGTTGACGCGGTTGTCCCACCGGACGCCGTCGCCCAGATCACTCGGAATGAAGCGGAGGGTTTCCGCTGCCGAGCGCTCACCGCTCCAATTCGGATCGAAGGTCTCGCGAAAATAGGCAAGGATGTCGTCGGCGGTCACGTCATCGATCTCGCCATCTGCGACTTGACCGCGAAGGTATTGACCGAGATCGTCGATCGTTGCGGTGGATTGCCCCAACAGAGCGGCAGTGAAATTCTGGATCGTCGTTTGGTCCGCAAGCTGCGTGTCGAGGTTATCCACATTCTTGTCGAGGTTGCGGTCCAGCGAGCCATTGCGGAAGTTCTGAGCCATCCAGTTATAGACGACAGTATTGTCATAGTAGGCGTTGCGATCGCTTGTAGCACCGCCATTACCCACCTTGGTCTGGAACTCCTGCGGATTGTTGGGATCGGCCAGATGCGCAACGATATTGTCCAGTCGGGTTGCTTCCGGGCTGGAATTCAAAGCCCAGGTCAACGCGGCGTTCTGCGTGGTTTCCTTTGCCCCGCCGGAGGTAACTAGATTCCCGGACAGCATGGAGAAATGGCCGTCCTTCACGCCATCGGAAACCTCGTTCCCACCGACCGCGTTCGTGGCGGCGTTGTTGTCAATAAAGACGTTGTCTTCGATGAAGCCGCCGGGGCGAACCTGCACGCCGAAAGATGCCGCGCGCATCGAGATATTGTCCCGGAACGTCACATCGCTGTTGTCGTATTGCAGGTAGACGTTCTGGCTCATCTTGCTTGGCGTCTGACCGTAGGATGCATCCCAGTCGGGGCTGTAGCCTTCTTCCCAGCCGGTGTGATCGATGTGGACACCTTCGATCAAAAGGCCATTGATGTCGCTTCCAAAGAAGCCTTGGATGCGGTCGCTATCGCCCCAGGTGCTACCCGAGGGCGCATCCTTAACAGTGTCGTAAATGGTTGAGTTGCGGAGCGTGATCCCCTCAAGATCCTGACCGCTGGTGCCCTGGATAACGACACCGTGCCCGTCGAAGGCCAAATCGTTCAGGAGCAGGTTGTCGCCGTTCGAGAAGAAGAAGCGCTCTTGGAATTCGAGGCCTTCGACAACGATGTTCTGATCGGCGCGCCCCTGGCTGACTTCGTTCATAAGACGGGGCGCGGACCCTTCGCCATAGGAGCCGATATAGAGGGGGTGCAACTCAGACTCGCCAGCCGCATCGCGCGGAATGATCGGGAAGTTGTAGTCGTGACCTTTTTCCAGCAACAGCCAGTGCGAGCCCGGCGCATCCGTGAGAGCGTTCCATAGCTCTGCGCCCAGCTCCTCATTCAACGCGAGGTCTGGCGTAGAGCCATACTCTTCCCGACTCATGAGCCATTCGGCGGTTACTTCGTCCTTGCCGACCTTGTGAAGCTTCGCCAAATCTTCGCGAGAAAGGGCCGTCGCATCGTTCGACACATGCACCGTGCGATGCACGTCCCCATGTTCGATCACCAAGCCACCATGCTCATCGGTTTCGAGCATGTAGATGTTTTCCCCGGTGCTCCAACCCGATTGATAATTGAGCGGTTGGACATCGACGGTCTTCGCGACGCTCTGGGTCGAACCGTCAGCAAACGTGACGTTGTAGCTGAAGGAAAGGGGGCCGTCGTCGGTCGTCCCGGTGAGAACCAGTGCCAGCGTGTTGTCGGGATTGACCGTCAGGTTGCCTATATCTGGCTTGTCGAGGATGTCGACCGAGACGACGTTGTCGCCCAGAGCGAAGGTTGTGACGCGACCGCCCATCACGGTGTCGGTGCTGCCTGCGTCCACCGCGGTCTCGGTGTCAGGCCTGTTGCTGCCGCCA
>JBCDCS010000154.1:0-6953 GCA_039181205.1 Pseudomonadota bacterium
ATTCAAGGCAACAGGGTGCGGGATCTGAACAAGATCCAGTCCGAAGCCTATCGCGCCGTCGAGGAAATCCGCGGTGCCGCCGATGCCGCAGCAGCAGCAATCTATGCGGGCGCCTACAATGTTGATGCCGTTTCGGTCGAATTCTACGATTTCACCCGAACAATGCAGGCCTACGGCGACATGATTTCCGACGACACGACGCTTGTCCTGACGACGGACAGCGATCTGTTCCAGTTCCTGCGTGGCATGCAGGGCGAGGCAGACCCGATCCGCGATCCAGGCAGCGTTCCAAGCGACGGTGGCGTGGCGTCAATCGGCAGGGCCCGACCAGCGCAAGACCCCGCGACGCCAATCGTGACACAGACGGAGGTCGAAGCATGCCGATAGGTTCATGGTGGAGGGTTTCAAGCATGAATAGAGGGTATCAAGCGGGAAGCACGTCAATGACACCGGGACCACCGAGGTCGGTTTCTTTCCGCTTCTGAGCAAGACACACCCACTTAATTTCCGTGCCCCTAACCTGCGTCAGCGCACGATTTGCGCTTGGCTGGTAGGTGGATGGCAAGAGATGGATCGCGATGAGGCGAGGGCCTGCCTGCCCCCACTCGAGGACACGACTTCCAACGTCGCACCGCGCAGCGAGGAGGACAATACGCTATGACATCAGTCAAACATCTAACCAGGACAGCCGCAGAGACCACCGATCTCGAACGGCGTGTGCTCGCCCATGAGAAGGTGCTTCAAGCCCTGATCGCCTTCATGGCCCGCACCGAGCCGCGATTTATTGATCATCTGAGAGAACGGTTCGTCGAGCCGATGCGCATGGCGCGGCATGAACATGACTACCGCGAAACCGATGATTATGCGGAAGAATTCATTCGCGCCGTGATGCTCCTCGTAGACGTGCGCGCGCCAAACGAGAGGGAGCCGGAAATGACCGACATGAAACCCGTGCCGCCGAAAAGCAGAGGAGCACAAGATTCTTCCATGAACCGGCCGACGCAGCGCAATGGGGTTCAGGTGCGCGAAAGAAACGGCATCTGGGAGGTGCAGGTCGATGGCAAGTTCCGGGGCGACTACCACCAGAAGGAACATGCCCTTGCGGCTGCGGCTTTAATAAAGTTGTCCCAAAAATGACCAACCGCGCCCGCCTTACAGTTCCGCAAGACTTCCCGATTCAGGCGGCAGAAAACGAGGGCATGCCACCAAGACCCGATTTCGAGGATACGCAACCGCGCTTCACCCGCCCCGGGAGCCAAACTGGAACACACTGCCTGGGTTCTTTGAAGGAAAAAACGGCGACTGGCAAAGCTTGGCCTGCAAGGGAAAAGCCGATCAGACAGGACAAGAAGAAAAACAACAATTCGCTAGCACGACTGATCTCTAGGCTGGCTGTCGTGGCCGGTATCATTGCGTCTGTGGCCTTCCCAGTCTTTGCTCAAGACGGCACTGGACCGATGCCAGACAACGCAGAGGCGCGGAACTATGGTGGGGGCTGGGACTGCGATCTCGGTTTTCGGATGGACGGTGCCGAATGCTTGGCTCTCAACATCCCCGACAACGCCTATGCTACAGGGCGGACATATGGTTCAGGCTGGGCGTGCAGGCGAGGATACGAAGAAGTGGGCGATGCGTCCTGTGAAGCGATCCCCATGCCCGAGAATGCCTATCTGCGATCATCAGGTTACGACTGGCAATGCGAGCGCGGATACCGGCAGGATCGTGAGACATGCGTGCCAATCGTCCTTCCGGAACATGGATACCTCACGGAAGACACGTCGGGGTCCGGGTGGGTATGCGACCGCGGTTTCACACCGTCGGCGAGCGCCTGCGTTCCGATTTCGGTTCCCGAAAACGGCTATCTCACCAATGCCGACTATGGTGCCGAATGGGCCTGTGAAAGGGGCTTCTTCGAAATCGATGGCCGCTGTGATCCCGTGGCGCTTCCGGCAAACGCCTTTCTGGATCAAGAGTCCTACGGTCCGGGATGGCGGTGCGAACGGGGTTTCGAGGCGGTGGACAACGCCTGTGTGGCGATCGACCTGCCCGCAAATGCCCATCTCGATCGATCCGGAAACCGCTGGCGTTGCGACCGGAGCTTTCAACTTTCTGACGGGGCGTGCGTTCTTGGACGATAATGCCCCCAAATCGCGTCCGGCCGAGACGGCTGGCATGCGGTTGCGGATAGGCTGTCGCCTGCGTTACCAGCTGACCCAGCCGACGCCGCTCATTGCAATGCTGAATGTGCACTATTCGCGGTTCGGCGATCTGGAGCGTGCAGACTATCTCGTGACGCAACCGAGCGTGCCGCTGGAAAGCTATCGCGACGGCTTCGGCAATTGGTGCACGCGGATGGTGGCGCCGGCGGGGGACTTCACCCTGTCCACCGACGGGATCTTTCGCGACACCGGATTGCCCGATCCGTCAGCGACCGAGGCCGCGCAGCACGCCGTTCAGGACCTGCCCTTCGAAACCTTGGTCTACCTTCTCGGCAGTCGTTACTGCGACACCGATCTTCTTTCGGAAGAGGCATGGCGGCGCTTCGAGAATACCCCGCCTGGCTGGGCACGCGTTCAGGCGATCTGCGATTTCGTGCACAGGCATGTCCGCTTCGATTACATGCAGGCGAGCGCGACCAGAACCGCGTCCGAAACGCTGGCCGGTCGGCAGGGCGTCTGCCGGGATTTCTCCCATCTCGCCATCGCCTTCTGCCGCTGCATGAACATCCCGGCGCGTTACTGCACCGGCTATTTGAGCGAATTCGGTCAACCGGAGCCTCACGCCCCCGACGATTTCGCAGCCTGGATGGAGGTCTTTCTGGGTGGTCGCTGGTGGGTCTTCGATCCAAGAAACAACAGCCCGCGCATGGGAAGGATCCTGATCGCGCGCGGTCGGGACGCCGCCGATGTGCCTCTGACCCAGACATTCGGGCCGAATACGCTGACGCAATTCAACGTCTGGACAGATGAGTTGACCTGACCTTGGTTTCTTTTGCGACGGGACATCGTAAGTCCGTTCGCCAGTCCCCATATACATAATACCGACGCCAAGCGTTCCGGTCCGACATGGACGAGGAGTTGCCGTCGGTCAATCAAAGGATCGATGACATGTCTTTCAAGGACCTGACTGACCGGGCTGCGGCTGCAATGAATCCGAAGCCTGAGGAGATAGCTAAGACTCTTGCCAAGGAGAACGAGTCCAAACCTGCCGGCAAGGACATACCAGCGAAATCCAAGACATCTTGAGACGTCCACGGGCCACGCATCTTATACTCAAATGGGGCGCGGACCACCCATAGCAACAAAAGAAACAAGCGAAAGGACAGCGCCAATGGAAGATCTGACGAGCAAGACTATCGCGGTTTTCTCCCGACCGTTCACCGTTCCAGGCTTTGCTGAAACGCTTCCGGCGGGCGAGTACGAGATTGAAACGGAACTGGCGTCTCCCCCGGATCAAGTGGACCCCGAAGCTTGGAAAGCCTCCGTCTTGGTGAAGCTTCATCCCCGGACATCGCATCCTGGACTGGAGAGAATCCTGACTGTTTCCCTTGCCGACCTCGACCACGCACGCGCGAGGGACAAGCTGACCGGTAATGCCTTGACGGATTTCTTCCTCGAGGAGATGCTTGCCGACCCGATGATCCGTCTCGTTATGCAGGCGGACGGCGTCTCCGAGGCGCATTTGCGACATCTTTACTCCAGGCCCGGCTTGCCGGAGGCGGACAATAGGCAGGCAGGGCAAGTTGCCCCCTCCAAGCCGAAGGGGATACGAAATGGGACGGATGCAGGTATTTCCGGCCCACTCTCTGGAAGTTCTCGTCCCGGCATAGGAGAATGACGCCGTTGTTGGACAGATGCTTCCCGATCCAACCGAGTGCGTTGTTCGAATGGATCGAAGGGGCTCGGTTTTGACCGATCACCCGATCAATCTCGACGGTCACAGATCCGCTGCCGACCAGCGCGAAACAGAGATGCGTCGGCGCCCTGCGAACAGCCAGCCACCCTCTACGCTCTCGTCGCAACTTGGCCTCGGAAGTCTCGAAGATCAGATGCTGGCAGAGCCTGCGCGGACATGGGTCGAAGTCATGGAGAAATGGCGCTTTCTTCTTGTTCGCTACGCATCGACCCCCGAGGCTGGAGATGAACGCCTTCAGAAACTAATCAAACGGGCCCTTGGCGACATGGAACGACTGAGGAAACGCGAGGAGCGGAAATGACGATCAAGTTCGCGGACGAGGAACTCGAGATTCCGAGGGCAGCGGCCGACGTTGCCGCCGAGCGCTTCTGTTTGAAGTGCAGGTCGCGCTTCTGGAGCGAGGGGTTCGTTGAGCGCATATGTTCGCGTTGCAAGGGGTCTGCCGTTTGGCGCGCGGCTATTTCCGAGGGTAGCGGACATGGGCGCCGACGTTCCGGCGGTCGTTTGTCGTAGGTCTCACCGATGCCATCGATCACCCTCACGCACACAACCTGCTATCGGTATCGCATCGCTGTTTCACTCGGCCCGCATCGGTTGATGTTGCGTCCGCGGGAAACCCGGGATCTCAGTCTGACGTCTTTCGACCTGAAGATCAGTCCCGAGGCCCGCATCGACTGGTCAAACGACGTTGCCGGCAATGCGATCGCGACGGCTCAGTTCGACGAGATGACGGAGTCGCTTTCGATCCGGTCGCGCGCGCGGGTGGACCTGAGCGCGCCTGTCTGGCCGGTTTTCCCGATCGCTGCCGACGCTGCCTCCTACCCATTTGTTTATTCCAGCGACGACCGGACCGACCTCGGCTCGCTGGCGAAGCCGCAATACGCGGACGCCGCGGGGCGGTTGTCCGCGTGGGTTGAAAGTTATGTCATGTCACGGCCAACAGACACGCTGTCACTGCTGAAGGACATCAGCAACGGCATCACGGCCAGCATTTCCTATCAGAGCCGCGAAACCGAGGGAACGCAAGGACCGCTGGAGACCCTCGACAGGGGTTGGGGATCCTGCCGGGACTTCGCCGTGCTGTTCGCCGAGGCCACCCGGACACTAGGCTTCGGGGCCAGGCTTGTATCAGGATATCTGTTCAATCCCTCGGGGGACCGGGTCGGAACAGTGGGAAGCGGTTCCACACACGCCTGGGTCGAGGTGTTCGTTCCCGGAGCGGGTTGGATCCCGTTTGATCCCACCAACAGGTCGGTCGGCTCCACCAATCTCGTACCCGTCGCCGTCGCGAGAAGGATGGAGCAGGTTGCTCCAGTAACGGGCAGTTTCCACGGCAGACCCAGCGACGTGTTGTCGATGGAAGTATCCGTGGATCTTGAAGATGCCGGGGCGCGCGCTCCTAGATGACGAGACGAAAGAAGGGATTTTCTTTCGATGCTGGCAACAGCCCTCAGGATTGATGGCCTGAAGGATTGGACTGATTTGCTCTACGTTTCTGCTGGTTAGCAGATTTGGCTTGGCAAACCGTATGCGGATGTCGATACAGCAAGCGACGTAACATAAACTTCATTATGCGCCAATATACTTAATGTTGCGATAGTATATTTTCGGTTGTATGCTGACCCTATCACAGAGGGCCCACAGCATGCGTCATCTATTCAAGAAGTTCCTCCCGTCGGTCGCAGTCGCTCTGACTGTGACAAGTACGTCGCTCCCGATACCCGCCCGCGCTCAGACATACCCGATCGATTGCGCGATACTCCTGTGCCTGTCTGGCGGCTGGCCTGCTTCCGTGCCATGCGCCAGAGCGCGCGCCGAATTCATCCGACGCATTACGCCTTGGCCGGTGGAACCTCCGCTTCAAATCTGGCGCTGTCCCATGGGTGCGTCATTCGAAACCGTTCCAGCAGCAAACAGTGCAGACCGCATCTTTGAAGCGTTCTTCCAGAACAACAGCACTGGACCGCGACAATCCTTTCCAGCGCGCGATACCGCTGATCCAATTATGGCTGCTTGGCGCATTCCAGAAGCACCTAGTGACTTCGCTCCTGCCAACCAGGCCCTTCGGCTCATTCAAGATCGCGCGGGCATCGATATCAGCGGACCTGAGTTCAACTTCGTACGATCAATCCGAGTCTTCGATGTCCGGTATGCGCGACAGCACGAATCCGGACGTGACGGCGACTGCAACCGCGGCGCCATCGTGGTCCTCGGCACATATGGGACGCAAGGTGACTTCGCCTGGCGGAGGTCTTCCATAGCCGCCCTACCAGCCGACCATGTCGGTCTCGAACGATGGGGCCAGAATTGCCCCGGTATCTATCATCGATCCGTCTTCGTCGATTGGCGCGACTACGAGGGCAACTACGGCTTTGAGCAGGTGAACTACTAGCGCCGACAAAGACAGCGTTGGCATTCATCCGTGTCGGCCTAAGTGCTCGGAGGCAATCAATCACCGGTCGTTCGCTGCTGTCGATGCCAAGGTCAGCAGAGCGGACAAAGCGCCAATTCGCTGCGGTTGCCCCAAAGTCTGCTTAGGTCTTTGGCCAGTCGTAGATGCCACCACCAACAGCCATCTGAGGATCTTCCTTGAACTCGTCCAAAAAGAAGTGGTGCGCTTTCAAAATTCCAAGAAGCACTTCGTCGCGTTCTGCGACTTCTGCCTCGGTCGTAACTGATGAAACCGACAAGTGCCGTACATGTGTGCTGACAGGCTCCCATTCAAATTCATCTTCGATTTTACCAGTGCGAATAGCGGCATTCATAAGAGTCTTGTCCAATTTCTCGTCAGAAATTCGCAAGTGCCCAAGTGCTGCCTCTTCGCTCTGTGCGACCACCGCTTCAAAGACTCTGAATGAAGACTTCGATTCCAGATTGAAGCGCTCGCTTTCGATGACCCACCACTTCAAGTTGCCATCGAGTGACGGCATAGCATTTGATCGTCGGCCGAACCCAAACATGCAGTAATCTCCCATTTGCGGTGCCCTCGCCTGATAACAGACATTTGTCCGGCTTGCAGCACTGGTCACTCTGGGCTC
>JBCDCS010000155.1:0-6945 GCA_039181205.1 Pseudomonadota bacterium
ATCCCAGTTCATGATCATGTCTTCCAGGGTCGCCGTATCCGTGGCGCCATTGGTTGCGCCCAAGGGATTGAGGTCGCTGTTCAGGTCGCTCGTCATCCCGTCCATCGCGTTCATATCGGCGTCGAGCATACCCGTCTCCAGACCGATATATGTCTGTTGGGATCGGCACCATTCCGACATCACCACGCGACCCGGCCGCAATTCGTTCACCGTAAGCAATGCACCCAACTGGCGCATCTGATCCTGACCATCTTGGGTCAGAAGTCGCTGATTTTCACAGTCTTGCGGCGCTGTGTCTGCGGCGTCCTGAGCAGCCCAATCCGAAGGACCGCTCCGCATCAGAAAGACAAGGTCGTCGCGGAAGAGTTCGTCGAGCATCTGCCAGGGCTCGAAGCGGATCACTTCTTCGACGGCCATGTCCTCGGGAACTTCGGTTTCCATTGTCATGGACATTTCGCCGGTGAAGCCCGAGACGGGTTCGATAACACCCGTCCAGTCCGGGCCCTCCACATTATCATCCTGGGCGGCTGATGGGCCGGCAAGGGAGATCGACAGAGCAAAGAGAAGCCCGCCCATTAGGGCAGATTTTCGCGTAGAAGTCGCCATCTTGATCATACCCACCTTCACTGGAAATGCCCGACATCGGGGCCTGCCGACCCGAGCTTCAGCTCACCCAGAACCCGATTATCGCGGTCTGGATCTAGCAGCAAAAGCTGACCTTCGAACACCGTCCGTTCGGTCAATTCCTGGATGTTGGTGAAATGCGAAATGATGAGAAGGGGGCCCTCTTCATCGCCACCGTCCCAGGCTCCGATGAATTCTCTCATCGCGGCCACATCGGGCGCACCTTGCAGCGATAGCAAAAGGTTCAAGTCACCCATCGTCTGGATATCGATCCCGTCCAGCGCGGACGGGTCGGCATCCAGCATGCCCGCGCGCATGGCCTCGAGCGTTTGCTGATTGCGACACCATTCACTGACGACGATGCGACCCGGCCGCAGGTCGTTGGCCACCATCAGTGCGCCCAACTCGTACATCTGACGCTTGCCGATCTCGGTCATGATCCGCTGGTTGTCGCAATCCGTCGGCGCCACATTGGGAGTGTCCCGCTTGGACCAATCCGTCGGACCGTGCCGCATCAGCAAGACAACGTCGTCCCGGGCCAGTTCACCCAGCATATCCCAGGGTTCGAACGTGAGTTCCTCATTCACGGTAAGCGCGGGATCGCCTTGGGACCCCGGCATAACCATCCTCATCGTTCCGCCGATCTCGGTCCGCTCGATCTGTCCGGTCAGGTCCTGCGCCTGGGCAGGTACGGCGAACAGAAGGGCAGACGTGACAATAGCAGATAAGGTCGTTCTCTTGACCATCGTAACATCCTCGCAACTTCGTCCTAGACATCTAGGACCATCGACATCGATTTGCACTATCCCCAACATATCGGCTTATCAGCGCGACAGTTTCCAGCGGTATAGCATGCGAATAACAGTGATTTGTCGATGGGGCGAAGGTGTTTAGCGCCGCTTATCTTCGATCAGGCGCCGAACCGAAATCGTTCAGAACCAGCGCCCGATCGCGCAGGTGACAATGGCAACCCGATCACCCGCTACGAAGTCCGCCCCGCCGGCCGCGCGAAACTGGCTGACGACCGTCTGCGCATCCGTCGTGTCGGACTGAACCAGGATTCCCAGTTCATCCAGGGCCGGCGTCACCTGAAATGACCCAGCGCTTGCATCGAGCGTCAGGCCGATAAAGGACGGCGCTCCACCGGCAAAGCGCATCGGGAAGACCCATGTCTTCGACAATCGGGACGCTTCAACGCCGTCCAGAACCACGACGCCGTTGCAGATCTGCGTGCCATCGGCGAACCGCACGAAGGCCCCGGCCGGCGTTTCTCCACGCTCGATCACCGCGCCCGTCGGAACACCGGCGGTTTCGGCCACCGGTCCCAGCACGTTGCCAGGTCCGTAACCCCAATCGGCCCGCATCAGCCGACCAGCGTTTGTATCCGTTGGCCCTTGTTGAACGGCCGCACCTCCGGCTGCGCCCGTTTCGCCGTCGAAGGTCAGCGCGGTCGTCCAGGCGGCACCATCGGCACTGACCTTGAAGGCGAAATCATCGCTCCCGGTCAGGCCCATCTCCGCCCGGCCAGACCAGGCACTCTGGAACAGGATACTGGCCGTGTCGGCAGCGCCGGCCTTGTTGATCACCATCCGATGGTCCGCACCGTCATGGGTGAGCAAGGTCGCCGGCGCAGACACGGCAAATCGATTTGTCTCATCCGGGGACGTACCGATGCCAAGTTCCGGCAGGAGATCGGGCAGCGCGCTGGCCGGACGCCAAGTCGTTCCGTCCCAGATCCGGGCTTCCGCCTCATCGCTTACCCAGGCCAACCAGCCACGATTGGGGGTCAGGAACTGCCAGCGACCCGCATCGGCCGGCCCATGCCAGATGGCGATGGCCGATGCCTGGTCTGCCCAGTCGCCATTCGGGCTCGCCCCGACGACCCAGCGGCTGCCATTCGACGGCGTCTCCGGTGGCGTATCGGACATGCGTTCCACCGCCAGATGAACAATAGCGTCGAGGATCTCCACTGCCTCGTTGTGGGTCACATGTTTCTGTGCCTGACCTTCCTGGATATAAGGCATCGAGAGGTTGAGCGAGGTTTCGGTCACGGCAGCCATCCTTCCCTAAGAGTGGGCAGTGACACTTCTTCAGAGCGGTTATCAGGCGATTAACAGAACCGCCCCGAAGGCTGCGATGGAATGGCTCGAGCGTTCAGGCCTGGTTCGTGAAACGGCGCCTCTCCGCGACCGTCACGACCCGCCAGTCAGACCATCCGAATGACCTTCGGATCAAGCGCCAGAACGTAACCCTGCCGGGTGATGTTCCGGATCAGGAGCGCCGTCACAATCTGATTTCCCAGCGCATCCCGAAGCCGCTTGATCCGTGTGGCACCCGCCGCCTCATCACATTCCGCCTCGGGTCTGCCCGAAATCATGGACTCGATCTGCGCGCCCGTCAGCGTGTCGCCGTCCAGCCGCGCCTCGGCCAAGACCGAAAGCGTCTCCATCGCTGCATCCGTCAGCTTCAGCTCGATATCGTTCAGCATGACGGCGTTCTCCGCCCGCGCCAGGACAAGCGACGTCACCTGAATCCCAGAGCGCTCGATTTCCCCCATGCGCCGGTTCAGCGTTACGATGGCCACCAACAGAACCACGCAGGCGATCAGCAGCGCGGTCGCAAAGACCAGCAGCACGAAAATCACGACGCGGTAACTGCCCAGCACTTCGGAAAAGGCCGTGCCGGACTGGGCCAACACCTCGAGCAAGCCAATTTCGGCCCGGGTGGTGAGATCGGCCTCCATGAAGACCCGCTCCACGCGGGCATTGAAGGCATTTCCACTCGGCAAAGTCGCAAACAAAAAGATCGCCGCCGCCATCAGGATGATGACGATTGCGACAATGCCAATGGCAAGAATACGGGCCGAGGCGGCCCGCGCTTCAGTAACGGAGGAAGAACTCGGCTGCACGCTCTCTCCTCTCGTCCAGGCCTTCCGGGCCGAAGACGGAATCGACTTCCAACAATTCCCACCCGTCACCCAGGCGGTCCGCGATTATGCTGGCGGCGGCGGCGGGTGTGCAAGCATCGTCGGGAACTGCTGCAACCCCGTAATGCAACTGAAGCGGATTGTCCTGCTTGGCTTTGTAGTCGGCATAGCACTCCGCGACAGCGGGCGCGGTCAGCAGCAATATCAAGGGGAGCGCGTATCTCATGCGGCTCTTGATGGGCCACGCGCGCCGATGAGGCAATATCAGACAGACCCGCGCTGGTGATATCGCATGTCAAAGGCCGGTTATTGAGCGGAACAGGCAATTCACGGCCCTGTCGAGACGTCGGTTGTCCGACCCCTATCGACCCGGAGGCACTGCCATGTTCCGATCATTCCTCGCCGCGACGCTGTCCGTCGCCCTCGCGCTGCCTGCCGTCACGGCGCCCGCACACGCCAATCCGGATGCCGAAGACATCGCCAAGGTCCTCGGCGGGCTGGCTGCGCTTTACGTCCTGTCGCGGGCCCTGGAAAACCGGAATGTTCAGAACAATCGCGTCATCGCGCCCGTGCGGCGCGCGCCGGTCTACACCGCGCCGACCCGTCACCGCGATCTGAACCGGGGTCGCATCCACCACCCAAGGGACCGCTTCGATCGCAACGTCCGGATCATCCCCGACAGCTGTTACCGCGAAGTCGATACGCGACGGGGCGTCGTCGCCGGATATGGCGCCCGTTGCATGCAGAACCGCGTCGCCCGTCCCGGCATTCTGCCACCGCAATGCATCCGCCAGGTTCAGACGGTTCGCGGCCCGCGCAATCTCTACAGTCCCCGCTGCCTCCGGCAGCAGGGGTGGTCTCCCCGCACCGCACGGCGTTAACCCCCCTCGTTGACGCCCCACCGGGGAGCGGGCAGGGTCGAACAGTGACGACCCTGCCCACTCATTTGCCGGACCTCACCTTCGAAGAGACCGCCCGCCAGATGGGGGCGAAGGTCATTGTCGGCTTGGATGAAGTTGGGCGCGGGCCTTGGGCCGGACCGGTCGTCGCCTGTGCGGCCCGGCTGATCGGCCCCACACCCGCCGGTCTGACGGATTCCAAGAAACTGACCGCGTCCCAGCGCGAGGCGATGCTCGACGCTCTCAACGCCTGTTGCGAGATCGGATTCGGCGAAGCATCGGTCGACGAAATAGATGCTCTCAACATCAGGCAGGCGACTCATCTCGCCATGCGCCGCGCCGTCGAGGCCCTTCCCCAGGCTCCGGATCACATCCTGATCGACGGAAATGACACACCAGATTGGATCACCTGTGGCAGCCAGACCATCGTGAAGGGAGATTCCCGCTCTCTGTCGATCGCGGCAGCATCAGTTTTGGCGAAAATACGGCGAGATCATGGCATGGTTGCGCTCGCGCAACATCATCCAGGCTACGGCTGGGAAAGCAATGCAGGCTACGGGACAAAGTCACACCGCGCAGGTCTTGAAAAATACGGCGTGACACAACATCACCGAAGGTCTTTCGCGCCGATCCGCAAGATATTGGGTCAAACCTGACGCCATAATTCCGCCGCAGCCGTTCTGTGGACGGTTAACGGCACGACCGCCAGTCTGTTTCCACAACAACAAGACGACCTCTCCAAAAGAGGCGTGATTGAGGCGACAGACATGACGAAACCCATTTCGGGGGCGGACTCGCGGCCGCTTGATACGATATTGCCCGGCGACTGCACGGCGGTAATGAACACACTCCCTGAAGATAGCATTGACCTGATCTTCGCAGACCCACCTTACAATCTACAGCTCAAGGGCGACCTACACCGGCCCGACAATTCCGCTGTCGATGCCGTTGACGACCATTGGGACCAATTCGACAGCTTCGCCGCCTATGATGCATTCACCCGCGATTGGCTGCGGGCGGCGCGCCGGGTGCTGAAACCCCACGGGGCGATCTGGGTCATCGGCAGCTATCATAATGTGTTTCGCGTCGGCTCGGCCGTCCAAGACGCGGGCTTCTGGCTGCTCAACGATGTCATCTGGCGCAAGTCGAACCCGATGCCGAACTTCCGCGGCAAGCGGCTGACGAACGCCCATGAAACCCTGATCTGGGCCTCAAAATCAGAGGGCGCGAAATACACGTTCAACTACGAAGCCATGAAGGCGCTCAACGAAGGCGTGCAGATGCGGTCCGATTGGACGCTGCCGATCTGCACCGGGCATGAACGGCTGAAAAACGAACGGGGCGAAAAAGCCCACCCGACCCAGAAACCCGAAGCCCTGCTGCATCGCATCCTGGTCGCCACGACCAATCCAGGCGACGTGGTCCTCGACCCGTTCTTCGGCAGCGGTACGACGGGCGCAGTCGCCAAGATGCTTGGACGTCGCTGGATCGGGATCGAACGGGAAGCCGCCTATCGCAGCTTGGCCGAAACCCGGATCGCCCAGGTAAGACCCTACGAAAAGGCGTCGCTCGAAGTGTCGTCTTCCAAGCGGGCGGCGCCGCGCATTCCGTTCGGGCAACTGGTCGAACGCGGCATGCTGCGCCCGGGCGAGGAACTGCTTTCCGGCAATGGCCGATATCGGGCGAAAGTCCGGGCCGACGGCACGCTCGCCGGCGACGGCGTGAAAGGATCGATCCATCAGGTGGGCGCCGCCTACGAAAACGCCCCGAGCTGCAACGGCTGGACCTACTGGCACTTCAAGCGGGAAGGCAAGCGCGTCCCCATCGACGCCCTGCGCCAACAGATCCGCGACGAGATGGGCGATACCCTGAACTAACCGCCCCTCAGGTTACCGCCTGCGCCCGCTGTCCCAATGTCCGGCGGGCGCCCCTTGACCCCTGTGCCATCCTGGCATGGGGGTCCTTTTTTGCGCCCCCGTGGACGCTGAGATTTACGTCTAAACCGAGCCTTCGGTCAGCAGACACAGCGCGCCTCGCCCGCCATCACGCAGGGCCGCCGCAAGCCCCGCGGCACCCGACGTCGTGGTGGCGTGACCCAGTTCGGCGGCATGGGCGACCGCCTCGCTCGCCTCGGTCTCCGAAACGGTGACGTAGGACACGTCGCAGTGTGTCAGCACATCTAAGGCCAACATCGACGGCACCTTGCAATCCAATCGCCCCATGTCGGACGCCGGCCCTTCCACTGCTACCAGGCGCCCGGCCTCGGCACTCTCTTTCAGGCAGGGCGCGAATTCCGGCTCCACGACGATGATATCAGGCTGAACCGACCAGTCTTCCCGGATCGTTTCCGCCATGGCTGCCGCCAGACCGCCAACTCCGGCCTGCAGATAGACCCGCTCCGGATAGCGATCGAACTGCCCCATCAACTCTCGGGCAATGACCGTGTAGCCTTCCATCACCAGACGCGGCGGCTCGGTATAGCCGGGCCAAGACCCA
>JBCDCS010000156.1:0-6911 GCA_039181205.1 Pseudomonadota bacterium
CGGGGGCGCAGCGCGGCCCAGTGCGCCGCCGAACGCCATGCCCGTCCAGTCCGAAGCGGCGACTTTGCCGCTGATGGGACGGATCGCCGCCGGTGTGCCGATCGAAGCGATCAGCGAGGTGTCACGGCATGTCGCCGTCCCGGGTCAAATGCTCGACCGAGGGGGCGATCACTACGCGCTAGAAGTGCGCGGCGACTCGATGATCGACGCGGGCATCAATGATGGCGACGTGGTCGTCATTCGCGAACAGACGGTTGCCGATAACGGCGACATCGTCGTCGCCTTGGTCGATGATCAGGAAGCCACGCTCAAGCGGTTCCGCCGGTCGCGCGAGATGATCGCGCTGGAAGCGGCGAACCCGGCTTATGAGACGCGCCTTTTGAACGCCGACCGTGTGAAAGTCCAAGGGCGGCTCGTGGGGTTGATCCGCAGCTACTGACAGGCCGGGGGTCTTCTACTGCAAGACCCACGGCCGGCGACCTTGCCGCTCGGTCGTATGGCGTTCCAGGATGCTGCCATCCCGTTGAATATAGAGCCCGATGGCCCCGGTCAGACGCAGTTGATCGGGCGCCAGAACGCGACACTGAGCGGGCGCCGGCGGCAAGTCCATGGGCGCCACGACCCAGCCGCCATTACAATCCCCATAGGCCGCGTCGGCATCACGCGCCCGGCGGAGCGCGATGATGTCAGGCAGGCCTTCTCTAACTGGAATGGACCGGGCTGCAGCCTCAGCTTGTTCGACGCCATCACCGTCATTCTCCAGCCAAGACTCGGCCACGAAGCCCGCCCCCTTCTCCCTGCTCAGGGCCCTTCCCTCCGGTGTCATCCACCCCACCAACCGTCCGTCGGCGGAGATCAACACATCCGGCCGCGTGCCCATGGACCAGATCACGAGCGCCCCTGCCAGAAGCCCTGCGCTGAGGCCACGGGCTTTTCCGGCCAAACAGGCCGCCAGCGCAAAGCTCAGCCCAAGCACCGGAAACACCTGCCATGGCGGCGCTGGAACCGCGGAAACTGCGCCGGGGAGCGACGCGACGCGGTCGGCGACGCCCAATATCCAGTCGATACCAAGCGCGGCAATCGCCAAGGGCGGACCTTCGAGCCCAAGCGGCCATAGCATCAGACCAATCAGCAGCATCGGCATCACCGCAAAACCCATCACCGGTACGGCCAACAGGTTCGCGAGAACCCCGAATTGCCCGATGCGATTGAAATGCGCGGCAGCAAATGGCGCCGTAGCCAGCCCTGCGACCACCGACGACACGAAGAGCGAGACGACGGCCCCTTGCCAGCCCCGAAGCCAGCCATGCCGGTTGCGCGCCAGCGCCCCGAAGACCAATACCAGCGCCCCAGTGGCGGCGAACGACATCTGAAACCCCGGCCCGGTCAGGGCTTCGGGACGCCAGGTCAAGATCACCAGCGCCGCCAGGGCCACGCTGCGCATGGACAAGGCGCGCCGACCCAAACAGATCGCGATCAGCATTATGAACACCATCACGAAGGCGCGCTGGGTCGCCACCGATCCGCCGGACAAAACGAGATAGGCCGCCGCGAATGGCATCGCCGCCAGGGCGGCCCAGATGCGCGTCGGATGGGTCAGTGCGATGGAGGGGATAAGCGCCAGGCCCCCACGAACGGCCCAGAAGACGAACCCCGTCAGCAACCCCATATGCAGGCCCGAAATCGCCAGGAGATGCGCCAAGTTGGACGCCCGCAGGCTCTCGGTGACTTCGTCGGAGAGGCCGGATCGGTCCCCGGTCGTGATGGCGGCCGCGATCTGGCCTGTTTGGCCCGGCAATCGATCCCGCAATCGGTTGGACAGGTTTTCCCGCAGGCGCGCGGCCAGCAATGGCAGGCCCTGGGGCGCGGGCTCGGCCAGGAGGAGCGGGATGCGCGTATAGCCAACGGCGCCCAAGCGAAGAAACCAGGCATGCCGTTGAAAGTCGAACCCGTCGGGTTCGGCCGGTCCGTTCGGGGGCGCCAGGAACGCCGTGGTCATGACCCGCGCGCCGGGCGCCGGCCGTACCAATCCGCCCGATCCATGCAGCGACAGGCGCACGCGGCGCGGCGTCTCAACCAACGGGACGCGATCCAGTCGAACCTGATCCAACGTGATCCGAACGGCGCCGGAGCCCGAGCGGTCGATATGGACCACGCGACCTTCCACGGCGCCATGGTATCGAAACTCCAGCACCGGGCCGGCGACGACCAGCGTCCGGATCTGGGCCGCGGCCCCGCCCAGGAACAGGGCGATGAAGAGGATGAGAAGCGGCCCGATCCCATCCCGGCTGCGCCACGCGGCCCCAGCAAGCGCGACCGATCCCATGATCAGCGCCCAAGGCATCCAAGGGCTCGGTTCCACCGGCAGGCCAAAATAGATGCCGACACCGGTTCCGAAGGCCGTCGCGATCCAGGGCAATCGCCGCCCGCGCAATCGCTGGATCGCGCCAATCGTCGCGGCGAAGCGCGGGGTCGTCGGGGGCGCGGTGTCGGCGGTGTGCATCCTTGCCCTCCCCCATGGGGCTGCCTATCAACCGCGCGAACCATGACCCGGTAGGGGTTTACGAAGCGTTAACCATCGTCCGCCCCGGAAGGACTTCCATGACCGACACGCCCCCCGTCGTCACCCGCATTGCTCCGTCGCCAACGGGCACCATGCATATCGGCACCGCGCGGACGGCGCTGTTCAACTGGCTCTATGCGCGTGGGCGTGGCGGCCGGTTCCTGCTGCGCGTCGAAGACACGGACCGCGCGCGATCGACGCCCGAGGCGACGGAGACGATCCTTGCCGGGTTGCGATGGCTGGGCCTGGATTGGGATGGCGATGTCGTCAGTCAGGCCGCCCGGGCCGACCGGCATGCGGAGATCGCCCATGAGATGCTGGCAAGGGGTCACGCCTATCGCTGCTGGTCCACGCCGGAGGAGATCGATGCCTATCGCGACGCCGCCCGCGCCGCCGGTCGTTCCACGCTCTTCCAAAGTCCCTGGCGCGATGCCGATCCCGCAACCGCGCCGGATGGCCCGTCGGTCATTCGCCTGAAAGCCCCGCGGGACGGCGAAACCGTTATCGAAGATGCCGTCCAGGGGCTCGTGACGTTTCGCAACGACCAACTCGATGACATGGTCCTTTTGCGATCGGACGGCACGCCGACCTACATGCTGGCCGTCGTCGTGGATGACCACGATATGGGCGTCACCCATGTGATCCGAGGCGACGACCATCTGAACAATGCCGCCCGTCAGGCCCAGATTTGTGAGGCCATGGATTGGGCGCAGCCGGTCTGGGCGCACATTCCTTTGATCCACGGAGCGGACGGCAAGAAGCTGTCGAAACGGCACGGGGCCACGGGGGTCGAGGAATATGCCGTCCTTGGCTTTCCGGCCCGCGCGTTGCGGAACTATCTGGCGCGGCTCGGCTGGAGCCATGGCGATGAAGAATACTTCACCGACGATCAGGCTCGGGCGTGGTTCGACCTGCCCGGCATCGGCAAAGCAGCCGCTCGGCTTGACCTGAAGAAGCTGGAAAACCTATCCGGCCAACACCTGACGGCCATGGCCGATGACGCCATCGCCGATGCCGTCGTCAATTGGGCCGAACTCGCCGATCAGCCAGTTCCGGACCGAGCTCAACTCCTGCCCGCCATCCCGTTTGTAAAGGAGGCCGCGCGAACGCTTCCTCAGATCGTTGAAAGGGCCCGGTTTTCCCTGATCGCCCGCCCGATCGACATCGACGAGAAGGCCGTGAAAGCGCTCGATCCGGTATCCCGTGGCATACTGTCAGAATTGACGCCGCACCTGCAAAATGTTAGCTGGACGCGCGACGCGTTGGAGGGTGTCGTGGGGAATTTAGCCGCGTCCCACGGCCTTGGTCTAGGAAAGCTTGCCGCCCCTCTGCGCGCCGTTCTCGCCGGTCGCACCGCCACCCCCAGCGTTTTCGATATGATGCTCGTCCTCGGGCGCGACGAAGCCCTCGCGCGCATCGCGGATGCCGCCGGTCCAGACCCGGTGGAGGTGGGATGAACGGCTTGGGAAACCGAGCCGGGTGAAGGGCTTACCCGATATCGTTCGGGAGCCGTTAAGGAAAGGACCGACATGGCCGATACCGAGAAGACAGCGACTTTGACCGTGAATGGCCAGACCTACGATCTGCCGATCCACAGCCCGACCGCCGGGCCGGATGTCATGGATATCCGAAAGCTCTACGGCCAGGCCGATGTCTTCACCTACGATCCGGGCTTCACGTCCACGGCGGCATGTGAATCCGCCATCACGTTCATCGACGGCGCCGAAGGCGTTTTGCTGCATCGCGGCTATCCGATTGGCCAGCTGGCGGCGAAGTCACATTATCTGGAGGTCTGCTACCTCCTGCTCTACGGCGACCTGCCGTCGGCTGCGCAACTCGAAGACTTCGAGATGCGGGTCACGATGCATACGATGATCCATGAACAGATGCACAATTTCTTCCGCGGCTTCCGGCGGGACGCGCATCCCATGGCGACCATGGTCGGTGTCGTGGGCGCCATGTCGGCCTTCTATCACGACAGCACCGACATCAACGATCCGTGGCAGCGCGAGGTTGCCTCGATCCGCCTGATCGCAAAGATGCCGACCATCGCGGCAATGGCGTACAAGTACTCTATCGGCCAACCCTTCGTTTACCCGCGCAATGATCTCGATTACGCGGCCAACTTCCTGAACATGTGCTTCAGCGTGCCGGCGCAGCCTTATCACGTGGACCCGATCCTATCGCGGGCCATGGATCGCATCTTCACGCTCCATGCCGACCACGAACAGAACGCCTCGACCTCCACCGTGCGGCTGGCCTCGTCCTCGGGCGCAAACCCCTTCGCCTGCATCGCCGCGGGCATCGCCTGTCTCTGGGGCCCTGCCCATGGCGGTGCGAACCAGGCATGTCTGGAAATGCTGCGCGAAATCGGAACGGTGGATCGCATCCCGGAATTCATCGCCCGCGCCAAGGACAAGAACGATCCGTTCCGTCTGATGGGCTTCGGCCATCGGGTCTACAAGAACTTCGATCCTCGGGCGACGGTCATGAAGCAGAGCGCCGACGAGGTGCTGGAATTGCTGGGCGTGGAAAACAACCCGACGCTGCAGGTTGCGAAGGAGCTGGAAGCCCAGGCCCTGGCAGATCCCTACTTCGCCGAAAAGAAGCTGTTCCCGAATGTGGATTTCTATTCCGGCATCATCCTCGAAGCCATGGGCTTTCCGACCGCCATGTTCACCCCGATCTTCGCCCTATCACGGACGGTGGGCTGGATTTCCCAATGGAAAGAACAGCTTTCGGACCCGGCCCTGAAGATCGGACGGCCGCGTCAACTCTATACCGGCCCGA
Source organism: Pseudomonadota bacterium (assembly GCA_039181205.1). Lineage (GTDB taxonomy): Bacteria > Pseudomonadota > Alphaproteobacteria > Rhodobacterales > Rhodobacteraceae > Jannaschia. Next base: position 5,354 of record JBCDCS010000156.1, read on the forward strand.
TGCAGCGGGACTACGTTGACGTGGAACACCGCTGAATCAACTTGGCCCGATCACGCCGGTCGGGCCACCTGCTTAAATCACCTAATTGACGGCTCTGCCTGCCTGCCCTGTTTCAGACCCTCGTAATGGGCATGCAGGCGCTGCAGCGCGATGCGCAGAACGACTTTTCCGGATCGCGCAGACCAGCCCAATCGCTTCTCAGCCGTCTCCAGCCCTTCCAGAAAGCAGCACACTCGAAGCGCCACGTCGCCGAGGCCCGGTCCAAGTGCACGGAGCGCGTCCGACACCCGATTGCGGGCCGCCTCGGAACCGCCAACCCCAGCATCGGGCCGGAAATCGCCACGCACGCCAGCAGTGAGAAACCGGTCCCAATCCTGACCAACCCGCGGACCCATCTGGGCCGCCTCGAAATCGGTACGCAGCCGTTCGCCGGCGATCATCAAATCGGCCGACAGGAACGGTTTTCCGCCCTTGTCCTTCTTGCGCGACAGGGCGCCCAAGGGCGATTCCGCCAAATTGACCCGAAGCGCTTCGCCGTCGCCTGCCCCCTCGATCACACGTTCGCCCAGGACCTGGTGCTGGGTCAAAAACGGGCTGGGCGATTCAGCCATACCGCGGGCCTCGATCCGAGCGCGCAGATCGTCCCCCAGCAGACGTTTGAGCGCACTTCGCCCGGCTTCCGTAATGCGGTAGCGGGTGATGCGCCCAGTCCGGAAACACGACACCCAGTCTTTCAGAACAAAGGCCTGCGCGACCGCGCGCGGCAGCGTCGCCGTCCGGGTCGGCACATCCCCCGTTTCCCGCAGCACTACGGCTTGCGCCATGCCTTGCCCCACCGCCAGAATCGCATCCGTTTCGCATAAACGGCGCAGAACGCGCCGGGCTTCGCGATTGAGGGTGTCGTCGTCGATCAGGGTCGCATGGGAAGGCAGGGATGACATCGAAATGGGGTCCTTTGGGTCTGTGGAAGTCGTACGGTCGCCTGCGGCCTCTGCGAGCCGGTCCAGGATGTCGTCCACAAGCGGATCGTCACGCCGCGCTTCGAGGCGGCGGACCTGTCGGAGAATGGTTGAAGGCGCTACTCCGACATCGTCAGCAACCGCGCGCAAGGGTCGTCCAGCCACCGCATGCGCCACATAGGTCCGCGCGGAAGCGGGGACCCATTCCGGAAAGCCAGTCGCGAAGGGCGGTGTGGTGCGACTGGTTGAAGAGGGCGACATCGTGGGTGGTCCGGCATGCTGTGGAAACGAAATCACATCAACTGCCGATTGGTTACTAGGAAGTTAACCGCCCCCATGTCAGTGCAGAATGTTTCCACTTCGTAAACGTGCCCGTTCCAGCGCGCGCTCGATGGCCTTCCGCCGCAACAGGCTCCGTTCCTGGTCAATGATTACAGGACCTTGCAACCAGAACGGATCCGTCCCATGTGCAGAATTTCCCAGGAACTCGACTCTCTGCGCCGCCCTGATTTGCTGGTTCAAGCCGCAGCCCACGGGACGCATGCCTATGAACGGCGGCGGGATCTTCGGCGCATGTTGCGCACGGCGATTCCCCCGAC
>JBCDCS010000157.1:0-6886 GCA_039181205.1 Pseudomonadota bacterium
CACTATTGGGATCAGGGGATTTTAGGGGATCGGCCTATGAGGTTGTGTATCAACGATTGGAACGGCGTACCGTATTGCGTCGGCAGCCTGATGGATCAGATGCACGGGTCCGCGCCCGGCGGATTCGAGGCCGGAGTCGCGATCCTGCTCCTTCTCGCCGTCACCATCACCGTCTTCGTCTTCCGCGATCCCGCCTGACCGGCGTCGCGCGGTCTCAACTGGACGTTCGCGCAGCTATCACGTTGTCTATACCCGAGACGCCCGGCGCTCAGACCTTGAGGGCCGGGATGATCTGTTTCTTGCGGCTCATGATGCCCGGCAAGACCACCGCATCCCCGGACACAGCGGCATCAAAGCTCTTCTCGGCAACGGTTTTCGTCAGGTCGTTGGGGATCAGCATGGTCGCCTCCTCCCGCAGGATATCGACCACGAACAGCAGGACCTGATCTACCCCATCCTCTGACGCGACGGTCGGCATCGCGTCCATCAGCGCCGCCTTACGGTCGAGCACGGCCGAGGGCGACGTCGTCTCCAACACCGAGACGCGGAACTTGGTGCCATCGACTTCATAGGCCTTGGAATCCATCCGCAGGAGTTCGGCTTCGCTGAATGCGCTGACATCCGACTTGGCGGCGAACATATCGGCCGCGAACGCGCCGATATCGATGCCCAGATCCCGCGCCAGTCGCTCAGCCACGGCACGATCGTGATCGGTCGTCGTCGGCGACCGGAATTCCAGTGTGTCCGACAGGATCGCCGTCAGCATGGCGCCGCGCACGCCCTCGGGCGCCGACGACACGGCCGACCCCATCAGATCGTGCATGATCGTTGCCGTGCAGGCCAGCGGGCGAATGGTGATGTCGATGGGTCCCTTGGTCTCGATCCCGCCGGTCAGCTTGTGATGGTCAATGATCTGGCGCAGATCGGCTTTGTTGATCGATGCGGGCAGCTCCGCCGGATTGTTGGTATCGACGACGACCACGGGCTGATCTTCGGCCACATCCTCGATGATCTCCGGCTTTTCCAGGTCCCAGCGCTCCAACATGAAGGTGGCTTCGGTATTCGGTTCGCCCAGCAGGACGGGCTTGGCATCCTGGCCCAGCACCTCGTTCATGTACCAGGCCCATGCGATGGGGCTGGCGGTCGAGTCGGTGTCCGGGGACTTGTGGCCGAAAACGAGGGTGGTCATGGTCGCTGTCCGTGCTGTGTCGTGTGTCGCGCGCGGCCTTAGCAAGGGGGTGATGGGATGTCACGGGTCGCGCGGGAGACGGATCTCTATCCGCCGATAAAGACGTTCCTGGAAGGCCAGGGTTATGTCGTGAAGGGCGAGATCGGGACGGCGGACGTGGTGGCCGTCCGGGGGGACGAGCCGCCGGTCATCGTGGAATTGAAAACCGGGTTCAGCCTTGCGCTGGTGCACCAGGGAATCGAACGGCAGGCCGTCACCCCCCATGTCTATCTGGCCGTACCGGAGGTCGCCGGGCGACGGGGATGGTCGGCGCTCAAGGCCAATCTGAAGCTGGCCCGACGGCTCGGCCTCGGCGTGCTGACGGTGCGGGCAGCGGATGGGCTGGTCACCGTGCGCTGCGATCCGGGCCCGTTCCAGCCGCGTCTGACGAAAAAGCCGAAGGAACGGTTGCTGAAGGAGTTTGCGGCGCGCCGCGGTGACCCCTCGCCCGGGGGCGGCACGCGGGTCGGGCTGGTGACGGCCTATCGGCAGGATGCACTCCTCGTGGCTGGGCATTTGGCAGACCATGGGGCGTGTCGGGGTCGGGATGTCGCAGCGGCCACGGGCGTAAACCGGGCAACGACGATCATGCGGGACAATCATTATGGGTGGTTCGAGAAGGTCTCGGTCGGAGTGTATGAACTTAGCGAGGCTGGCCGGGACCTGATCTCGCCAGATGAAAAGGACGTCGCCCGAAAGGCTTGATCCGGACGTTGGCATTTGGACCGCAAGCCGATCCGTCGAAGGGCCGCGATGCGGCGATCCCACGGGTGTTCGGCAGCACTTTATCCCTGCCACATCCGAAAAAGCTCAAGACGACGCGCCAAACTCGGCCAAATCGCCGGGCCGGGGGGCGGTTGCCAGGGGTGCGCCACTGGTTCGAGCACCACTGGCGACGCGATGGACCGGCGCCCTGCAGGCTTGATTCCGGTCCAACGGCAGCGGCTGTGCAGGTTGGGGCACTGGCATGCCAATATGTTCGCCGGACAGCCGGCTGACACTGCTCCCTGAGCTGCACCTACCGCCCATACGTGCAGGGCACGTTGGTCTGCGGCACGCCTTCACAATCCACCAAGTCCAGCTTGATATCGACCGATGCGACCAGCCCCGTGGGACTGTCGAGAAAGGCGATGAAATCCATGCCGTGATCCAGGCGCAGGACTTCGCCCCTGGCCTCGAAGCCGACCACGCGGATCTCGTCATAGCCCGGGATGAAATCCGGATAGCGGCGGTCGCGCACCAACTGGAAGTCCAGCGTCACCGGCGCCGTCTGTCCACGCATCGTCAAATCGCCCGTCAGCTTGCCTGTCGTCGGCGTCAGCATGTCGATCCGGGTCGATGCGAACGTGATGGTCGGGTGGTTCGAAGCGTCGAAGTAATCGGCCGAACGGAGATGCTCGTCCCGGCCGCGATGGTTGCTGTCGATGGACGGCACCTCGATCTCGAAGGTGATGGCGCTGTTGGCCGGGTCCTGTTCGTCGATCAGGAACGTCCCGTCGAAGCGCTCGAACCGGCCGACCGTGTTCGACAGGCCCATATGACCAATCTCCCAGCCGATATGGGCGTGACCCAGATCGAGCGTCCATTCCCGCTGTTCGGCGGCGAGCGTGGTGGGAAGAAGCAGGGCAGCAACAAGAAGGTTTTTCATGGATGAGGTCCTTTCGGGTCAGGCGGCGGCGCGCGCGGCGGTTTCCGCAGCCGCTAGGTTGGCGGCGACGGTGGCATCGTCGGCGGTGGTTTGCTCCACGGTGACGGTCCGGACGTCTTCGATGCCCAGGAAGGTCAGCAGAAAGCGCAGATAGGGGGCCAGGAAATCTGCGGGTTCCAGGGCCCCGCCGACGTCATATCCACCCGCGCCGTAGGCCAGACACAGGATGGCGCGTGTTGGGGTGGCGAGGCCGGTGAAGTTGGCGCCATCGAAGGCGAAGGTCCGGTTGATCCGAACGATCTGGTCGATCCAGAGCTTCAGCGAAGCGGGCGGCGCGAAATTGTAGATCGGGGCGGAGATCAGGAGCGTATCCGCCGCCTGCAATTCGGCGATGAGCATATCGGACAGGGCGGTGGCCGCCCTCTCATCGGGACCCTTGGCCGCGTCCGGCGTATAGAACCCGGCGATGGTCGCCTCGGAGATGACCGGGATCGTCCCGTCGGTGACGTCACGGTTTGTGACGGTTCCACCGGGATGGGTTTGGCGCCAAGCGGCCTCGGCGCTGTCGGCCAGGGCGCGGCTGTGGCTGCCGGTCTGGCGTGAGGAACTGTCGATGCGGAGCAGATGGGGCATGGGATCGGCCTCGTGTTGGAAAGCGATGGCCTGGGTCTAGCCCGGCCTATCCATGCGAAACCCGCCCGGACTGGCACGGACGTCGTGCGGGGTCGGCATGGATGCAGCGGGGCTCGACAAGGTGCGGCGAGCCTGCGCAGGGAGAGGCATGCAGATCGTCCTCCTGACCGCATTTGCCTTGGTCCTGCTGGCCGCCAATTCGCTTCTGACGCGGGCGGGGGTACTCGATGGGACCGACCCGATGGCCTTCGCCGCCATCCGGGTGGCGGCCGGGGCCGCGATGCTGGTCGCCTTGTCGGCCCGGCGGGGCGTACCGCTCCAAGGCGGCCGACGGTGGGGCGCGGCCCTGGCGCTGGTGATCTATCTGCTGGGGTTTTCGCTGGCCTACCGCACGCTGGATGCCGGACTCGGCGCCCTGATCCTATTCGCAACCGTGCAGTTGGGGCTCTTCGCCTTGGGCCTGATGCGCGGCGAAGCGGCGGGCCCGGCGCGCCTGGGCGGCATGGGTCTGGCTCTGGGTGGTCTGGTCTGGCTGCTCTGGCCCGGCGAAAGCGTGGAAACGAACCCGGTGGACGCCCTGCTGATGGTGGCGGCCGGGCTCGGCTGGGCGGCCTATTCCTTCGCAGGTAAGTTCGAGGAACGGCCGCTGGCGGGCTCGGCCGGTAACTTCGTCCTGGCCACGGGCGTATTCGCGCTGGCCGTGCCCATCTGGTGGGGCGCCGCGGTCACGCCGGTCGGCATCGGTCTGGCCCTGGTCTCCGGCGCGATCACTTCGGGGCTGGGTTACGCGATCCTGTTCCGGGTCTTGCCGCGCATGGATGCGACCACCGCCGGGCTGGCGCAACTCGCCGTGCCCGTCATCGCCATGGCAGGCGGTGCCCTGCTGCTCGCAGAATGGCCCACGGCCCAGGCGCTGGCCGCCGCCGGGCTCGTTCTGGCCGGGATCACCGTTGCGACGTGGCGTCCCAAGCGGAAAACAGCCTAGCGGGACGGCACGCCGGCCCTTAGGTCAAGATCATGATCCGCGCCTTCGCCCTTCTTTGTCTGACCGCCCTGCCCGCCGCGGCGCAGGATTGCGTCGTCATGCTCCACGGTCTGGCGCGCAGCGATGCGTCGCTCTTGGTGCTGGAGGAAACGCTGGAGCTCGAAGACTTCCGGGTCGTCAACAGCGATTACGACTCTGTGGAAAACACCGTCCAAGTCCTGGCCGAAACGGCCCTGCCGCCCGCCATCGCGGCCTGCGCGGGAACGGAGCGCATCCATTTCGTCACCCATTCCATGGGCGCGATCCTGCTGCGCTACTGGATGTCCGAGAACGCTGTCCCCAATCTCGGCCGGACGGTCATGTTGGCACCGCCCAACCAGGGCTCCGAACTGGTGGATGAGCTGGGCGCGCTGGCGCCCTTCGAATGGGTCAACGGCCCGGCTGGCGCGCAATTGGCCACCGACGGTCTGCCTCGGCAGCTAGGCCCCGTCTGGCCTGGGGTCGGCGTCATCGCCGGAAGCCGCAGCCTGAACCCCGTCTACTCCACCATCCTGCCCGGTCGCGACGACGGCAAAGTGTCCGTCGCGGCCACGCGGGTCGAAGGGATGGAGGCGCATCTGGTCCTGCCCGTGACCCACACTTTCATGATGAACAGCCCCCTCGTCGTGGGCCAGGTTCTGCGGTTCCTGCGGACGGGCGCCTTCGATCCCGATCTGGATTACGGCGATCTGTTCGAAACACTCACCGACTGAGGCGTATGGGCCTGCCGCCCGGCGCGCCGGGGCCTCCCCTTGGCAACCGACCCCGCCCATGGCAGCCACGGGCCATGGATGGCGTTTCCCCCGAAACCGTCGAGGCCCTGTTCACCCGAACCGATGGCAGCTTTCTGTTCGCGCGCTGGGGGCGGCCGGTGGTGCCGGTGATCTTCGGCGTCACCGACGAAACCGTCGGCTTGATGAAAGGCGCCATCGAAGCGCTCTGCGTGTTGACCGGCCACAAGATGGCCGAAACCGACCCCGAACTGGGCGCCAACCTCATGGTCTTCTTCATCCGGGAGTGGGACGAACTGACGGGCACCCCCAACCTGGACCGGCTGGTGCCCGATCTGGGCCCGCTGGTGGAGCGACTGGCGGCCGCTGGCGCCAACCAATATCGCATCTTCCGCTTTGATGAGGCAGGGGCGATCCAGGCCTGTTTTTCGTTCATTCGCATGGATGCACACTTGTCCGACGTGCCCGCCGAGACGCTGGCCCTGAACCAGATGGTCCAGGCCCTGCTGCTCTGGTCGGACGCGGCGTTCACGGAAGCGTCGCCGCTTGCGCTTGCGGGGGAAACAGCCGTTCTGCGCCCCGACATCGCGGCGGTGATGCGCGCGGCCTATGACCCGATCCTGCCGGCCATGGCGCAGGATCCATCCCTGGCGTTGCGCTTGGCGGCCCGGGCGGGACGGCTGCAATGACACCCCATCGCTGGCCGATCCGGGTTTACTACGAAGACGTGGATCTGGCCGGGATCGTCTACTACGCCAATTACTTACGCTTTATCGAACGGGCGCGGTCCGAGCTGGTCCGGGATGTCGGCATCGACCAGGTGGCCATGCGCGCGGACGGCCTTGTCTTCGCCGTGGCCCATGTGGACGCGGCCTATCTCGCGCCCGCCCGATACGATGACGACCTGGTCGTCGAAACCATCGTCACGGCACGCAGCCCCGCGCGCTGCGTCATGGGGCAGACCGTCTTGCGGGACGGCACGCCGCTCTTCCGCGCAGCCGTTACCATCGTCTGCATGACGCCCCAGGGCCGGCCCCGCCGTCTGCCGGCGCCGATGATCAACCTGCCGGTAACCTCGATTTAAGGGATTGGCGGCATAGCCATCGGCATGGGTGCCCTTGTCCGAGTCCTTGCCGTGTTGATCGCCGTGCTGTCCGGCATGGCCATCGGATATCGTCTGGCGCGGCCGGACATGCACAAAGACATCGGACGCTCAATCGAACAACCGCTGGAACCGGCCGCTGCAGCGCCTGCCATTGACGTGCCGTCCCGAGCGGCCATCCAAGGTCCTCTTCCCCGAACCGAAGACACCCCGCCCGATCACCAGCCGCCTCTGACGACCTCAATTGCGGTCTCCGTTCTCCCACCGCCGCCGGCCTGGCATGTCCGCCAGGACGCATCGGGCTTTAACGGGTCGACCGACGTCTTCGTCTCGGTGACATCCGACGACCCGGTTGCCTGCGGCACGCGGCGACGGGCCGCGCTGATCCTGCGCTGCCTGGACGACCGAACCAGCGTTCTGATCGGCCATGGTTGCAACACCCCGGCCCGCGGCCCGGATCGCTGGCCGATCGACCTGCGGTTGGATGATGGTTCGATCACGCAGACCGATTGGCGACCCG
>JBCDCS010000158.1:0-6862 GCA_039181205.1 Pseudomonadota bacterium
CCCGTATCCAGGGGCCAAAGCGTCTCTTCCACCAGAACCGAGACATTGGACATCCCGGCGGGCCAATGCATGACCCCTTGCGGCGCCGGCATGAGGCCGATCACGCGCCGTGCATCTTTCAGGTAAGGCCGCAACAACGGCACCGCGAAACCGAAGCCGGCCACGGTCTGCCCCTTGGCCTCGGGCCAAAGCGCCGCCAACCGGTCTCGGATCGCCTTCTGGGCCGCCCGGCCCAACCGGGTCCGATAATAAAAGGACCGCAGGTCCAAAACGTCCAGATGCATGCTTGCTCCCCATGGCGCCCGTGGCATGGTGGACCGGAGATCGGAGGAATTCCATGGCCGTTGCCGACACCTTGGTGACCATTCCCTGCTTGCAGGACAATTATGCCTTCCTGTTCCGCTCCGGCGACCGGGTAGCGGTGGTCGATGTGCCGGAGGCAGGGCCGATTCTCGCCGCCCTCAAGGCCCGTGGCTGGATACTGACGGACATCCTTCTGACCCACCACCATTGGGACCATGTGGATGGCGTGGCGGACCTGGTGGCCGCCACAGGTGCCAAGGTCTGGGGCGCCGCCGCCGATGCGCACCGGCTGCCGCCATTGGATCATGCGGTCGCGCCAGGCGACAGCATCCGGATCGGCGCGGAGAAAGGGCACGTCATCGACGTATCAGGCCATACGATCGGCCATATTGCGTTCCTGTTCGATGGCGTCGCCTTTACCGGCGACAGCCTCATGGCCTCCGGCTGCGGTCGCCTGTTCGAAGGGTCGGCCGAACAGATGCACGCGTCGCTGGGCCAGTTCGCCGATTTGCCAGGGAACACGCTGATCGCGTCAGGCCACGAATATACCGCCAATAACCTCGCCTTTGCGGCGTCTCTTGAACCGGAAAATCCAGGAATTACCTATCGGATTGCCGAGGTTGAGAAATTTCGTTCGGAGGACAAGCCCTCCGTCCCTTCAACCCTCGACACGGAACGAAACACAAACCCATTCCTGCGCGCCCATGTGCCAGCTCTCAAAGGTGCGACGGGAACCACCGGACAATCGGATGCCATCACTTTTGCAGCGGCTCGCCGCGCAAAGGACGCCTTTTGATGCACCCATGTGCCTGAATTGCAGTCACTTCCTGGTCACGGATTGGGCAGTGCGACAGAAAAAAGGTTGAAGCCCGCTTCGCGACAACCAAAACTTAAACAAGGGGCTCCATACTCCCTTGGACCCCAGGCAGGTTAGGAGAACACTATGCCCTCGTTCTCGAACACACTCGAACAGGCAATTCATGCAGCTCTGGCGCAGGCCAATGCCCGTCGCCACGAACTTGCAACGCTTGAACATCTCCTCCTCGTTCTCATCGATGAACCCGACGCCGCCCGCGTGATGCAGGCCTGCGGTGTCAATCTCGATGAACTCCGCCAAACGGTTGAAGAATTTATCGAAGACGACCTCTCCACGCTGGTTACCGATGTGGAAGGGTCCGAGGCCGTGCCCACCGCTGCCTTCCAGCGTGTGATTCAACGGGCCGCCATCCATGTTCAGTCGTCCGGTCGGACGGAAGTGACCGGCGCCAATGTACTTGTCGCCATATTCGCCGAACGTGAATCGAATGCTGCCTACTTCCTGCAAGAACAGGACATGACCCGCTACGACGCTGTGAACTTCATTGCCCATGGCGTGGCCAAAGACCCGGAATTCGGCGAAAGCCGCGCGGTCCAGGGGTCGGAAGACGAGGGCGACGGCTTCACCAATGAAGACCAGGGCGGCCCGAATCCATCCGAGAACCGGGAATCGGCGCTGGCCAAGTACACGGTCGATCTGAACAAAAAGTCGGCCAAGGGCGATATCGACCCGCTGATCGGGCGCGAGCATGAGGTGGAGCGGGCGATCCAGGTCCTGTGCCGCCGTCGCAAGAACAACCCTCTGCTCGTCGGCGACCCCGGTGTCGGCAAAACCGCCATCGCCGAGGGCCTGGCTCGGAAGATCGTCCAGGGCGAAGTGCCTGATGTATTGTCGGGCGCCACGATCTACTCGCTCGATATGGGCGCGCTGCTGGCTGGGACGCGCTATCGCGGTGATTTCGAAGAGCGTTTGAAGGCCGTGGTCACGGAGTTGGAAGAACATCCCGACGCGGTCCTGTTCATCGACGAAATCCACACCGTGATCGGTGCGGGTGCCACGTCCGGCGGCGCCATGGATGCGTCGAACCTGCTGAAGCCCGCTCTTCAGGGCGGCAAGCTGCGGACCATGGGGTCGACCACCTACAAGGAATTCCGCCAGCATTTCGAGAAGGATCGCGCGCTCAGCCGCCGTTTCCAGAAGATCGACGTGAATGAGCCGTCGGTCGAAGACACGGTGAAGATCCTGAAGGGCGTGAAGGGCTATTTCGAGGATCACCACTCGATCAAGTACACGTCCGATGCCATCAAGACGGCGGTCGAGCTCTCCGCGCGCTACATCAACGACCGGAAGTTGCCGGATAAGGCGATCGACGTGATCGATGAAGCCGGGGCCGCCCAGGCGTTGGTACCAGATTCAAAGCGACGCAAGACCATCGGTGTGAAGGAGATCGAGACCGTCGTGTCGAAGATCGCCCGCATTCCGCCAAAGAACGTCTCCAAGGACGATGCCGAGGTGCTGCGCGATCTGGAAGGGTCGCTCAAGCGGGTCGTCTTCGGGCAGGACCCGGCCATCGAGGCGCTCTCCTCCGCGATCAAGCTGGCCCGGGCGGGTCTGCGCGAACCGGAAAAGCCCATCGGGAATTACCTGTTCGCGGGGCCGACAGGCGTCGGCAAAACCGAGGTGGCGAAGCAGCTGGCGGATACGCTGGGTGTCGAGATGCTGCGCTTCGACATGTCGGAATACATGGAAAAGCATGCTGTCAGCCGTCTGATCGGCGCGCCTCCGGGCTATGTGGGCTTCGACCAGGGTGGTCTTCTGACCGATGGTGTGGACCAGCATCCCCATTGCGTGCTGCTGCTCGATGAGATCGAGAAGGCCCATCCGGACGTGTTCAACATCCTCTTGCAGGTGATGGATCACGGCAAGCTGACCGACCATAACGGCCGGGCGGTGGATTTCCGGAACGTGGTCCTGATCATGACGTCCAATGCGGGTGCTTCGGATGCGGCCCGTGCGCCGCTCGGCTTCGGCCGCGACCGCCGCGAAGGTGAGGATACGGCCGCGATCGAGCGGACGTTCACGCCGGAATTCCGCAACCGTCTGGATGCGATCATCAGCTTTGGCCCGTTGCCGAAGGAGACGATCCTGCAAGTGGTCGAAAAGTTCGTGCTTCAACTGGAAGCCCAGCTTCTGGATCGTGGCGTCACCATCGACCTGACGACGGCCGCCGCTGAGTGGATCGCCGACAAAGGGTACGACGACAAGATGGGCGCCCGCCCCCTGGCGCGCGTGATCCAGGAACACGTCAAGAAGCCCCTCGCCGAGGAACTGCTGTTCGGCAAACTCGCCAAGGGCGGGGTCGTGAAAGTCGGCGTCAAGAACGGCGAGTTGAACCTGACCTATCAGGAGCCGGGCCCATCGAAGATCGGCAACAAGAAGCCACCGCTTCTGACCGCCGATTGAGGTCGAAACCGTCCAAAAGAGTCCCGCCGCAGAAATGCGGCGGGACTTTTCGTTTCAGCCTTCCCAAGGAAAGTAGAACCTGGCGCAGCATGCAGATCGCGCCAATCATTGCCGGTTTTCTGACCGCGATAGCGCGGGGCGACTCCGCCGCCGCAGAAGGCACCCATCACAGGCGGCTAAGAAGTTCTGGGCGTGGGCCTCCGAAACGGATCAGGGCTTCCGTTCCAGACGTTCCTCGATGGCGCGCAACCGGTCCAGGACTTCATCCCGATATGCATCGGTGGCCGCATTGCTTTCCTCCGCATGGGCGTCCTGCATGGAATTGACGATCAGGCCCACCAGCAGGTTCACCACGGCGAACGTCGTCATCATGATGAACGGCACGAAGAACGCCCAGGCATAGGGATAGACCTTCATCACCGGCCGGACGATCCCCATGGACCAGCTTTCCAGCGTCATGATCTGGAACAGCGAATAGCCGGACGAGCCGAGGTCCCCGAACCATTGCGGGAAAGATGCCCCGAACAGCTTCGTCGCCATGACCGACGCGATGTAGAAGATGATCCCCATCAGCAGGAAGACCGATCCCATGCCGGGAAGGGCTGTCACGAAGCCTTCGACCACCCTGCGCAGACGCGGGAAGACCGACACGATCCGCAAGACCCGCAGAATGCGCAGCGCCCGCAACACGCTGAACGGGCCCGCATTGGGCGCCAGCGCGATGGCGACGATGGTGAAGTCGAACAGATTCCAGCCCTGCTTCCAGAAGCGCGTGCCCTGGGCGATCATCTTCGCCAGCAGCTCGATCACGAAGATCGCCAGACAAATCCGATCGATCGTAACCAGCAAAGGACCGGCCGCCGCCATGGCCGGGGGCACCGTCTCCAACCCAAGGGTGACGGCGTTGACCAGGATCACCGCAATGATGAAGTTCCTGGTGGCGGGACGGTCGAGGAAGGCTTCCAGGCGGGCGCGAGCGGTCATGGTCTCTCGGAACTTGTGATCCGTCCGATATGGGGCGGCCAGGGGACTTGGTCCACCACCGCGATGGCCCCGTCGTGCCGGGTCATTCAGCCGCGACATCCTCGACCCCGATGAACCCACCCGATTGCCGCTCCCAATAGCGCGCATAGGTGCCCTTGCGCGCCAGCAATTCGCGGTGGGTCCCTTCTTCGACGATCTGGCCGCCATCCATCACCACGATCCGGTCCATCCGTGCGATGGTCGACAGACGGTGGGCAATGGCGACGACGGTCTTGCCCTCCATGACGCGTTCCAGCGCCATTTGGATCGTCGCCTCCACCTCGGAGTCGAGCGCCGACGTCGCCTCATCCAAGATCAACACGGGCGCATCCTTCAAGATCGCGCGGGCCAGGGCGATCCGTTGCCGCTGCCCGCCCGACAGCTTCACGCCGCGTTCGCCCAGAAAGGCCTCATAGCCCTTGTTGCCCTTGTGATCGCGCAGGTCCTGGATGAACGAATGGGCTTCTGCTCGCTTGGCCGCGTCGATCATCTCCGCTTCCGAGGCATCCGGCCGGCCATAGAGGATGTTGTCCCGGGCCGAGCGATTGAACATCGCTGTTTCCTGCGTGACCATCCCGATCTGCCGTCGAAGGGAATCCTGGGTGACGTCACGCAGGTCATATCCATCCAACGTAACGCGCCCCTTCTCCGGGTCGTAGAGCCGCAGAAGAAGCGCCACGAGCGTGGATTTGCCCGCCCCCGAAGCGCCCACAAGCCCCAGCTTTTCCCCCGGACGAACCGTCAGCGACAGGTCGGTGATGCCGCCTTCCTTCCGACCATAGGTAAATGTCACGTTTTCCAGGGCGATCCGCCCCTCCACCTGTGGGAGCACCTGCGCGCCCGGTGCGTCCGTCAGATCGTGCAGATGGGCGAGCGTGTTCATACCGTCTTCGACCTCGCCCACATTGGAATAGAGCGCCATCAACGTGAAGCTGACCCAACCAGTCATCTGGCTCAGGCGGAACGCGATGGCGCCAGCCGCGGCGATGTCGCCCGGCGTGGCCTGACCGGCATGCCAGATCGCCACGGTCCCGCCGATCATCAGGATCGGCAGCAATCCGGCGCAGAACATCAACGAGAAGCGGAAGGCCGTTGACAGGCGTCCGAAGGCCAGAGACCGGCCGCGCAGGTTTTCCATGGCGTCCAGGGCCGCGCGGTCTTCGTGATCGGCATGGCCAAACAGCTTCACCGTCTTGATATTGGTGATCGTGTCCACGACCTGGCCCGTGACCATGGCGCGGGCGGCCGCCCTGGTTTTTGACCGTGCGCGAATGCGCGGCATGAACCAGCGGAAGAGCGACAGATACAAGACAAGCCAAGCGGTGAGCGCGACGGCGATGCGCCAATCGATGGCGAACATCAGGATCGCCGATCCGATCAACGAGGAGATCGCAAAGGCCACCACGTTGATGAATTCGCCTGTGACCTCGGTGACAGCCCGCGCGGTCTGCATCTGCTTGGTGGCGATCCGGCCCGCGAAGTCGTTATCGAAGAACGTGACCGACTGGCACATGGTCCAGCGATGCAATCGCGACTGGACCAGGGGATAGACATTCGGCGCGACGGTGATGCTGCTGAAGGCCGCCGACGTACCGAAGATGGCGGGGCGCAGGACGAGATAGAAGCCCGCGAACAGCATCAGCAGGGTGGCGTTGCGCGCCATATAGCCCGCCGACGGGTCGGCCGCGCTATCGATCACGGCCCCCAGGAAGAAGGCCGTGGCAATCTCCGTCGCACCCGCCGCAGCAGAAGCGACGAACGCCACGGTCAGAGGCGTCCAGGCGCCAGAGAGGCACCAGCGGAAGAACGCGCCAAGGCTGCGCGGCGGCGGTCCGTCAGCCCGGTCAAAGGGCGCGATCAAGCCCGCAAATCTGTCGGCGATGGTCCGGATCATTCCGCCGCCGCCTGCGTATCGATAAACCCGCCCGATTGCCGTGCCCAGAAGGTCGCATAAAGCCCACCCTGCGCCAGCAGAGCGTCGTGCGTGCCTTCCTCCACGATCCGACCCTCGTCCACGACCACGATCCGATCGAGCCGCGAGATGGTCGACAGACGATGGGCGATGGCAAGCACCGTCTTGCCCTCCATCATGCCGTAGAGCGTATCCTGGATCGCGGCCTCGACCTCCGAGTCCAACGCAGATGTCGCCTCGTCCAGCACCAGCACCGGCGCGTCCTTCAGGATCACGCGGGCCAGCGCGATGCGCTGACGCTGGCCACCCGACAGCTTCACCCCCCGCTCGCCCACATGGGCGCC
>JBCDCS010000159.1:0-6840 GCA_039181205.1 Pseudomonadota bacterium
CTCTATGTCTGCAACGTGGATGAAGACTCCGCGGCCAGCGGTAACGACTTCTCCCAGGCCGTGATCGAAATGGCCGAGCAGCAGGGCGCGGCCCATGTGGTGATCTCTGCCCAGATCGAGGAAGAGATCGCCCAGCTCTCGGACGACGAAGCCACAGAATTCCTTCAGGAAATGGGCCTGGAAGAACCCGGCTTGGACCGGCTGATCCGCGCGGGCTACGACCTCTTGGCGTTGGAAACCTATTTCACCGTCGGTCCCAAGGAGGCCCGCGCTTGGACCATTCGCAAAGGCACGACCGCCCCCAGGGCGGCGGGCGTGATCCACGGAGATTTCGAGAAAGGCTTCATCCGGGCGGAGACGATCGCCTACGACGATTTCGTCACGCTCGGGGGTGAACAGCCTGCCAAGGAAGCCGGGAAAATGCGCGCCGAGGGGAAGGGCTACGTCGTCAAAGACGGCGATGTCTTGCATTTTCTCTTTAACACCTGACGCGCGGGGGCCACGGTCGGCGGGTGAGACAGCTGTTCACGGGATCGTGATCTTGCCCTGCGACACCGCCTATGGCCCCTTATGTGAGATTTAACACATGGCCCTTTGGGAGGGCCGATCCGCCAGGGGAGTTCCAGCAATGGATCGACGTCAATTCGTGAGCACGGGCCTGATGTCAGGTCTGATGGCCACGGGCCTGTTCACCTCGGCCCAGGCCGCCACCCAGGCCACGCGACCGGGATTCGAACCGGTCGAAGTGCCGACCCGACCCGACGTGGCACCGAACGAAATCCACGTCCTACCCGACGCGTTCATGCTCTACTGGACGAAGCCGGGTGGCCGGGCGATCCGGTATATGGTCGGGATCGGCCTGCCGGGTCTTTATGAGTCGGGCGAGTTCTTCGTGGGCGCCAAGAAGGAATGGCCGTCCTGGACCCCGACCCAGTCCATGATCGAGCGGAACCCGGAATACGCGGAATGGGCCGATGGCATGCCCGGCGGTCCCGAAAATCCGCTGGGCGCGCGGGCGCTGTACCTGTTCGAACCCGGGCGCGGCGACACCTTCCTGCGCATCCACGGGACGAATGCCCCCCGCACGATCGGCACCGCTGTGTCCAACGGCTGCGCGCGGCTGGTCAACGATCAGGCGATCGACCTTTACAATCGGGTGCCCCTGCGCTCCCGGGTGGTCCTGCACCCGCAGACGGCCTGAAAGTACTGGCCTATTCCCACCCCACCGGGGACCGGAATCAAGGCCAAAGGCCGCCGGTCCATCGCGTCGCCATGGGTTCTCGAACCAATGGCGCCCCCTGGCGACCGCCCCCGGCCCGGCGATTTGGCTGATGTTGGCGCATCTCGTTCAGCTTCTTCGGATTTGGCTGGGATAAAGTGCCATGAAGACCCGTCGGATCGCCGCACCGCGGCCCGCCGACGGACCGGCTTGCGCTCAGGAGGTCAAGCGCCATCACCGCCCCACCGGTCTCTCCGACCCTAGCGCCGTCGATAGTTCCGCTGCCCCCGCCATCACGGCTTCAGCCAGTCGCGGCGTGTCGGCGTCCGTGATCCGATTGACCGGCCCGGACACTGAAATCCCCGCCACCGCATCCCCGACCCAATCGAACACCGCCGCCGCGATGCACCGCATCCCCAGGTTCTTTTCCTGATCATCAATGGCAAAGCCCTCGGCCCGGATCCGGTCCATCTCCGACCGCAGCGCGCCCGGATCGGTGATCGTGTGCTCGGTGAAACGCTCCAACGGGGCTTCGCTCAGATGGGTCTCGAACCGGGGCGCCGGCATCTGCGCCAGAAGCGCCTTCCCGATCCCTGATGCATGCATGGGCGACATGGTGCCCGGCGGAAAGAACGCCCGGATCGAGTTGTGACACTCCACCTGGCTCACGAAGATCACATGCCCATCCCGCGCCACGGCCAGGTTCGCGGTCTCGCCCGTCTCGACCATCAGGCGGCGCAGGATCGGGCGGGCCCGGTCCACCACGGAGGTCCGCCTGAGATAGCGCGCACCGATCAGAAAGGCGCGCGGGCCCACATGCCAGACCTGGCTTTCGCCATCCAACTCCACCAAGCCCCGCCCCTGGAGCGTCACCAGAATACGGTAGACCGTGGCCGCAGACTGATCGAGATCCCCCGCCAGTTCAGACAGGGTCGCACCGGGCAAGGCGGACAGGTGGTCCAGCACCTGAATCGCGCGGTCCAGGGACTTGATCGTGTTCTGCTCGGTCTTGTCGTCCCAGGCCTTGGGACGACCGCGCCGGGTCTGAGTCGTGTCCATCTATCGTCACCTATCAGTACGATTGAAAACGTATTTCATCATATGAAAAAGTCTAACCAGCTACAATTGCTATATAATTCGTCATTATTCCAAAATTGAAAAACGATTTCAAAAAAATTGTCGCACCCCGATCGATCGCGTATCACCAGCCTCGCCAGAGGAGGTGGCGCCGACATGACTCAGCAGAACCCCGTCTTCATCCCAGGTCCGACCAACATGCCGGAATCGCTGCGGCGCGCCTGCGATCTGCCGACGATCGATCACCGCTCATCGGCCTTCCCGCCGCTGCTCGACGCCGCCCGTGCGGGCGTGCAACGCGTCATCAAATCCGAAACCGCACAGATCTTCATCTTCCCGTCCACCGGCACCGGCGGCTGGGAAACGGCCATCGCCAACACCCTGTCGCCGGGGGACACGGTGCTCGCGGCCCGCAACGGGATGTTCAGCCAGAAATGGATCGACATGTGCGAGCGCTTCGGTCTGAATGTCGAGGTCATCGACGTCGACTGGGGCGACGGCCTGCCCGTCGATCGCTACGCCGAAATCCTCGCCGCCGATACCGAACACCGCATCAAAGCGATCCTGGCGACCCATAACGAAACCGCCACCGGCGTGGTGTCGGACATCGCGGGCGTCCGCCGCGCGCTCGATAGGGCCAACCACCCGGCCCTGCTCTTCGTGGATGGGGTCAGCTCCATCGGATCGATGGATTTCCGCTTCGATGATTGGGCGGTGGATGTGGCCGTGACCGGCTCGCAGAAAGGGTTCATGCTGCCCGCCGGTCTGGGCATCACGGCCTTTTCGACCAAGGCCATGGCGGCGGTCGAAACCGGCGGCCTGCCCAGGACCTATTTCGACATCCGCGATATGGCGGCGGGCTATGCCAACGGCGGCTATCCCTACACGCCCTCGGTCGGCATGCTGAACGGGCTCAACGAAGCCTGCACCATGTTGCTGGACGAAGGCCTGGACGCCGTTTTCGCGCGCCACCGCCGCATCGCGGACGGCGTCCGCGCAGCGATCCAGGCCTGGGGCCTGGAGCTCTGTGCAAAACGGCCGGAGCTTTACTCCGACACCGTCAGCGCCATCTGCACACCTGATGGGTTCGATGCCGCCCAGATCGTCGCCCATGCCGACAGGACCTATGGCGTCGCCTTCGGCGCGGGGCTCGGCCAGGTGGCGGGCAAGGTGTTCCGCATCGGCCATCTGGGCAACCTGACCGACGTCATGGCGCTCAGCGGGATCGCCACCGCCGAGATGGTGATGGCCGATCTGGGTCTGGATATCCGGCTCGGTTCGGGCGTCGCCGCGGCCCAGGACTCGTATCGCCAATCCGCCATCGCCCCGATGGCGCTGGCCGCTGAATAGGGAGATCGACAGATGAAAGACGTGATCGAGGCCGCCCGCCTGTCCTATGACGATGTGGTCGCCGCCCATGAACGTATCCAACCCTATATCCACCGCACGCCGGTGCTGACCTCCCAGTACCTGGACGAATTGTCGGGCGCGAAGCTGTTCTTCAAATGCGAGAACTTCCAGAAGGCCGGCGCCTTCAAGGTGCGCGGCGCATGTAACGCCGTCTTCTCGCTCAGCGACGAAGAGGCCGCGCGCGGCGTCGCCACCCATTCCAGCGGCAACCACGCGCTGTCGCTGTCCTACGCGGCCGGCCGGCGCGGCATTCCCTGCAACGTGGTCATGCCGCGCACGGCACCCGAGGCCAAGAAAGCCGCCGTGCGCGGCTATGGCGGCACGATCACCGAATGCGAGCCGTCCACGTCCAGCCGGGAAGCGGTCTTCGCCGAAGTCCACGAACGGACCGGCGCCGATTTCGTCCATCCCTATAATGACCCGCGCGTGATCGCCGGTCAGGCGACGTGTTCGCGCGAACTCACCGAACAGGTCGACGGACTGGACGCCGTGATCGCGCCGATCGGCGGCGGCGGCATGGTGTCGGGCACCTGCCTGACCCTCTCGAACATCGCGCCGGACATCGAAATCTATGCCGCCGAGCCCGAACAGGCCGACGATGCCTACCGCTCCTTCAAAGCCGGGCACATCATCGCCGATGACGCGCCGGTCACCATCGCCGACGGGCTGAAAGTGCCGCTAAAGGAAAACACCTGGCATTTCGTCTCGAACCACGTGACCGACATCCTGACCGCCAGCGAGCAGGAGATCATCGACGCGATGATGCTGACCTGGAAGCGGATGAAGATCGTGATGGAGCCGTCCTGCGCCGTGCCGCTGGCCACGATCCTGAAGAACCCCGAAGTATTCCGCGGCAAGCGCGTGGGCGTGATCGTCACCGGCGGCAATGTGGACCTCGAAAACCTCCCCTGGATGACCTCCTGAGAAAGGACCAAAGCAATGAAAGACGTGCTTGATATCGATACGCTCGAAGTGGGCTACGACGTCCCTGCCCTGCCCGGCATGGACGAGGCCGACATCCAGACCCCTTGCCTGGTTCTGGATCTCGACGCGCTGGAACGGAACATCCAGAAGATGGGCGATTACGCCAAGGCGCACGGCATGCGCCACCGGGTCCACGGCAAAATGCACAAATCGGTGGATGTGGCGAAGCTCCAGGTCGAATTAGGCGGTGCCTGCGGCGTCTGCTGCCAGAAGGTGAGCGAGGCGGAGGTCTTCGCCCGCGGCGGCATCAAGGACGTGCTGGTCTCGAACCAGGTGCGCGACCCGGCCAAGATCGACCGCCTGGCCCGGCTGCCCAAACTGGGCGCGCGGGCGATCTGCTGCGTCGATGACGTCGCCAATGTCGCCGACCTGTCCGCCGCCGCGCAAAAGCACGGCACCGAAATCGAATGCCTGGTCGAGATCGATTGCGGCGCGGGCCGCTGCGGCGTGACCACCACGCCCGAGGTGGTGGAAATCGCCAAAGCCATCGACGCCGCACCGGGCCTGAAATTCGCCGGTCTGCAGGCCTATCAGGGCGCCATGCAGCACTTGGACGACTATCAGGAGCGTCAGGGCAAGACCCAGATCGCCATCGACATGGTGCAGGACGCCGTGGACACACTGAAAGGCGAAGGCCTCGCTTGCGACATCGTCGGCGGCGGCGGCACCGGCTCCTACTACTTCGAGTCCAATTCCGGCGTATATAACGAACTGCAATGCGGCTCCTACGCCTTCATGGACGCCGATTACGGCCGCATCCTCGACAAGGACGGCAACCGCATCGACCGGGGCGAGTGGGAAAACGCGCTCTTCATCCTCACCTCCGTCATGAGCCACGCCAAGGCCGAGAAAGCCATCGTCGATGCCGGACTGAAGGCCCAATCCGTCGATAGCGGCCTGCCGGTGATCTACGGGCGCACCGATGTGGAATACGTCAAATGCTCCGACGAACACGGCGTCGTCGCGGACCCGGACGGCGTGCTGAAAGTGAACGACAAACTCAGGCTGGTCCCCGGCCATTGCGACCCCACCTGCAACGTCCATGATTGGTATGTCGGCGTGCGCGGCGGCAAGGTCGAAACCCTCTGGCCGGTCTCGGCCCGCGGAAAGGCCTATTGATGGACGGCGCCCGGATGTCGACCAATGAACTAGCGATCGTCCCCGAAGGTATGATCGCCGACATGCTCACCCGCGATGCGGCCTTCGAGGCGGTGGAAAAGGTCTTCGCCGCCATGGCGGCGGGCGATGCCTATAACTTCCCCGTCGTGCGCGAGGCCATCGGCCATGAAGACGCGCTCTACGGCTTCAAGGGCGGGTTCGACCGCGTCGGCGGTGTCCTCGGCCTCAAGGCCGGGGGTTATTGGCCCCACAACGCCGAACGCCGCGATCTGATCAACCACCAGTCCACGGTCTTCCTCTTCGACCCGGATTCGGGACGGGTGAAGGCCATGGTCGGCGGCAATCTCCTGACGGCGCTCCGCACCGCCGCGGCCTCGTCGGTCTCGATCCGACACCTGGCCCGCAAGGATGCCAAGGTCCTCGGCATGATCGGCGCCGGCCACCAAGCCACGTTCCAACTGCGCGCCGCGCTGGAAACCCACCCGTTCGAGAAGGTCATCGGCTGGAACATGCATCCCGAGATGCTGCCCAACCTGGCCCGCGTCGCCGAAGAGGCCGGCCTGCCCTTCGAAGCGGTCGAGCTGCCGGAAATGCGCGAGGCGGATACGATCATCACGATCACCTCCTCCTTCGCGCCGACACTCCTGGCCGATCACGTCAGCCCCGGCACCCATATCGCCTGCATGGGCACCGACACGGTGGGCAAGCAGGAAATCGAAACTGCGCTTCTGGTCCAAGCCACTGTCTTCACGGATGAAATCGCGCAATCGATCTCCATCGGCGAGGCGCAGCATGCCATCAAGGACAGGCTCATCACCGAAGCCGATGTCAGCCAGATCGGCGCCGTCATCAACGGCACCCATCCAGGCCGCGCGTCGGCCGATGAGGTAACGATCTTCGACGGCACCGGCGTCGGTCTCCAGGACCTGGCCGTCGCCGCCTCCATCGTCGATGTCGCCGTGTCCCGCGGACAGGCCACCATGGTTCCGCTCTGACCTCCACTTGGGCCGGCCAGCCAAACAGACCGGCCC
>JBCDCS010000160.1:0-6800 GCA_039181205.1 Pseudomonadota bacterium
CGAACTGTTCTCAGCTAGGCCAGCTTCCTCTGTAACGCCTCAATCCTCGCGCTGTGGCGGCACTTTCAATACAATCCACCTATCCGCATCTGGTTCGCCAAGTAACAACTTAACTCGCGCATCCGGCCGCTTCGCCTCGTCAGCCAATCGCCAGTCAAACGGTCCGGATTGCAGTAAGCCCTGGCCCCTCGATTTCGGACCAGCGGCCCATGTGCATCGTCCTCTCGGAAGTCAGACGGAAGGCCAGCAAAGCCGGACCTGTCGATCTGGGCCTCCATCCGTCTTTCCGACTTTCCCCCGGCCCTGGCTCGGTCCAGCAGGCCGTCAGCCTGTAGCCGGGTCGCCTCCCGGACCGGCGATCTGGCTGACGTCAACGTTTGGCTTCGAATTCATTGGGACTTGGCTGATATGAAATGCTGCCAAACATCGGCCGCGGCTCGTCTATGAATGGGCTTGCGCCCGGCGAACCAGTATCGGCTTCCGACCACATTCGCTCCAGATCACCAGAGTTGATAAGGGAACTCAGCTCCCGGGCCGAAGCTCAAGAACGGCGAACGCCGTTCTCGCCGTCGCAGACGTTGACCTGGGAAATCGCTTTGTCTTGGAATTGGCGCCCCACGCCCCTCAACGAGAAGAGCTTCGTGTGATGAGGCCTCCGTCCTCGTCGAACCAGGATCCTTCACCGGAATCCGGAGTCTTTCAAAGGGATCGGCAGGCCGCACACTAGCTGACTGCACACCAACTTGCTGCACACCAACTGGCTGCACGCCAACCGGCGTTGCAGATCAACGACCCTGCAATGAAGCCTCTGCATATCCCGAACGATTTGCAGCCCACTTCTGCTCAGAACCACTACCCTGCCGCCAGGGGCACCGTTATGGCCAAACGCCACACCCGCCAGTCAGCGTCGCCCGTGTCCTACGCGCTGACCAGCTTATCGTTTCCCTCCGCAGAAACCGGGTCGCGCAGCACGTAGCCGCGGCCCCAAACGGTCTCGATATGGTTGTCGCCACCGGTCGCCTCGGCCAGCTTCTTGCGCAGCTTGCAGATGAAGACATCGATGATCTTCAGCTCGGGTTCGTCCATGCCGCCGTAGAGATGGTTCAAGAACATCTCTTTGGTCAGGGTCGTCCCTTTGCGCAGGCTCAGCAATTCCAGCATCTGGTATTCCTTGCCCGTCAGATGCACCGATTGTCCGTCCACCTCGACCGATTTCGCATCCAGATTGACGGCAATACGCCCGGTCCGGATCACCGATTGCGAATGCCCCTTCGACCGCCGGACGATCGCGTGAATCCGGGCGATCAATTCGTCGCGGTGGAACGGCTTCGTCATGTAGTCGTCAGCGCCGACCCCGAAGCCTCTGATCTTGTTCTCCGTATCGTCCGAACCGGAGAGAATCAGGATCGGTGTCTCGATCCGCGCCATCCGCAGCTGCTTGAGAACCTCGTGTCCATTCATGTCCGGCAGGTTCAGGTCCAGCAGAATGAGATCGTAATCATAGAGCTTCGCCAGATCGATCCCTTCTTCGCCCATATCGGTGCTGTAGACATTCAGATTGGCCGATCCGAGCATCATCTCGATGCTCTTGGACGTGGTGGGGTCGTCTTCGACGAGCAAGATACGCATGGCTCTCTCCGGGAGGCTGCTGAGGACAACACCACCTTCTGAGGAAATCGTTAATTTAACGTTACTTTCGGAGAGTGCCTTTCCCCTGACAATTGGCCATTCCGTCTCAGCCCTAGCGGTAGACCTGCAGCAGCGTCGTCTTCAGCCCGTTCGTCCCATGGACAGACACGGCGTCCATCCAGCCCTCGAACTCCTCCTGGGACAAATCATACCGCTCGATCGCATCTTCCAGCGTGATCAGCCCGCCTTGCACGCCGCGCACCACGGCCTCCTTCCGACGGGCCACCCACCGCGTCGTGCCCTTGGGCGGCAAATCGGCCGCGCTCATCTGCGACCCATCCGGCAACGTGACGACGCGCGGCCCGTTCCCTTTTCTCAAATACATGGCGGTCTCCTTTTACCTGCTCACACCCTCCATGCGCCAACGCCGGTTAAGCGGAGGTGAACCGCCGCCTTGTGAATGTGTCGCATTTTCCCATATATCGCCCGATATTCCGCTATAGACCTGGATCCCTAATGCCACTCGACGCCGCGCTCAACAGCCTGGGCATCGCCAAAGCGCCTGCCGACACACGAGTCGTCGTCGCCATGTCCGGCGGCGTCGATAGCTCGGTCGTGGCCGCTGAACTGGCCGGTCAGGGCTATGACGTGGTCGGCGTCACGCTCCAGCTCTATGACCACGGGGCCGCACTGGCCAAGAAAGGTGCCTGCTGCGCCGGCCGCGACATCCACGATGCCCGCCGGGTCGCGGAAACCATGGGTTTTCCCCATTACGTGCTCGACTACGAAAACACATTCCGCGAAGCCGTGATCGATGAATTCGCCGATGCCTATCTGGGCGGGGCGACGCCGGTGCCCTGCATCCGTTGCAACGAGCGGGTGAAGTTCAAGGACCTGCTCGAAACCGCCCGGGATCTCGACGCCGATTGCATGGCCACGGGCCACTATATCCAGCGTAAAGCGGGCCCCCATGGTGCCGAGTTGCACCGCGCCGCCGATCCGGTGCGCGACCAATCGTATTTCCTCTTCTCCACCACGGCGGAGCAGTTGGATTATCTGCGCTTTCCCCTGGGTCACCTGTCCGACAAGGCCGCCACCCGCGCCTTGGCGGCCAAGCACGGCCTGCCGGTGGCCGATAAGCCAGACAGCCAGGATATCTGCTTCGTCCCGAACGGTGATTACGCCGCCGTCATCGAAAAGCTGCGCCCGGGCGCCGCCGAACCGGGCGCCATCGTCGACTTGGACGGTCGCGAACTGGGCCACCACACCGGTGTGATTCACTACACGATCGGCCAACGCCGCGGCCTGGGCATCGGCGGCCTGGCAGAGCCGCTTTATGTCGTGAAGCTCGACCCGGAAACCCGCCGCGTGGTCGTCGGCCCGAAATCCGCGCTCGCCACCCGCCTGGTTCCCCTGCGCGACATCAACTGGCTGGGGGACACCCCATTCACGTCCCGGGACGAATGGCAGGTCGGCGTCAAAGTCCGGTCCACCAAGCCGCCCATGGACGCGATCCTGCGCCCCAAAGGCCCGGATCTGGCCGAGGTCGAGTTGCTGGCCCCCGAAGAAGGGGTGTCTCCGGGCCAGGCCTGCGTCTTCTATGACATGGACGGCACCCGGGTCTTCGGCGGCGGCTGGATCTGGCGGGGCTACTGACGCGCGGACGTTAACCCGCCGACACAAAATTGCGGAGCGTGTCCCGCTCCGCAAGCACCGCGTCCAATTCCGAACCGACCCGCTCCATCGCGATGTCGGCCCCTGCCGGTCCCATCACTGCCGCCGCCCGCAACCTCGCCCCATTGCGATAACTCATCCAGAGCAATTCGGCGGCATAGGGCGCGACCTCGTCGTCCAGGTCGGCCATGGCCTCCGGCGCATGATCCTCAAGGTGGTCGCGCAACACATCCACCATGGTCAGAGCTTGGGTGCCTTCCGCTGCCCCCACGGGCGCGCCGGCCGCCGCGGGTAGCGCCCAAGCCAGCGCCTTGCCCGCATCTACGATCCCTGCGCCCATATCATCGGCCCCGTTCCATTCCGGCGGTTTCTGCAGCCCTGACGTGATGGCCTGCCGAAACATCGCCTGCACGGTCGTCCCCGCCTGCTGCGCCACGTCCCGCAGCTGACTCCGTCCGCCATGCTTCGCCACCCAGAGCGCCGCGACGCCGGATGTCAGGCTCGTGGCCAGTGTTGTCCCCTGGCTGGCCCTTATCCCATCGTTCGGCGCAGATGCCGTGTCCTTCCGCGCGCCCCAGACATCCACGCCTGGGGCCGCGACCGTCACCCTCGGGCCCCGACCCGTCCGCGCCCAGGGCGTGCGATCCGAGTTGACCGCCGCCACTGCACAACACAGATCGTATTTTGCGAATGCGGCCGGGTAGATGACGAAGGGCCAACAATTTCCGGCGGCACAGACAACGACCACACCGCGATCCCTCGCCCGCCCCAGGGCCTCCCTGACAGAACCGACGGCGAAGATACCGCCCAAGGCCATGGCGATCACATCGGCGCCCTGATCGACCGCATGCAGAATCGCCCTGGGAAGGGTCGTCTGCCGGAAATTGACGACCGATGTGATGGCTCGGATCGGTAAAACCTGAGTTTCCGGCGCCGCACCCGTGACTTCGCCGGGCCCGCTCGTGTTCCCACCTCCGTCGGCACCGCCCCGGCTCGCGACCACACTCATGACCAACGTCCCGTGGCCAGGATTGCCGCCGGAAAACCGGTCCCGCGCATCCGTCCCACCCTCGACCAGGTTCAGATGGCCACCGGCCGTCAGCACGTCATCCAACTCATCATGGTCGGACCAGCCGGTATCGATCACAGCTACTTTCGTGCCGGTTCCCTGGGTTTCCGCCCAGGCCGTGACACTATCGATCATCGGATGAACCCAGCCATGGGGCAGCGTGTTGTTGGAACCGGTACTGCATAGACCCGACATGGCCTGCAGGTCATCGGTGACGACCGACGCGCCATAGATCGACTCCATGAACATCGGCAGGACCTCGTCGGCCTCCAAGTCGGTCTTCAATTGCCGGGCGAAGGCGAAGCATTCGGGTTCGGCCCCTTTGGCCCTGAATTCCGGAAACCGGACGAAATGGAACCGGTCGGGGCCCTCCACATCCAAGGCGGGCGCTACCTCCAGAGGCGTCTCCGGCAGAACCTGTGCCACGCGGTCCCCGACCGCACCCGCCACCAAGGGCGTGGAAAAAACGATCTCAACGACGAGCTGCGCGTCCGGATCGACCGGTCCGTCCTGCCGCAGCGGTTCCAGATAAGAGGCATCCATAACCGCAACTATACGCAAAAATGCGATGCTCTGGTGGCGGGATCTGCCGGGCCGATACCGAGAGCCCAATCCCCGGGGTCGACCGTGCTCTATTTCGGCCTTGACCCCGCTGCCGCTCCAGCACCCGTGATCGCTTGTAACACTGCTTACCGCGATACCCCGTGAACCGCCCGTCTGCACGGGGGGTGTACGGGGGGTGTACAGGGGGTGCACGCGTCAGAAACGGTTCCGGCTTATAAATCGAATCGTCTAAGATACTGAAATATTTCGATTAGCCGAAAAATATGTAAAGCGCCTTAACTTTTTGACCTCTCAGGCCTTGTGGGCGCCCACATGACCTCCCATTTCAGTGATGTGAAACACATTCACATTAACCCAAAGGAGACACATCGATGACAACCGCCCCTGCCTATGCCAACGCCTCTCGTGGCAACTGGCTGTCCCGCACCGAGGCTTGGCTCGACGCCCGTGGCAAGGGCGCTTGGATCGCCGCCATGGTTCTCGGCTTCGTCTTCTTCTGGCCCATCGGCCTCGCCCTTCTCGCCTATATGATCTGGAGCAAGCGTATGTTTTCCGGCCGTAATTCGATGACCTGCCAGGCGCGCCGCGCCATGCGGACCACCCGCTCCACCGGCAACGCCGCCTTCGACTCCTACAAGGCCGACATGCTGCGCCGCCTGGAAGAAGAGCAGACCGCTTTCGAAGAGTTCCTGCAGCGTCTGCGCGAAGCCAAGGACAAGGCGGAGTTCGACCAGTTCATGGACGAACGGGCCCGCAAGCGCTCCGAAGACGGCGACGCCGCCGAAGCCTGATCGCCCGTCGCGACCCCCGGTATTCCGGGGGTCGCATCCCATATTCCCGAAGGACCCCAATGACTTATTTGCACCAGACGTCCGGCCTGCCCGACCCCCATTACGACGGGCAGTTCTATGCAGGCGTCATTCCCAAACGGGCCATCGCCTGGCTGCTGGACGTGGTCGCCATCACCGCCCTTACGTTCCTGGCGGGTATCCTGACGTTGACCCTCGCCTGGTGGCTCTGGCCCCTCGCGTATCTCACCATCGGACTGATCTACCGCATCGGCACCCTGGCCGGCGGGTCGGCCACACCGGCCATGCGCCTGATGGGGATCGAACTTCGGGGCCATGACGGCCAGCGCCTCGATGGCATGCAAGCCGCGCTCCACGTGATCGGCTACTACGCTACCATGGCCTTCGTCCTCCCCATGCTGGCCACGCTTATCTCCGTCTTCGTCACCGACCGTCGTCAAAGCTTGACCGATCTCGTTCTCGGCACGGCGGCGATCAATCGGCCCGGCTAACACCCTCGCCGCCCCATCCAAAAGGGGGCGGCGATATTTGCGTTGTCGGACGCTGCACCCATCGCTAGGGTCCGATCAACCATACCGAGAAAGCCTCGCAACCATGCGCCACAGCCTTCCGCTGACGCCGCAATTTTATGTCACGGCGCCACAAACCTGCCCCTACCTGGATGGTCGGCGGGAACGGAAGCTGTTCACCGCATTGCAAGGGTCAGGCGCGGCGGATTTGAACGACAAGCTATCGAAACAAGGGTTCCGGCGCAGCCAAAACGTCCTCTACCGCCCTTCCTGCGCCGATTGTTCCGCTTGCCTGTCGGCGCGCATCGATTCCCGGGCGTTCAAAGCCTCCCGTTCCCAGCGAAAAACCTTGGCGCGCAACATCCATCTGCGCCGAGAGATCACGTCTCCCTGGGCGACGGAGGAACAATACGCCCTCTTCCGCCGCTACCTGGAGAAGCGCCACGCCGATGGCGGCATGGCCGATATGGATATCTTCGAATTCGCCGCGATGATCGAGGAAACGCCGATCCGCACCCGCGTGATCGAATATTGGGACGACCGCCC
>JBCDCS010000161.1:0-6762 GCA_039181205.1 Pseudomonadota bacterium
GAAACCCGCGCACTGCTGCAGACGATGCAATGGCCCGGAAACGTCCGGCAGTTGCGCAACGTGATCGAACGCGTGCTGATCCTGGGCGACGGCACCGGCCCGATCGAGCCCTCAGAACTGCCCAGCCCCTCCGATGGCGGCGGCGACAACAGCGAGATGACCCTGACCGGGAGCCTCGCCAGCCTGCCGCTGCGCGAGGCCCGCGAGCTCTTCGAACGGCAATATCTCATGACCCAGATCAACCGTTTCGGCGGCAATATCAGCCGCACGGCCAGCTTCGTCGGCATGGAACGCAGCGCGCTGCACCGGAAACTGAAATCCCTGGGCGTCGTCACCGCCGCGCGGGGCGGGGCAAGGGTCGCGCGGGTCGATGATTAGCGGGGCGGCGGACCGATAACCCTGCACGACCATCTGGCGTGCTCCAGGCTGGCGGTGCACCTTGATCCAATTGGTTGAAGCCGGTCTGTCGGCGGGCCGCGGTGCGGCGATCCGACGGAAGTTCGGTAGCACTTTATGTCTGCCAGATCCGGAAAAGCTCGAAGCTATGCACCAAACCTAACCAGATCGCCGGGCCGGGGGGCGGCCCGGCGATGGACCGGCGCCCTGCGGGCTTGATTCCGGTCCGGGAAGAGGTGGGAATAACTGTTGAAGGCCAAAAAGCATACCGACCAACGCTGCTAACCCTGCTTCCGCCCCCTAAGGCGCCGCCAACCGCCCATTGGCGACACACAGGCCCCGCACATCGAACGGCTGGCTTTCGAGCGGCGTTGCCGGACCAGACCCGCATCCGGGCAGCGTGACCAAGGTAAAGCCGGCCTGCCGCATGCAGGCATAGAACGACGCATCCCGGCGGGCTTCGTTCCGGTCGACCTCGAACACCGTAATTCCCCCACCGACGCCGCCCCGCACACCGCGATTGCCCACCCCGATCCCGATGCCCGCACTGCGCACCGTCTCCAAGGCCCGCCGTTCCGGAAACTGCACCCGGGCATTGCCCGCGCAGGCCGCCACCGTTCGATCCGCCTCGAAGGCCGACAGGCCCGGCCTGATCCAGATCTCCTCGGCCGTCGGGACGGCACAGCCCGCCAGCGCCAGGGCACCAATCAACGCATATCTCATGGCCCGCATCATACGCTCGAATGCATGTGCGACAATGGCTTGCGCGCCACGCCCGAAAGCCCCAACACTCCATCCGATTGACCGCGCCCCCCGGACGGGCGTAGGACAACGCTTCCGGCAATCGCCAATGGGCATTCCATGAAGGTCATCATTTGCGGCGCGGGACAGGTGGGCTGGCAGATCGCCCGCCATCTCGCGGGGGAACGCAACGACGTCACCGTCGTCGACAACAATCCCGACCTTGTCGCCCGCGCCACCGATACGCTGGATGTCCAGGGCATCACCGGCTTCGCCTCTTACCCCAACGTGCTGGAACGGGCCGGGGCCGAGGATGCCGACATGCTGATCGCCGCGACCTATTCCGACGAAGTCAACATGGTCACCTGCCAAGTGGCCCATTCGATCTTCACGGTGCCGCGCAAGATCGCCCGCCTGCGCGCCCAATCGTATCTGACGGCCATGCGCGCCGATCTCTATCGCCGCGATCATCTGCCCATCGATGTGGTCATTTCCCCCGAACGCGAAGTGGCCGAGGCCGCGCTGCGCCGCCTGCGCGCGCCCGAAGCCTTCGACGTCGAAGATTTCATGAATGGCGGCGCCACCCTGATCGGCCTGCATCTGGACGAAGACTGCCCCGTGCTCGACACGCCGCTGCGCCAGCTCTCGGAACTCTTCTCGACCCTGCGGGCCGTGGTCGTGGGCGTCCGCCGGGACGCTGGCAAGCGGCTTTTCGCGCCCGAACCGGGCGATCAGTTGCAGGCGGGGGATCAGGCCTACGTCCTCTGCAATTCACAGGATCTGGCCCGGACCCAGGAAATCTTCGGCAAATCCGTCCGGAAACAGGAACGTGTCGTCATCATCGGCGGCGGCAATGTGGGCCTTGCCGTGGCCGAAGCCCTGGAGGCCGCGCCCGAACGCATCCGCGCCAAAATTATCGAGCGCGACCGCAGATGCGCCGAAAGGGCGGCCGAGGCTTTGGAACGCACCATCGTTCTGTCCGGCGATGGCCTCGACATCGAACTCCTGGGCGAGGCCAATATCGAACGCGCCGATGCCGTGCTGACCGTGACCGATGACGACAAGACAAACATGCTGGCCGCCGTCCGCGCCCGTGCCGCCGGGTGCAGCAAGACGATCGCGTTGATCAACGACCCGACCCTTGTGCCGCTGATGGAGCCGCTCAACATCGACGCCTATGTCAATCCGCGCCAGACCACGGTCAGTTCGATCCTGCGCCATGTCCGCCACGGTCGGGTGCGCAACGTCTATTCCGTGGGCGATGCTGAGGCCGAGGTGATCGAAGCCCAGGTCATGTCCACCTCGCCCTTGGCAGGCCGCCTGATCCGGGATGTGAACTTCCCGGAAGGCGCCATCGTCGGCGCCATCGGCAAGGAAACCGGCGAAATCGTGCGCCCCAAGGGCAGCACCCGGATCGAAGAAGGCGACAGCGTCGCCATCTTCGCGCTCGCCGCCGACGTCCCCGAGGTCGAACGCCTGCTGCAAGTGCAGGTGGATTTCTTCTGATGCCGCACGCGCTCGCCCGCGTGCCGCTCCTCGTTCTGCTGGCGGGCATCCTGGCCGCGTCCATGTATCTGCCGTCGATCCACGCCCTGGTGCGCGACGACCACTTCGAATCCCGCGTCTTCTTCTATTACGGCACCATGTTCCTGGCGCTCATCGGCGCCATCGCGCTGGCCACCGCCCGCACCAAATCCACCAACATCACCCGCAGCCACCTGGTCGCGCTGCTCCTGGCGCTGGCGCTCCTGCCGCTCATGGCCGCCGTCCCGATGCTGGAAATCATCGGCGACACGCGGCTGATCAATGTCTGGCTGGAAATGGTCGCTGCGGTCACCACCACCGGCGGCACGCTCTTCGACCCCGACCGGCTGTCGCCCAGCCTGCATCTCTGGCGCGCCCTTGTCGCGTGGCAGGGCGGTCTCCTGATCTGGATCGCCGCCGCCGCGATCCTGGCGCCGCTCCGGCTCGGCGGCTTCGAAGTGGCCCAAGATGACGATCCCGACCGCCCGACATACGCGTTCTCCAATGCCCAGCAGGCCACGCCCGAGCAACGCCTGGGCCGCGCCGCCCTGGCCTTGATCCCGGTCTATGCCGGCCTCACCGCCGCCCTGGCCTTGCTCCTCACCGCGCTCGGCGACCCGCCCGTCACCGCCGTGATCCACGCCATGTCCACCCTGGCCACCTCCGGCATCACCGGTACTACGCCCTTCGAAACGGCGGGTGCGGGCCTCGGCGGCGAAATCGCCGTCTTCGCCTTCCTGCTCTTCGCCGTCTCCCGTCAGACCTTCGCCGCCGATCTTTATCGCGGCCGCCTGATCCACCTGACCGATGACCGCGAATTACGCATCGCGCTCGCCATCGTCGTCCTCGTCACCGCCGCACTCTTCGCCCGGCACTGGATCGGCGCGTTCGAGGTCGATATGGGCGCCAACGTCCCCGCCGCCGCCGCCGCACTCTGGGGGGCGGCCTTCACCACGCTGTCCTATCTGACCACCACGGGCTTCGTCAGCGCCGAATGGGGCGCCGCCCGCGCCTGGTCCGGCCTGCAAAGCCCCGCGGTCCTGCTCCTGGGCCTGGCCATGTTCGGCGGCGGCGTCGCCACCACGGCGGGCGGGGTGAAGCTCCTGCGGATCTACGCGCTCTACGTCCATGGCCGCCGGGAAATGGACCTGCTCATCCACCCCCATTCCGTTGCGGGCGGCCAAGGCAGCCTCCGCCGCATCCCCGCCCGCGGGATCGAGGCGGCCTGGATCTTCTTCATGCTCTTCGCGATCTCCATCGCCATCCTCAGCCTCGGCCTCGCCGCCACCGGGCTCAGCTTCGAAGCCGCCCTGGTGCTCTCCATCGCCGGGCTCTCCACCACCGGGCCGCTGACCGAGGCCGCGTTCGGCCCGGGGCAGGGGCTCGCCACAATGGCCGACGCCGCCAAGGTCCTCTTTGCGACCGCCATGGTCGTGGGCCGCCTCGAAACGCTGGCCTTGATCGCGCTCTTCAATCCGGACTTCTGGCGCAACTGATCGGCGGGCCTTTGCCATGCCACGTCAAGTTGTCGCCTTTCTGGGGTGGACGCCCCCCATCCCCCGCCCCATAAACGCGACGTGAGCAAATGACGCCCTGTCGAAAACGGGGCGCGCGTAAGGGACGACACCACCATGGCCACCGACAAGCAGAACCTTCAGGACGCGTTTCTCAATCACGTCCGCAAGACAAAGGTGCCGGTGACGATCTTTCTCATCAACGGCGTCAAATTGCAGGGTGTGATCACCTGGTTTGATAATTTCTGCGTGCTTCTGCGCCGCGATGGCCAGTCGCAGCTTGTCTATAAGCACGCCATTTCGACCGTGATGCCCGCCCAGCCGATCAATCTATATTCCGGGGAAGGCGACGCTGGCGACCAGCAATAACCTCCACTCGACGGAGGCGCGGCCCACCCGCGCCCTTGTCCTTCACCCCGACACCCGCGCCGGCGACCGTTCCGGCCGCGAGCCTCGTTACGCGCTGGACGAAGCGATCAGCCTCGGCCATGCGCTACCGGGGCTCGATGTGGTCGGGGGCGATGTCGTCCGTCTTCCCAAACCCCATCCCGGCATGCTTTTCGGCACCGGCAAGGTCGACGAACTGGAACGTCGCATCGCCGGGGATGACATCGAACTCATCCTGATCGACGGCGCTGTCACGCCCGTCCAGCAACGCAATCTGGAACGCGCCTGGAAGGTCAAACTCCTGGACCGCACCGGCCTTATCCTGGAGATCTTTGCCGACCGCGCCGCCACCCGCGAAGGCGTGCTGCAGGTGGAACTCGCCGCGCTCAGTTATCAGCGCACGCGCCTCGTCCGCGCCTGGACCCACCTGGAACGGCAGCGCGGTGGCCTCGGCTTCGTGGGTGGCCCCGGCGAAACCCAGATCGAGGCCGACCGCCGCGCCATCGACGAACAGATGGGCAAGCTCCGCCGCCAGCTCGACAAGGTCGTCCGCACTCGCGAACTTCACCGCGCCGCCCGTGCCAAGGTGCCGTACCCGGTCGTCGCCCTCGTCGGTTACACCAACGCCGGAAAGTCCACGCTCTTCAATCGCTTGACCGGCGCCGAGGTCATGGCCAAAGACATGCTCTTCGCCACGCTCGACCCCACCATGCGCCAGGTGAGCCTACCCCATGGGCTCGATGTGATCCTGTCCGATACGGTGGGTTTCATCTCCGATCTACCCACCCAGCTGGTCGCCGCCTTCCGGGCCACCCTGGAAGAGGTCCTCGACGCCGATCTGGTCATCCATGTACGCGACATCTCTCACCCGGAAACCGAAGGCCAGGCCCGCGATGTGGAGGCGATCCTGGAGTCTCTGGGCCTCGACCCGGACATCCCGCGTCTGGAGATGTGGAACAAGCTCGACTTGCTCGATGACGACGGCGTCCAGACCGCCCGGAACTTGGCCGACCGACGCGACGACGTCTTCCTCGGCTCCGCGATGACGGGGCAGGGGCTCGATGCGCTTCTGGCCCGGGTCGATGCCGAACTGCGCGACGCGCTCTCGGAAACCACCCTCATCCTGCCCTTCGCCGCCGGCCGGGCCCGCGCCTGGCTCCACGATATCGGCGCGGTGCTCGCCGAAGACACCCGCAACGACGGCGTCCATATCGACGTCCGCTGGACCGACCGGCAAGCCGCGCGATTCCACGCCGCTTTCGCGGACGAGACCGGTGCAGCACGCCGCCGCGCCCGGAATTGACGCCGGGCGAGCGAAAATTCGCCGATGCCGGACCGGCCGATCCCAGGCGGACATGTGCCGGCCAGACGACCTCCAACACCGGCGGGGCAGAGGGTGACAGGGCAGGGGGCCTTTGCTATCTGTTTCCCAGATCGGGACAAAAGATCCCGGGCGGAGCAGACTTGGACAGGACTAGACACATGACGGTTTTCACACGTCGCCGGTTTCTCGCGACAGCATCCGCGCCCCTGGCGTTGGCGGCCTGCGCCAATGGCGTCGGCAGCGATGGCGGCGCCCGGATTGATGCCCGCGCCGATGCGGCCTTCAACTTTCTCTATGACACCGTGCCCGGCGCCCAATCCTTGGCCGCGCGGTCCTCGGGCATCCTGATGATGCCTGTGGTGACCGAGGCGGGGTTCGGTTTCGGCGGTTCCTTCGGGCGGGGTGTCCTGCGGATCGACGACGTTTCCGTGGATTACTATTCCGCGACCAGCGCGTCCTTCGGGCTGCAGATCGGCGGCCAGCAGTACAGCCACGCGCTCTTCTTCATGACCGAACCCGCGCTGACCAACTTCCGCACCTCACCTGGATGGACCGCCGGTGGCGATCTGGAATATGCCGTCGCCTCCGATGCGGCGACGATTACCACCGATACGACGACGCTGCTGACGCCCGTCGTGGCCGTGGTCTTCGGTCAAGCCGGTCTCATCGCCGGGGCGTCTGTTGAGGGCACCAAATACACGCGGATCATCCCCTGATCTGACGGGGCGAGATGCCGATGCCGCCAGCGGACGGCTATGATCGGTACGGCCAGGTTAAGAAATGATGACCAAAACCGTGCGAACGTACGTTTGCACGGGGGGTGTACAGGGGGTGTACGGCGGGTGCCCCCCAATTTGGCCCTTGCCATGACAGTCC
>JBCDCS010000162.1:0-6744 GCA_039181205.1 Pseudomonadota bacterium
ACCTTACTACGACTCGCTGATCGGCAAACTGATCGTCCACGGCCGCGACCGGCCCGAAGCCCTGGCGCGCCTGAAGCGGTCGCTTGGGGAACTGATCATCGACGGGATCGATACGACGACTCCGCTTTTTGCCGAGTTGGTCGATGATCCGGATATCCAGGCGGGTGACTATACCATTCACTGGCTGGAAGCGTGGCTGGACAAGACCTTTGCCTAACCGCGGCTTCCCTTTGGTTATGTTTGCATTGGTGGCCTGCACCGAGGCGACGCCACCGGGCCAGGCAGCCGCCGCGATCGGTGTGCCGCCAGGTGACGCGCTTTTTTCTAGCGGACGGGATGCTCGAGCCTTCGATACCTTTGCCGACCGTTTCGCCACAATAGACTGCCGCGGCCTAGCCGCGTCGCGCGCCGCCTTAAGGGCCGAAGCCGAAGACGCGCCACGTGCCACGACAGGGTTGGTTGCTGGTGCCGTGGGTGTGATGATCGGCGGCCCGGCGGGGGCGCTTACCAATTTCATCGGACGGGAGGCCAGCCAGCTGGTCTCCCAGTCCGGCAACCTGCGCCTGGCGGCCGTGGAGGCCGTGGCCGTGGCTAAGGAATGCGACGCGCCGCCCACGCCACAGGCGCCGCCGCCCGATCCCCCTGCCCCGGCCGCCGACG
This sequence comes from Pseudomonadota bacterium, assembly GCA_039181205.1. GTDB lineage: Bacteria > Pseudomonadota > Alphaproteobacteria > Rhodobacterales > Rhodobacteraceae > Jannaschia. The sequence continues at coordinate 661 of JBCDCS010000162.1, forward strand.
ACAGCACCGGTTCCGGGACGAATCTGGCATCACCACCAACAATTGAAGTCTAGGTCCTATGGTCGGGCTTGGGCGTTCCAGGACAGGGCGTTAGACTGAATCCATGCCCCGTGACACGCCAGAAATCACGCCGGACTTGCTGCTGATGGCCTATGCCTCCGGCGTCTTTCCAATGGCGGAATCCCGGGATGATCCGGATATCTTCTGGGTCGATCCGGAACGGCGTGGGATCCTGCCATTGGATGGGTTTCACATGTCGCGCAGCCTTGCGAAGACCATCCGGCAACAACGTTTCCATGTGACCCTGGATGCCGATTTCGACGGCGTACTCAAGGGCTGTGCGGACCGGGACGAAACTTGGATCAACCCGTCCATCGCCGGACTGTATCGTGCGCTCCATCGCGGCGGACATGCCCATTCGCTTGAGGTCTGGGATGGACGAAGCCTGGCGGGCGGGGTCTATGGCGTCACCATGGGGGGAGCGTTTTTCGGGGAAAGCATGTTCTCCCGTCGACGAGATGCGTCGAAGGTGGCTCTGGCCTATCTGGTGACGCTGCTCCGGGCGCGGGATTTTCTGCTGTTCGACACTCAGTTCCTGACAGACCATCTGATCCGCCTCGGAGCCATCGAAATTCCGCGACTGCAATATCAGGCTAAGTTGCGCAATGCGCTGGGCCATCCGGCCCAATTAACGGGGCCCGTTCCGGACTACCCTGAGGTTATGCACCTGAGAAGCCATACGTCGTAGCGCGGATGCTCCAGCGCATTCAGTGCAGGCGACGAAGCCACCATCCAGCCCGCAAAGAGTTCGCGCACCGCACGGGCATCCACCACTTGCAGCAGACCGAACGCGTCAACGGACGGATTGCCTGACGGGTAGCGGCATTCGTGCAGTGTGACTTGAAGTGGCCCATAGGCCATCGTCTGGCCCGACGACATCTCCACATCGATGACTTCGCCGGACACACGGTCGAGCGTGCGCAAGACGGCGCCATCCCCGATGGATGTCTGTGCGACCTGGCTGGACGCCGCCGACGCGGCGAGACAAAGCGCCAGCAGCAAGCGGATCATTCCGGGCTCCAGGCCTCGTAATCCGACTGCGGCTTCACATCGGCCCGACGCAACGACCCTGGCCGCAGGAAGGCGCCGTCTGACCCGGTCAGGTTGGGCTGGTGGGGTTTTTCCCAAGCCTTCCGCTGGACCGGTTCCTCAGTCGGCGGTTTTTCGAACGTGTGGTGCAGCCATCCATACCATTCGGGGCCCACGCGGGTGGCATCGTTGTCGCCGTTATAGATCACCCAACGGCGGGTATCGTCGGGGTTGCGATAGTAGACATTGCCCTCATCGTCTTCGCCCACACGGGTGCCGTGCCGGGACGTAAATATCTGCGTTCCAAGGGATTGGCCGTCCCACCAGGTTACGAGGCGCTTGATCAAGCTAGCCATGGGTCGTTCTCCGCCAAATCTGATCTTCGAATGCACGTCAGGCCAAAAACGGTCAAGGGGCTCGGCCAATCCGACGCCGAAGAGCAGGAAATCGAAATGAAATATTGAACTATACGGTTTAGTATATAATCTGGCTCTCATACAGGAGGAACGAGAATGCGATCGATCATTGCCAGTCTTCTGATAATCGCCATCGCCGTACCGTCTGCGGCCCAAACCGCCCTCCGCGGCCCCAATCACAACGCCGTCCGCGCTGGACTGGAGATCATGGCTTTGTCCATGGATACCGACCAGAATGGCCTGCTTGACCAGACCGAACTTCGCAGTGGGGCCGAAGCGGTGTTCAGGTCCATGGATGGCGACGCCGATGGCTATCTTCTGCACACCGAAATGACAGCCTGGGACCAAGGCTTCGGCGACATCGCCACCCATCAGGGCCGGGATCAAGCCTATGAGGCAACCATGGGCGTGATCTTCGGTTTGTTCGATACCGATGCCTCGGGCCGGTTGGCCCAGCACGAATACGTCGAAGGCGTCACGACGGCGGCAAGATATGCGGACCTCGATGGCGATGGGGCGATGTCGCTAGCGGAGATGCACAGCCATTTCCTGCCGGCGATCGCGATCCAATCCAGCCTACCGGAGTAATCGCCCCACTGGCAGTGCAGCGCCTGTCGGGTTACCCTCCGCTGCAACGCAGAGGAGGACATCCGACATGACCGAAACCCGCCAGTACGGCTTCGATACGCTGCAAATTCACGCGGGCGCCCGGCCCGACCCAGCCACAGGCGCACGGCAAACGCCGATCTACCAATCGACGGCTTTCGTCTTCCGCGACGCCGATCACGCGGCCGCTTTGTTCAATCTGCAGGAGGTCGGCTTCATCTATTCGCGGCTGACCAACCCCACGGTCGCCGTGCTGCAGGAACGTATCGCGACGCTTGAAGGGGGCGTCGGTGCGGTCTGTTGTTCCTCGGGCCATGCAGCGCAGATCATGGCCCTGTTCCCGCTGATGCAGCCCGGTTGCAACGTCGTCGCCTCGACCCGGCTCTATGGCGGGACGGTCACGCAGTTCAGTCAGACCATCAAACGCTTCGGCTGGTCGGCCAAGTTCGTTGACTTCGACGACCCGAAAGCCGTGGCCGACGCCATCGATGACGACACCCGGGCGGTCTTCGGCGAAGCCATTGCCAATCCCGGCGGTTGGATCATGGATGTCCGCGCCATCGCTGACGTGGCCGACGCAGCAGGCGTGCCGCTGATCATCGACAACACCTCAGCCACACCATATCTGGTGCGCCCCATCGAACATGGTGCCACGCTGGTCGTGCATTCCACCACGAAATACCTGACCGGCAATGGCACCGTCACCGGCGGCTGCATCGTGGATAGCGGCAAGTTCGACTGGTCCGCATCAGGCAAATTTCCGTCGCTGAGCGAGGCCGAACCCGCCTATCACGGCCTGAAATTCCACGAAACCTTCGGCAACCTGGCCTTCACCTTCCACGGGATCGCCATCGGCCTGCGTGACTTGGGCATGACCATGAACCCCCAGGCCGCGCACTACACTCTGATGGGCATCGAAACGCTGTCGCTGCGCATGGAACGCCATGTGGCCAACGCGGAAAAGTTGGCCGCGTGGCTGGAACAGCATCCGGCCGTGGCACACGTCACCTATGCCGGGTTGCCGTCGTCACCCTACAGCGCGCTGGCCAAGAAGGTCTGCCCGAAGGGCGCCGGCGGCCTATTCACCTTCGCGCTGAAGGGCGGTTATGAAGCCTGCGTGAAGTTCATCGACAGTGTGGAGATTTTCTCCCACGTTGCGAATCTGGGTGATACGCGAAGCTTGTGCATCCATTCCGCCTCGACCACACACCGCCAACTTTCCCCAGAACAGCAAGAAGCGGCTGGGGCTGGACCGGATGTCGTTCGGATCAGCATCGGGATCGAGGACCCCGAAGATCTGATCGCCGATCTGGACCAGGCACTTGCCAAGGCGGCGCCCAGCATGGCTGCCGAATAGACTGGCGACTCGAAAGCCCCGGCCCGGACGGCCGGGGCTTTTGATCGATCCAGTTCCTCATCTCAAAATTAGAAGGCTGGCCTTCATTGATACGGATCACGTTCTATATTGATCCGTAGTCCGTATCTTATGGAGGTCCCATGCCCACCATCCTCTTAACCGGCGCTACGAGCGGTCTTGGACACGCGACAGCGCGAATCCTGCTTCGCGACCCCAAACTTCGTTTGATCCTTGGGGCGCGCAATCCGACGGACCCGCGCCTCGCCGAATTTCCGGCGGAGCGTTTCCAATGCTTGCCGCTCGACCTCACCGATCTTGCCGCCGTGCGCCGGTTTGCAGACGCGGTCGAGGGTCCGCTGGAAGGCGTCGCGCTCAATGCGGGGATCCAGGTGACTGGCGGGTTGACGCGCACGGCCGACGGTTACGAGACGGATGTGGCCGCCAATCATCTCGGTCATGCCGCCCTGATCGCGGCTCTGGGCGACAAGATCGCCCCGGGTGCTTCCATCGTCACAACGGGCAGCGGTACCCACGCCGCGGAGGACCGGATCGCGCGGCTCTTCGGCTTCAAGGGGGGCCATGCCGTTTCGGTCTACGAGATGGCCAAGGGGATCGGCGATGACGGTGCCCAAGGCGATCGTGACCGCTACGCGACGTCGAAATTGGCGCAGACAGCTTGGACCCTTGGCAGGGCCCGGCACGATGTGCAGCGCACTTGGCTGGTCTTCGATCCAGGGCTGATGCCGGGCACCGCGCTCGCTCGCGACCGAAGCGCCGCCGAACAATTCGCGTGGAACCATGTCTTGCCGCGTCTACGCCCGCTGATCCGCGGCGTGAGCAGTGCTGAACAGTCCGCTACTCAACTGGCCAGACTCCTTCGAACAGGGACCGCTGCCTCCGGCCCGGCCATCGACCATATGGGCCGCCCAGCTCTGCTTTCCGCAACAGCAAAAGCCTCCTCTTGGCAGGATCAGGTCGTCGAAGAGACCCCCGCGATCCTAGGCTCCTAGCCAGTACCTTGCCCATGCGCGGCCATCTGCCCTACACTCGCGTCTGGTCTGTGGGCCCTTGCGGGTCTCGGACGCCCTAGGCAAGGCAAACTTCATGACGCCTCAGATCGCCCTGGATCTCTCGCTCGACGGGATAACCGTGCTATCGCGCGTGCCATCGGGCCATGCCGATGCGGGAAAGTGGTGGCACGAGGGGACGGTGCGGCTCGATTCGCCGGATCTGCAGGCGTCGTTGGTGCGCCTGCGCCAGAAAGTCGAAAGACGCTGCGGCGAAGACTTCGTCTCAATCCTGATCTTGCCAGACAGCCAACTGCTATACACCTCCTTCGAACGGGACGACCGGCGGCCCCACGACACTATTCGTTCCCTCCTGAGCGGTCGGACGCCGTATGCCGTCGACGATCTGACGTTCGATTTCGTTTCGCGGGGCGAACGGCTCTTGGTGGCTGTCGTCGCCCATGAGACCCTGTCGGAAGCCGAGACGTTCGCCGCCGATCATGGCTTTCGCCCGGTCGCGGTCGTGGCTCGGCCCGACCGGTCGATCTATCCCGGCATCCCCAGCCTTGGCGCGACGAAGATCGCATTGGAACTCACTGGCGGCGTGCCCATCGAACTGAACTTGGACGCTGGGTTCAGCATCCGCCCGGCGCCGCCGTTACCTGAGCCAGAGGCAGCGCCGGGGGAAGAAGTGGCCGCCCCAACGAGACAAGCAGACGAGGAAGACACATCCTCGGTCGTGGCCGACGAAGTAGCGACTGACCTACCACCCGATGCGGCACCAACAGACCCGTTGCCCGAAGAAACCGTGGCTGGGCCGAATTTTTCGTCCCGGCGGCGCCAGAGCGTAGCCCCGGACAGCTCTGTTGAGCGCATCACCCGCCGTCGGATCACACCGGAAAGCGTCGAAACGCCTTTGCTTCCTTCCAGCTCCGATCCGTCGGAGCCGAATCTACCGTTCATGCCGGCAGCAGAACGGTCGATCACCGCCAAACCGCCACCACGCGGACGGCTGACAAAGCTGATTACTGAAACGCCATCCGCAGATCGGGCCAACCCACCTGTCCCTCCCCCAGAAGCCGGTCCCGATAAACCGCCGCTGACCGCAAGACTGCCATCGCCGTTGGCAGGCGCCAGCCCTGCGAGCAATGCCAATAAAGATCGCCATTCCAAAGCAAAGGCTTTGTCGCTGCCGAGCCTGGCCCGGAGGAGCACCGATGATTTGCCAAGGGGACGCATTGGCGCGGGGCTGGCCGTGACACTAGCCCTTCTGGTGGGATTGATGGCCGTAGGTCTCTGGTCGTTTATCGGCCCAGGTCGAAGCGCTTCCTTGGCGCCACTCACATCCGCAGACCGCGAGACAACACTGCCGGGCGAGGCGGAACTGCTGCGCGATCCTGATTTCGCCATCGCGACAAGATCATCCGCCGCATTAGATGACGCGGCCCCCTCCGCTGCGCTCGATGAGGAGGCGCAAGCAGCAGACGGCATTGAGGCCACGGAACCAGACGAGGCCAGCCCAGACTTGGCCGCTCTCTTGCCGGTGACAACCGAAGACACGAATCCCACCGAAGCCCCATCGGTCGAAAACTTGGTGACACCGCCGCTG
>JBCDCS010000163.1:0-6734 GCA_039181205.1 Pseudomonadota bacterium
ATCGGCGCGGCCGACCAGGAATCCGCTGCCGAAGGGCTGGTGCCGTTCGAGCAGCTATCCGGCATCACGGTCGAATTGGTGCCGATCCCTGATGACAGCTTCTACGACAAGGCGGTGACCGAGTTCATATCAGGGAATGCCAGCTTCGATGCGCTGCAATTCTTCTCGCCCTGGCTTGGCGATTTCGCGGCACCTGGCTTCTTAGCCCCGCTGGACGAATATGCGGCCAAATGGAACCTGCCGCTGGACGATTTCTACGACACGTATCGGCTGAATTACGGCTTCTTCAACGGTCAGATGTTCGGCATCCCGTTCGATTGCGACATTCAGATGGTCCATGTCCGGACTGACCTTATGGCGGAAGTGTTCGGCGGCGAGGTCGACCGTGTGAACAGCGTGCCAAGCTATGACGAGCTGATCCGCATCTCGGGCGAGTTGAACAACGTGCGGCCGGGTGTGTCCGGCGTGGGCATGATGGCGGCGCGCGGGTTCTGGTCGACCTATACGTGGGAGCATATAGCCGCCCAGGCCGGGATGATGCTGTTCGACGAGAATTGGGAGCCGATCTTCAACGGCGATGCCGGAATGAAGGGCATGGACATCATCATGTCCTTGGTCCCGAATGCCGGGGAGGGCTATGCGGGCGCTGGTTGGCCTGAGAACCGCGCGGCCTGGCTGGGTGGACAGGTGGCCACCAACATCTCCTGGCAGGATAGCGGTACCCAGGCCATGCGCCCGGACCAGTCGCAGATCGTCGGGAACTTCATGACGATCTACGAGCCCCGCATCGATGGCGGCCGTTTCGCACCGCCGAATATCGCGGGGTCAACGTCGTGCGTGGCGGCGAGTGCGCAGAACCCCGAAGGTGCGTTCCTGATGCTGGCGTTCCTGACGACAGCGTCGATCATGGCGATGAACGAGGCCAATGCGAATGGGGTTGCGCCGGGCTATCGCTCGGTCCTGAATAACCCGCGTCTGCAGGATGTCTCGCAACCCGCCAAGGTCTGGGCGGACAGCCTGGAGCATGCCTGGTGCGCGCCGCGTCTGCCCGGCATGTTCAACATGGAGCAGGCCATCGGCAACGAGATCAACCGGGCCGTGACCGGTCAGATCAGTCCGAAGGAGGCGTTGGATAACGCCGCCGCCGCCGTGCGCGAGATCATGGACGATAACGGCTTCTATGGCCGCCGTCCGCCTGTGGAATATGCCAACGCGGCGCCGGGGCTCTATGTCGGCGAAGGGAAGGCGATGCCGTTCTAAGGCCCTGAGGGGAGGGCCGTATGGTCGATCAGCCGATACCGGAGGGAGGGGCGCGCGCCGTCCCTTCCGCGCGTGCGCGCCCGCGCCGCCGGTCGCGGCGGATGCGCAAGGCCTTTCCCTATCTGCTGGTCGCACCGGCGGTTCTGTATCTGCTGATGATCACGCTCTATCCGGGCGTCTACGCGATTTATCAGTCTCTTTTCTTGGTCCGTTTCACCAGTTGGACCTTCGTGGGCACCGAGAATTACGTCGATCTCTTCAATGATCGGGAGTTCTGGGCCGCGCTCTGGAACACCTTCGTCATCGGTTCGATTTCGCTGACGCTGCAGTGCCTTCTGGCGCTGCTCTTGGCCTATTACGCCTATCGCGACCCGTGGGTGAGAGGCTGGCGGATCATTTTCCTGCTACCGATGCTGTTCATGCCTTCGGCGGTGGCGTTCCTGTTCAAGCTGTTTGTCCTGGATGGTCGGGTCTTTTCGGATCTGTTGCAGCAGGTGGGGTTGATCGAGGGGAACCTGAACATCACCTCGTCGGTCTGGGGCAGCCGGGCCTTGCTGATCGCGGCCGATGTTTGGCAATGGACGCCGTTCCTGTTCATCATCTTTGTCGCCGCCTTGCAGGGTCAGGATGAGGAGGTGGAGGAGGCCGCGCGTCTGGACGGCGCCAAATGGCATCAGATCTTTTGGAACATTTCCCTGCCGCTGATGAAGCCGGTGATTGCGGTGGCGCTGATCCTGCGCGGGATCGACATCACCACCATGTTCGCCAACGTCTTCATCATCACCAAGGGTGGACCAGGCGGGGCGACGGAGACGATTAGCTATTTCATATACAGGATTGGGTTTCGGACTTTCGATTTCGGCTATGCTTCGGCAGCCTCCGTCATCATGCTGATCCTGACGATCATCGTCGCGCAGCTGGTGGTGAAGCGCGCTTTCACGTCGGGGAGGGTCTGAGATGGCGCGCCGGGTGAGCAAAGGGGAGAGCCGGATCCTGCGCTACGTGATCCTGGGCTCCTGGGCTGTGTTCTGCCTGGCGCCGGTGATCTGGTTCTTGTCCATCGGTCTCCGGCCCCGGGTTGAGATCATCACGCCCGAGCCGATCTACTGGCCGACCTTCTCACTCGATGCCTGGCACATGATCTGGTCGGACTGGCCGATGGCGAACTACTTGCGCAACTCGGTTCTGGCGATCATCGGATCGGTGTTGATTGATCTGGTGCTGGGGATTCCGGCGGCCTATTCCCTGGCCCGGTATGAATACCGGGGACGGGACGATATCGGCTTCTACATTCTATCCACGCGGATGATGGCGCCGGCCATCGTGGCCATTCCGATTTTCTTCCTGTTCCGCTCCATGGGGCTATTGGACTCGGTCTGGGCCCTGATGCTGATCTATGCGGCGGTGAACTTGTCCATCGTGACCTGGATCCTGCGCAGCTACATGATCGACATCCCGAAGGAGCTGGAAGACGCGGCGCGGACCGACGGCGCGTCCGACTTGCGAATCCTGTGGGAGATCATCATCCCCGCGATCCTGCCCGGCATCATCACGGCGGGGGTCATCGCGATGATCTTCGCGATCAACGAGTTCCTGTTCACGCTGCTGATCGCCTCGACGCCCAACGCCTATACGATGTCGGTGGCGCTGGCGAACTTCACCGGCGGGTCGGATGGATTGATCTACAACGCCATCGCGCTGGTTGCGTTCCTGGCCTTCGTGCCAGTCTTCCTGGTGGTGGTCTTGATCCAGCGGCATCTGTCGCGCGGGCTGACGATGGGGGCCGTGAAAGGGTAGCGCATGGCACGGATCGAACTGTCGGGCATTCAGAAGAGATGGGGCGCGTTCTGGGGCGTACGGGATATCGACCTGGATATCGCGGATGAGGAACTGGTCGTGTTCCTGGGCCCGTCCGGCTGCGGCAAAACCACGACCATGCGGATGATCGCCGGGCTGGAAGAGCCGTCCGAAGGCGAGGTTCGGATGGATGGCGAGGTCATGAACGAGGTGGATGCCCGCGATCGGGACGTGGCGATGGTGTTCCAGGGCTATGCGCTCTATCCGAACATGACGATCTACGAGAATATCCGGTTCCCGCTTCGAATGCGCGAGGTGCCGAAGGCCGAGCATGATCGCTTGGTGCGCGAGGCGGCCGCTATGGTGGAATTGGAGGAGTATCTGGACCGCAAGCCCGCCGCCTTGTCCGGGGGCCAGCGGCAAAGGGCGGCCTTGGCCCGGGCCATCGTTCGGCATCCGAAGGTGTTCTTGATGGATGAGCCGCTCTCGAACCTGGACGCCAAGCTGCGCCAGGCCATGCGGGTGCAGATCAAGCATTTGCAGCGGCAGTTGAAGATTACGACCGTCTACGTGACCCACGACCAGATCGAAGCCATGACCTTGGCCGACCGGATCGTGGTCATGGAAGGCGGTGCGATCCAGCAGATCGGGACGCCGGATGAGATCTATTCCGACCCGGCGAATACCTTCGTGGCGGGGTTCATCGGAGCGCCGCCCATGAACCTGATCCCCGGGCGGATCGAGGGCGGCGTGTTTCGGTCCGAGGGGATCGAGATCGACGGATTGCCTGTGGCGGGGGGGCGCGATGTAACGCTGGGCATTCGTCCGGAGGATTGCCATGTGGGGCAGGCGGCCAGTCATCTGCAGGCCGAAGTCTATGGCGTCGAGCCCACGGGTGATCTGACCTATCTGACTCTTCGACTGGCAGGGCGGGATATCGAGATCAAGGCGCCGAGGGACTACCGGCCGCCGCTGGGCCAGATGGAGGCGGTGGCCTTCGACCGTGACCGTCTGTACCTGTTCGATACGGAAACCGGGGCGCGCCTACGTACATGACGACCTTCGATTACACGTCCATGGGGTTCATTACCTTCGATTGCCTCGTCCGACCCGTCACGCAAATCCCGCCCGGTGGAGATACGTATTTCGTTGATGAGCTGACCTTAGCCGTGTCCGGTGCGGCGGGCAGCGCGGCCGTGGTGGCGGCCAAGCATGGGTTAAAAGTGCAGGCCGTCGGCGGCGTGGGTCAGGACGACATGGGCGAGTGGGTTCTGTCGAAGCTGGGCAGCTTCGGGATCGACACGGAGTTGATGCAGGTCTGTCCTGATTACTCGACCTCGTCTTCGGTGGTGACGACCCGGCCCGACGGCGCCCGGCCCGCGCTGCACAAGCTGGGGGCGACGGCGGGGTTCCATATCGACGACGATCAGATCGACCGGGTGCTCGATACGGCGATCCTGCATGTGGGCGGCGTGGGGTTGATGGACCGAATGGACCAGGGCCGCACCGCCGAGGTCATGGCGGAAGCCAAGGCGCGGGGGCGGGTCACGACGTTGGACGTGTTCGCCTCGACCCGAGACGATCTGGCGAAGATCACGCCGCTTCTGGAGAATACCGATTACTTCATGCCCTCGGAGGAAGAGGCCATGGCCTTGTCCGGCATGACCAGTTTGGAGGACATCGCGGCGTTCCTGTTGGATCAAGGTACCGGGGCCGTGATTCTGACCTTGGGAGCCCAGGGCGCCATCTACCGCGACCAGACGGGTCGGCGCATCGATCTGCCCGCCTTCGATATCGACGTGGTCTGCACCTGCGGCTGCGGCGATTGTTTCAATGCCGGTTTCGCGACCGGTCTGCATCTGGGCCGTGACATGGAGGACTGCGTGCGATTGGGCCAAGCGGCGTCGGCGCAGAACGCGACGGGCCTGGGCAGCCAAGCAGGAATTACCGACCTCGACGGCACCTTCGCCTTCATCACAGCTACGTCGACGAAATAGCCTTTCGCCTGGGCGGCGACTATACTCAGCTTAAGGAGCAGCGACATATGCCCGACGTCCTGACCTCTTTGGCCATGCCCTTGCGCGACGCGGCGCGGTTGCTGCGCACGGCGACGTTCGCAGCGGAACCGGTGTTCCGGCCGACGGCCAAATTGCTGCCGGATGCGGTGGTCGAATTGGTCGAGCGGGCCATCGCCCGGGCGGACGATATGGGCGATCAGGTTCTGACTCCACCGCTGCCGGGCCCCGAAGACATTGCCGCCGCTCGGGCGCTGCTGACCGGCGAGGAGGGGGGCAGCCGTCTGGCGCTGACGCGGACGGTCGCCTTCGGGCTGACCGCGCTGCTGCCCCGGTTCGAGCACGAGCATGCCATGGTGAGCGAGTCGGCCCTGGCATTGATCACCGGCGATGCGACCCCGCGCGGCGATGTTGGGGAGTCCATGGCACGCGTTTGCCGCGCCATCGTGGCGCGCCATGTGGTGCTGGTGCCGGATGGGCTGAGCCTCGGGTCCGATGCGCTTCCGGTGACATTCGCGACGCTGCTTTGGCTGTCGCTCGACCGGAATGGGGAGCAGGATGAAATCCGGCTGCTCCACCTGGCCGCCAATGTGACCCATCATGTGGAGGCGAGCCTTCGAGATGCTGATGACGTGGCGCTGGCGGCGTTGTTCGTGCGTCTGGCGCCGGTGATATGAACGCGCTGGCAACCCAGACGATCAGCCGATCGGTACGGCGGCTGCGGGGGTTCACCGCGTCGTTCGAGGCGCAGATGGAGAGTACGGCCGCCCAGACCGGAACGCAGTTCGAGTTGGATGAAGATCGCCTGGCCGCCGCTTTTTTGGATTGGCGCGAGGAGTTCGAGCGCCAGAAGCCCGACGCGCCCGAAGATCGCATCGCCTATGTCAGCTTTGCCGCCGGTCTGATGCTGCGTGCCCTTGTTCTCCACGATCCGGTCCAGGCGAAGCCGTCTGACGAGGCAGACCCGGCGAGCCCGGCCACGTTCTGGCCGGAAGGGCATCTCTATACCGCGTATTGCCTGAACATCCGCAACATCGTACTGCAGGAGAAGATCGATCATGCGCCGGGCAATGTGCCTGAGATGGACGACCTGCGCGTCTGGGAATCCTTCCGTGAAAACGCCCACGAGAACCCGGCGCGGGCCATTGCGTTCCTGGATCTTTTCTCGGGCGGGGAGCCCGATTGGTCCGCCCCCGAAACCTTCCGGTCGGAGCGGTATCAGGCGTTGATCCGGCGGATTTGCGATCAGATCGGGTGAGGTCCTATTCGGCGGCTTGCAATAGCTGCGGATAGGTCTGCGGCTGGTCTTCGACCTTGGCCTCGACGGGCCGTCTGCGAGCATAGACGAGACGGAAGGCCGGGGGCGTGAAGTAGAAGCTGATCACGGTGGACAGCGCCACGCCGCCCGCCACCGCCATGGCGAAGGGTGGCCAGAAGCCGCCACCCGCCAGGATCAACGGGAGGAAGCCGCCAACGGTGGTGATGGTCGTTGAGGTGATGTGGCGCGATGAGTTCATGACCACTTGGGCCATTGCCGCATCGTCGCCGGTCATGGCGTCGTCGTCCTCTTGCAGCGCGGTCAGGATGATGAGGGCCGCGTTGATCGACACGCCGATGGAGCCGATGAGTCCGATCACCGCGTTGATCCCAAACGGGTAATCG
>JBCDCS010000164.1:0-6647 GCA_039181205.1 Pseudomonadota bacterium
AGTGACGATCCGTTGGTGGAAATCGCCCATCGAACCGGATTTGCCAACCAGTCGCATATGACAAGCTGCTATACCGCGTTGATGGGCATTTCACCCGGCCGGCACCGCCGTCAGTTGCGAGGCAGGAGCGGTGTTCGCAACTCGGGGTGAGATCGGCGCCGACGTTAGAGAGGGCCGGTCAGCCGTTCTTCACTGAGCAGGACATTGGCTTCGACCTCACCCACGCCGGGCAGGGCCATGATCCGGCGCCGCAGGACGCGTTCGAAATCCGCCAGATCCCGCGCCGTGACCCGCAGGCGATAATCGTAGCGGCCCAGGACATGATCCACCCGCCGCACCTCCGGGATGGCCGTGACGGCGCGTTCGAAATCTTCCAGGCTCACCCGCCCCTTGGTGGCCAGTTTCACACCCAGAAAGACGGTCACGCCGAAGCCCAGCTTTTCCAAATCCAGCGCCAGATCCCGCCCTTTCAGGATGCCCGTGTCCCGCAGGCGCCGCATCCGGCGCCAGGTGGCGGGCTGGGATAGGCCCACGGCCCGCCCGACTGCCCCGGCCGACAGGGTGGCGTTGGATTGCACCACGCGCAAAATCGCCCGGTCGAGATCATCAATCATCGAGGTCATAGGGGCAGGCTCTGTTCGGTCTTCACATTCGCCACATGCATCAGGGCTTCGATTTCGGCGATGTAGGGCAGGGTGAGGATGCGGTCGCGATAGATCTGCTGCCAATGCCCCATATCGCGGGCGATGGCGGTCAAGCGAGCGTCCACGCGGCCGAGAAATGTCTGGATTTCAGTAACTTCCGGCACCTTTCGGGCGGCTGTCAGGAAGGTGTCGAAGGCGTTGGGGACAGATTTCTCCAACTGAATTCGAAGCGAGACTTCGACGGTATAGCCGAGCGTCCCCCAATCAATCACGCCGTGCACGCCGCGCACGATTCCGGCTTCGCGCAGCTTCTCGATCCGCCGGGCCACCCGGGTGGCTGGCAGGCCGAGCACGCCCGCCAGGTCGGACGGGGTCATTTCCGGTTCTGTCTGCCACTGCCGCAGAAGACGGCGGTCGAGGTCGTCTAGCATGATATCGTTATAAACTGATCATACAACGAATGAATATATCCATTGCGACGGCTGTTCTAGTCACTTCACTTCTCGTTTTTCCCATTTGTGCGTCGTAGCTGTCTGCCGGAATACATATCCCGGCGGAGGACCAACCCCATGCGCGTTTACTATGACCGCGATTGCGACGTGAACCTGATCAAGGACATGAAGGTCGCCATTCTCGGCTATGGCTCCCAAGGCCATGCCCATGCCCTGAATCTGCGGGATTCCGGCGCCAAGAACGTGGTCGTCGCGCTGCGTGACGGCTCCCCCAGCCGGGCCAAGGCCGAAGGTGAGGGCCTCAAGGTCATGGGCATCGAAGAGGCCGCGGCCTGGTGCGACCTGATCATGTTCACCATGCCCGACGAGCTTCAGGCGCAGACCTACAAGGCCCATGTGCACGACCATTTGAAGGATGGGGCGGCCATCGCCTTCGCCCACGGCCTGAACGTGCATTTCGGCCTGATCGAACCGAAGCCCGGCGTCGATGTCATCATGATGGCGCCCAAGGGCCCCGGCCATACCGTGCGCGGCGAGTATCAGAAAGGCGGCGGGGTGCCGTGCCTGGTGGCGGTGGACAACGATGCGTCGGGCCGCGCGCTGGAAATCGGGCTCAGCTATTGCTCCGCCATCGGCGGCGGGCGTTCGGGTATCATCGAGACGAACTTCCGCGAGGAATGCGAAACCGACCTCTTCGGCGAACAGGCGGTGCTCTGCGGCGGTCTTGTGGAACTGATCCGGATGGGCTTCGAGACGCTGGTCGAGGCGGGCTATGCGCCGGAAATGGCGTATTTCGAATGCCTGCACGAGGTGAAGCTGATCGTCGATCTGATCTACGAAGGCGGCATCGCGAATATGAACTACTCGATCTCGAATACGGCGGAATATGGGGAGTATGTCAGCGGGCCCCGCGTCTTGCCCTATGACGAGACCAAAGCGCGCATGAAGGCGATCCTGACGGATATTCAGACCGGCAAGTTCGTCCGTGATTTCATGCAGGAAAACGCCGTGGGTCAGCCGTTCTTCAAGGGGACGCGCCGCTTGAACGACGCGCACCAGATCGAGGAGACGGGCGAAAAGCTGCGGGCGATGATGCCGTGGATTTCCGAGGGCAAGATGGTTGACAAGGCCCGTAACTAGGGCCAGGGCCGCCCAGACTTGGGCGGCCTTCCGATCACCGGCGCCGGTTTGCCTGCGATCCAGGATCGGCGGGGGGAGCCTAAGTGACTGACCTCCGATCGATCATAGGGCCGCCGTGCCATAGGCGCCACCGGCCCAAAGCCGCGCGGCCGGACGGTCGATGCCGTTGACCAGGGCGGTTTCAAGGACCCTGATTTCGGCACTGGCCGCCGTTCCCCCGTGATTTCCGTGGGCCGTTTTGTCCCAGTGGAACGGACGCAGGACGATTTCGATAAGGGCCTTGACTACCGCGAGCGAGGCCAGCGGCGCGTAAAGCGCCATGGTCGGGACCCAACGGCGAAGCGCGCGATGGTGGGGCGCGTGGCAACCGGCGGTCATCAGGCTGAGATGGAGCAGACTCAAGCCGCTCAGCGCCAACCCCAGGGCCAAGAGGGCGGGGCCATTTAGCCAGGCCGTGATCGGGTGCGGCAGGCCCAGCGGGATCAGGATCAACGACCAGAGCACGGGCATTGCGATGGCGTTCAGCACGGCGCCCAGAAACAGCAGATGCAGACCGAAGAACCGCTTAGGCCCCAGATCGCGCCACAGCTGGATGGGGTGGCGGGTGTGAACGGCCCAGGTCAGCAGGTAGCCCTTGATCCAGCGGGACCGCTGTTTGACCCAGGCGATGGGCGCGGCATTGGCCTCTTCCAGGGTTGTCGTCGGCAGGATTTCGGTGCGGTAGCCCATCCGCGCCAGGCGCACGCCCAGATCGGCGTCTTCGGTGACGTTGTGGGCGTCCCAGGCACCGACCCGTTCCAGCGCCGCGCGACGGAAGAATAACGTGGTCCCGCCCAGGGGCACGACCAGGCCCATCCGCGCGATGCCCGGCAGCATCTGCCGGAACCAGCCCGCATATTCGATGGTGAAGCACCGGGCCATCCAGTTCCGCGTCGGATTGTAGTAGTCCAGGCAGCCTTGCAGACAGGCCACCCGCGACGGCGCGGCGGCAAAGCGCGTGGCAACCCGGCGCAATTGATCCGGGGCGGGCGCGTCTTCGGCATCATAGACGCCGATGATGTCGCCGGACACGAAAGACAGCGCGTAGTTCATGGCTCGCGGCTTGGTGCGGGGCTGGCCGTCGGGCACAGCGATCACACGCATCCAAGGGGGCAGTGTGGCTTGGTCGAGCGCGTCGCGCGTGGGCCTGTCTTCTGCCTCGACCACCAGCGCCACTTCCAGCAGGGCGCGGGGATAGTCCAGGCGCGACAGGCGTTGGGTCAGTTGTTCGGCGATATCCGGTTCGTTGTGCAGCGGGACCAGGATGGAGATCTTCGGTAGGGCCTTGTCGGTCGTCACTTGGGGCCGGGTGGAAACGAAGCGCGGCATGCGGTCCCGCCGTTCCGCCAGAAAGGCGGCGAAGCGCATCAACACGTTGATGGTCACCACGGCCAAGCCCAAAAGGGTGAAAATCCGCACCGCTGTGCCGGGGGCGAGGAACACAGCCAGGCAGATGGACAGCAAGGCGACTGCCAGGATCGCGGCGCCCAGACGGTCGCGGACCGCCCGGCAGCTCATTCGCTCCGGGACGCGGCATTCGGCGGCACGGGCCAGAGCATCGCCATGGACCGCTGCGATCCGGTCGTGCAGGACATGCAGCGGCACCATGGCGAACCGGCAGCGGCCAAGGCTGGCGGGCAGGACAGTTTGGAGCGCGTCCAGGCCCGCCGGGTCGGCCGTGGCGATCAAGGTGGTGTCGCCGTTCCGTCGCCAGGGGATGGCCTTGTGGCGAAGACAGAGTTCCGGCGGCAATTGGCGGGCCAGCGCATCGGCGGCGGTGCAGTTCAAAGGGGGCGGGCCCGCGACGCCCATGCCGTATTGCTTCCCCAGAGCTGCGGCCAGCTCATCGGGTTCGATCCCGCCATCGGCCAGAAGGGCGTCGCCCAAGCGACAGCCCAGGCCCGATTTCGCCAGCAGTGCCTTGGCCAGATTCGCGGGTCCGACGGTGCCGGTTTCGGTCAGGATTTCCCCGAGCTTCGGGCGGCGCACGTACCGGGACCGGCGAAACATCGGTCCCGCCACGGGTGGCGCGGTCGGCTCCGGCGGGGGGACCAGGCGGAGAACCGGCGCTTTGGTCGCCGGTTGCTTCTTCAGGCGCTCCGCAGCAACAAGCTGCACGGGTGGTGGCGACACGGGGCGGCTTCCTGCTGAGGATCCGGGAGAATCGGTTCAGGAAGTCTTGGGCGTGGACCTTAACGTGACGTTAACGGGGACCGGCCCGTATTAACGGTTAGCCATGGCTTCGGCGAAATCATCGAACAGATAGGCGCTGTCATGGGGGCCGGGGCTGGCTTCGGGATGGTATTGCACCGAGAAGACCGGCTTGCCGGACAGCCGGATCCCGCAATTGGACCCGTCGAATAAGCTAACATGGGTTTCTTCCACGCCCGAAGGCAAGGTCTGAGCGTCCACGGTGAAGCCGTGATTCATGGAGGTGATTTCGACCTTGCCATCGGAATGGCGTTTCACCGGATGGTTGGCGCCGTGATGACCGTGGTTCATCTTCACGGTGCGGGCCCCAAGCGCCATGGCCAGCATCTGGTGGCCAAGGCAGATGCCGAAGACCGGCAGGCCGGTTTCGACCATGTCCTTGATCATCGGCACGGCGTACTTGCCGGTCGCGGCCGGATCGCCGGGGCCATTCGACAGGAAAAGACCATCGGGGTTCAGCGCCTTCACATCCTCCGCCGTGGCGGTGGCTGGCAGGACGGTGACGTCGCAGCCCACATGGGCCAGGCTGCGCAGGATGTTGCGCTTGGCGCCGTAGTCGATGGCGACGACTTTGAACTTCGGCTCGGTCTGGCGGCCGAAGCCGTTGGGCCAGGCCCATTTCGTTTCGTCCCAGCGGTAGGATTGGGCGGTGGTCACGTCTTTGGCGAGGTCAACACCTTCTAGGCCGTTGAAAGCCCGGGCCTTTGCCACCAACGCTTCGATATCGAAATTGCCGTTGGGATCGTGGGCGAGGGCCACATGGGGCGCGCCCTGATGGCGGATGGCACGGGTCAGGCGCCGCGTGTCGACGCCGCCGATCCCGATCCGGCCCCTTGCGGCAAGCCAATCCTCCAGATCGCGGGTGGCGCGCCAGTTCGATGGCTCTGTCGGGTCCCATTTCACGACCATCCCGGCGGCCACGGGGTCGGCGGTTTCGTCGTCTTCGGGGTTGATGCCCACATTGCCGATATGGGGGAAGGTGAAGGTCACGATCTGGCCCGCATAGGACGGGTCGGTCATGATCTCCTGGTAGCCGGTCATGGCGGTGTTGAAGCAAAGCTCGGCCGTGGCCGTCCCGGTGGCGCCAAAGCCACGGCCCATGAAGATCGTCCCGTCGGCGAGGGCGAGGCAGGCGGTGGGATGGGCCATTGGGCGCGC
The DNA here is from genome assembly GCA_039181205.1 of Pseudomonadota bacterium. Lineage (GTDB taxonomy): Bacteria > Pseudomonadota > Alphaproteobacteria > Rhodobacterales > Rhodobacteraceae > Jannaschia. The sequence continues at coordinate 5,645 of JBCDCS010000164.1, forward strand.
GTCCTGGATGGGGGCAAACTTGGCGGGGTGTAGGCAGGCCCGGATGTGACGTCAACCAGCCGGGGGTTTGCGGTTCCCAGCGAAGGACCTATATGGCGCTTTCGCAGGCCGGTGTGCGGCCAGATGCCGAAATTCTCCAAAGACTGAGGACCGAAATGGATCTGCGGGAGCGCCTGGATGCCGGGCTCAAGAGGGCTATGCGGGACAAGGATCAGAAGCGGGTCGGAACCCTGCGGTTGATCAATGCGGCATTGAAGGACCAGGACATTGCGCTGCGGGCGGAGGGCAAGACGGTGGGCGATGCGGAAGCCCTGGCGATCCTGGCCAAGATGGTGAAGCAGCGGCAGGAAAGTGCCCGCGCCTACGAGGAGGCGGGGCGTCTGGAACTGGCCGAGCAGGAGCAGACGGAAATCGCCATCATCGAGGAGTTTCTGCCCAAGAAGCTGTCGGAGGAGGAGGTGGCGGCGGCGGTCTCCGAAGCCATTGCCGAGACCGGGGCCGGGTCGGTGCGGGACATGGGGAAGGTCATGGGCGTGCTGAAGGGCAAGTATCCCGGACAGATCGATTTCGGGCAGGTCGGGCCGATGGTGAAGGAACGGCTGGCCTGAGGGCAGGCTCTCCGCCTTGGGCGGTTGGTTTCGTAAGACAGATAGAATGGCTCGCCGCGGGGGCGGGCCATTTTTATGTTTAACCTGCCCTACGAGAAAGTAAGCGGATGGCGGCGGCGGCCGGGCGTGCGTGGCAGATCAAGGCTCGGGCGCTGGGGGGCGCCCCCTGTACACCCCTTGTACACCCCCCGTGCGAACGCGCGTTCGCACGGTTTTGGTGACGGGATTTTAAGGATTTCGGCACCCATACCTAATTCCGACGCTTTATCGGCCTATCTTTCATCTGCTTGCCCCGGTTCCGCGACAGGGGCATTCTGACCCGCGGACCCGACCGGAAAGGCATCGAACATGGCACTGCCCGCGCGCAAGCAGGTGACCTATTGGGGCATCGCAGC
>JBCDCS010000165.1:0-6552 GCA_039181205.1 Pseudomonadota bacterium
AACGGGGGCCGCGTCCCGCAACACGCTGAAGCGGATCAGCCCGTGGTGTCGTTCCGCATAGCCCGTCGCGAAAAGGACGGTCCATAAAAACAGGAAGCCCAAAAGCTCGTCCGGCCAGATCAGCGGCGTGAAAAAGTACCGAAAGCCGATCTGTACCAAGAAAACCACGACCAGCGTGAGCATTATGGCGGCGGGCAGGTGATACTCGAGAAGATCGAGTAAAAACCTGCCGACCGCCCGTGCACGGTGGGAGAATGGGGATGCCATAGTTTATAGGGCCTCGCGAGAAGGCGCGCGGGAGAGCGACTACCGCGCAGAAGACCTCATTCGTCGGCCATTGTTACCACCCGATCGTAGAGCGCCCGGTCCCATTGCTGAGCCAGTGGGTCCGACTCATAGAAGGCGCGCGCATGGCCGATGAATGCCTCTTTGTCGGGCTCGACGATCGTCACGCCTTCGGCCCGATACGCATCCAGCAATTCCTCTTCGCCTTTTAGAATTAGATCGGTGACGCAGGCATGCCCCGCATCTGCGGCCCCCTGGATCCAGCCCTGCTGTTCTTCGCTCAGCGATTGCCACCGGTCCTCATTGATGGCGAAATGCAGGTTCCAAATCAGGTGGTCCGTCAACACGAGTTGGGTTGTCTGTTCGTGGAAGCCCATCGCGCGACTGACGGTCAGGCCGTTGTCTTGCCCGTCAACCACCCCCGACTGGAGGGCGAGGTAGGTTTCGTTGAAGGCAACAGGGGTTGGATCGGCACCCAAGGCCCGCCCGAGCGCGATCCACGATGGAAAGTTTGCCATGCGCAGTTTCACGCCTTCCAGGTCTTCGGGTGTTCGAACCTCGCGGTCGACCGCGTCGGTCAGGGAAAGCTGCCGGGTGCCGTAGAACATCATCCCCGACAAGGGTCGGATATTCGTGGCCTCCGCCACATCGTCCATCACGGCTTGGCCTTCGGGGCTCGACCAAAAGCGTTGGGCGTGTTCCACGCTTTCGAAGATATAGGCCGACGTAAACATACTGGCGTAAGGCACCAGGTCTTCGTGGGTCGATACGGCGGTGACTTCCAGGTCGATCTGGCCTTGGGCGAGCGCGTCGGCGTTAGACCCCTGCGGGAACAATTGCGCGCTATCGAAGACCGTGACCGACATTGCGCCGCCTGATCGGTTCTCGATCTCGGGAGCAAGGACCGTGCGGGCGCATTGTGAGATCGGATCTTCCGCGACCATGATCGTGTGGAATGTGAGTTCCATTGGGTCATCGGCCGTCTGAGCCGACGCCATGGATGAAAGAAGCGTGCCCGCAAGGACCGCAAATGGCAGTTTGCTGTTCTTCATCTTTTCCTCCCTAAGGATCACCGGTTTCCGGCTGTCCGATGGGATCAGTACCGCACAATTTGAAATTTCTGTCAAATTTATGGAACAGTGTTCTACTGAACGGAACGTCTACCACAGGCGCATGAAATAACTCGCTTGTAGGGCGAGCGATTGATCCCAAAGGGGTTTATCTGGTGTATGGGAAGCTGAAGTGGCTTAAGCGCGCAGCCGATTAGGACTGTGTTGCGCGGGGCTTATCCAATCTCTGCGCCGAGGAATGTGTCGTCGTCCAGAGATTGCACCAGGGCCATTAGGGCACCGGAATAGCTATATTGCCGCATGCCCATGCACATGCCCGTCGCAGAATGCGTGAAGCTGGATTTCAGGGTGCCGCTATTCAATCCGCGCGGCATAGCGGGTGCTGCGGAGATATTCGCGAAATGGACCTCTAGAATGGGCTTTTCCGTATCCTGCAGCGCATGACGGATCGCTTCGCCGATGGTCGTCGCACCCGCAGGGTTGATGATGTAGCCATCAACCCGATGTGCGCTTTCATGGATGAACTCCAAGATCGCGCCCTGGTAGTTCGACGAAAAGCACTCCACGTCCACACCGAGATTGGCCCCAAAATCCGTGACGAACGCCTTCAGGTCGTCGAGTGATTTTATCGAGCCGTAGACCTGCTTCGACCGGTTGCCGAGGCTCGACATATTGGGCCCGTCGATCACCGCAATCTTGTGTCGCCGATCCGATTGGCGAGTCAGTGTAACTTGATATTCTGCGCTCATGGCGTCCTCCCTGTCGGTATGGTGCGTGCCGGTCGAATGGTGCCCATGCCGCCGTCGATCTCGAGCGTTGCGCCGGTCGTGGACCGCGCGAGGGGACTGGCGAGGTAGGCGACCGCGTGACCGATTTCGGCCGGAGCGAGCATATGTCCGGTCGGCTGGCGTGCGTCGAAGCTGGCGCGTAGCATCGCTGGGTCATCGGCCCGGTCGATGATCTCGCGCATGAAAGGCGTGTCCACCGTTCCGGGCGCGATTGCGTTCACGACGATCCCCTCGTCGACGAGGTCTGTTGCCAGAGCCAACATCATGGACTGCACCGCGCCCTTGGATGCCGAATAGAGCACGCGGTCCGGGATGCCGTTTATGGCCGAGCACGATGACATGATGATGATCGATGCGGCGTTGGATTTTCTGAGCCAGGGCAGGGCGGCGCGCACCACCCGCATCTGACCGAAGACGTTGATATCGAAGACCCGGCGCCAATCATCTTCGGTGCCCGTCTCGATCCCACCGACGAAGCCGACCCCGGCATTGTTGACCAAGACGTCAAGGCGCCCCTGATTGTCGCAGAACTGATCTATGGCGGGTGTCACCGCCATCCCATCCGTCACATCCGCAATGAGGGCGGTCGCACCGTCCGGTACGTCAGCAGAGCGATCCAGCACCCCGACGGTCGCGCCACGGTGCATCAGTGTCTCTGCGCTCGCCCGGCCGATCCCCGAGGCTCCGCCGGTCACGATGGCAATTCGATCGGCGAGGTCACCAGTCACGGCGTGACTTCTTCATGGTATCGCGTGATGAACTCCGCAAGAGCCGACGCAACTTCGGCCGGCTTCTGAAGAAGACCCATGTGACCTGCGCCCGATATATCGACGCGATGGGCTTCTCCGCCGGCCGTCGTAATCGCGTCCGCAATCTGGTCGGCTATGGTGGGTGGGGTCGATAAATCTTGGGAAAACGAAAGGCAAAGTGCGGGCGGCAGGCGGCCCGCAAATTTCCCGTAGCCCTCGAAGGTCGCAAAGGCCCTCCAGGCTGCGTCGAAGCTTTCGGGTGACAGTTGGTCGAGTGATGCCCGTGCGACCAGAATAGCAGGGTCACCGTCGAGGCGGCCGAACCACCGTCGCACAGTCTCGTCGGCGATCGCGGCGATCGATCCCATTCTCACGGCGCAGGCGCGCTCGGCGAAGACGGGCATCCCTTGATGCGGGGTGGCCGCAAGCGTCAGAGTTGGAATATCGTCTGCACGGCGCGATGCGAGCTCCGCGGCGATTGAGCCGCCCAAGGAGAAACCGGCGACATGGGCTTTCCCCCCGATCCGATCCAGCGCCGCCTCCGCATCATCCACGAACTGCGAGAAATCGCGGACGGGATGTGCCGCGGCTGACCCATGTCCCCGCTGGTCGAAACTGATGACGCGCCAGCCATCCCCAAGTGCCGCGAACAGACCGTCGAAGAAAGTGCCGTTCTGTCCGAGCGGGTGGAGGCACAGCAGGAGCTTGGCATCTATACTTCCCCGGTCAAACCATTGTGTCGGCAGTCCGTTTAGGGAGATCGCGGCCGTCACGACTGTGCCTTGGAGCGCTTTAGAACGCCATTCTGCGCCAATTCTTCGACCGCGTGGTCGTCCAGTCCGGCCCAATCCGCGAGGACCCGCCGGGCGTCGGCGCCAAGAGATGGTGGGTACTTTGCCGGTGCGGGAACGCCGTCGCCCATCCTTATCGGACTGCCCACGATTTCGATGGTCTGATTGTCGCTGTCCGCGACTTCGACGATCATGTCGCGGCCAGAATGACGTGCATCTTCAAGGGCTTCTGGGACGGTCTTCACGACCGCGTTCGGGACATCGTTCTGCGTCAGCGTCTCGGCCCAGTCGGCCGCGTCCCGCGTCGCAAAGGCCGGTTCAAGCTCGGCCCATAGCGCTTCGCGGTGCATCAGCCGGGATTTGGCGTCGGCGAACCGATCATCGGCGACCAAATGGTCGCAACCAAGCGTGCGGCACAGACCTTCCCACATTCGCTCCGTGTTCGCGGTCACGGCGATCTGTCGGCCATCACGACCGGAAAAAGCCCGATATGTCGGGATGGAATCGTGCCGCGCCCCCTGCGGGCCGGGCGTGGCGCCGCCGATCAGGCTGTAGGCGCTTTGGTAAGAGAGCATGGCGAGCTGACAATCGAGCATCCCCACATCGATATGGCGCCCCTGTCCGGTTTCTGTGCGCTGAAAAAGGGCTGCATTGATCGCGACGGCGGCATAGAGGCCGGCCACCGTGTCCCCGGCCGGAATGCCGAGCCGAACGGAGGCGCGGCCGGGTTCCCCGGTCAAGCTCATGACACCTGATAGGGCTTGGACGATCATGTCGTAGGCCGGTCGTTTCGCCCAGGGTCCGTCTAGCCCGAACCCCGTTATCGACGCCCAGATCAGGCCCGGATGTTCTTGGCGAAGCGCCTCGATGTTGAGGCCGAGGCGTGCCGGCACACCGGGCCGGAAGTTTTCGACGACCACATCGGCCTGGGCCACGAGTTTCCGCACCAGGCTCACACCGCCTTCTGACCTCATGTCGATGCAGACGGAGCGTTTGGTTCTATTGCTCGCCAGGAAGTACGCGCTGTCTTCACCGACGAAGTGCGGCGGAATATGGCGGCTGGAATCGCCGGCAGGGGGCTCCACCTTGACGACATCCGCGCCGAGATCGGCGAGAATTTGAGTGCAGAAGGGGCCCGACAGAAAGGTCGTGAGATCAAGGACACGAATGCCCGCAAGTGGTGGTCGGGCGTCGGGCTGGGTCACGGCTTCTCGCCTCCGATCTGCCCGGTCAGGGAAAGCGCCGCCGCTGCAATCTCCGCGCCGAGATCATCGGTGGAGACCGTTGGCGCACGTTCGCGGGGCATCGTCATGCAAATGGTCCCGAGCACACCCGATGGGCCAAAAACGGGGGCGGCAATCCCCAGGGCTCCGGGAAGTTTTTGACCGTGACTGACGCTGAACCCCTTGCGGCGAATTTCCGCGAGTTCCGCGTTGAGTTCATCCGCAGTCGGTGGCGCTTGTCCCGTCACTGGAGACGGCCCTTCTTCCTTGAGAATCCGCGCAATCTCAGCATCGGGCAAGAAGGCAAGCGCGGCCTTACCCGACGCACCCCAAACAAGGCTGAGCGGCGTGTTCATCTCGATCAGGTAAAGAAGCTTCTTCTGACCGTCGGCCCGTTCGACAAAGGCGATCTTGCCGGCGGTCTGCATCCAAAGACCGAACAGAACCGTTTCATCATAGCGTTTCGCAAGTTCCGTGATGCAGTTCCGGGCGATCCTCGCAGGCGATGTCGACGCGGCAATCTTTGCGGAGATGCGGTAGAGTTCCGGCCCGACGCTATACAGGGAACTCTTCGGATCGAAGGCGGCGAAGCCATCCGTCACCAGAAGGTTCAGCAATCTGTGCGTCGTCGATGGGGCCAAGCCAAGCTCGCCAGCGATGTGCCGGACCGAGACCGGGCCACCGAAATCCGCAAGTGCGGTCATGAGGGACATCGTACGGTGGACTGTGCCTGCACCGACTTTCGGGTCTTTCACGTCGTTCATGTTACGGCTTCCAGGATGTGGATTGTGCAGGCGCCATGATCCATTCCGGAAATTCCTCCGCCCGTCACGTGGGTCAGCGCCCGCTGCGCGTTTTCAACCTGACGGCTGCCTGCCTGTCCAGTCAGATGCCAGAATGCCTCCACCGCTTGGGCGACACCGGATGCGCCGACGGGATGCCCCTTAGCCAACAAGCCGCCCGACGGGTTGACGACGACCTGACCGCCATAGGTCGTCGCGCCGCCACGCAGAAGTTCGGCCGAGCCGCCCTTTTCGCAAAGGCCCAGGGCTTCATAGTAGACCAGTTCCGCGATTGTGAATGCGTCATGCAGTTCGACGACATCCAGATCTTCCGGACCCATCTCTGCCGACTCATACGCCTCGTCGGCGCTATGAAATGTGATTTCAGGGGTCAGCATGTTGCGAAAGCCGGTTGTCGCCTTTCCCGAATGCAGAACCGAGGCGCGAACCGTGGCTCCGCGTCGTCCCAATGCCCGCCGCTTCGCTTCGCTGACAAGGATAACGGCAGCGGCGCCGTCGCCGGTCGGGCAGCATTGCAGCAGCGTCAGGGGATCGGCGATCGGTCTTGAGCAGAGCACTTCGTCGACGCTTGTCTCCTCCCGGAATTGCGCGAACGGGTTCGCTTTCCCATGCCTCCGCGCCTTCACGCTGACTTCTGCTAGAAGCTCCGGCGTTTCGTTCCGCTCATGCAGATATCGCCGGGCTCGCATGGCGTAGAGCGCGGGCATCACCATGCCGGTTTGGACTTCAGGATCCTCTTCGACGAGGGGCAGGGTGCCGCCCCCGAATTGGGTGAGCTTGTCCACACCGATGGCGAGCGCGACATCCGTCCGCCCCTCTACGATATCGCGCGCCGCCAGGTGC
>JBCDCS010000166.1:0-6474 GCA_039181205.1 Pseudomonadota bacterium
GGGGCGGTGATCGTGAACGACACGACCGACTACCGGCTCGACGCGATGCCCTTCGGCGGAACTGGGCTGTCCGGCATCGGACGCGAGGGCATCGCGCAATCCATTACCCAAATGACCGAACCGAAAGTGGCTTGTTTCACACGGCCCAAAGCATCTTGAGGAGGAGAGTAGGATGACACTCGATACACGACCGAACGACATGTTGGATCTGTGGGATCGGGATCACTTCGTACATCCATCCACGCATCTCGCGCGGCACGCCCGCGGTGATGACAGCGGCCACATCATCACCGGCGGCGAAGGCGCCCATATAATCGACCGCGACGGTCGGCAGCTGCTGGACGGGTTTGCGGGGCTCTATTGCGTGAATGTCGGATACGGTCGCCAGAAAATCGCGGATGCCATCGCCGAACAGGCGCGAGAACTGGCCTATTACCACGCCTATGTCGGTCACGGGACGGAAGCGTCGATCACCCTGGCCCGAATGGTCGCCGAACGCGCACCCGAGGGGTTGAACCGCGTCTATTTCGGGCTGTCGGGATCGGACGCCAATGAGACCAACCTGAAGCTCGTCCGGCTTTACAATGCGATCCTGGGCCGGCCGGAAAAGGCCAAGGTCATCTCCCGCTGGCGCGGCTACCACGGCTCGGGCCTGATGTCCGGCTCTCTGACGGGACTAAAGACGTTCCACGACCGGTTCGGCTTGCCGATGGATGGCGTGTTGCACACCCACGCACCCCATTACCTGCGTCGACCCGCCAAATGCGAGGATATGGACGAGCCCGCGTTCAGCCGCTGGCTGGCCGATGAACTGGACGACATGATCCAGCGCGAAGGCCCCGACACGGTTGCCGCCTTCATTGCCGAGCCGGTGCTGGGCACGGGCGGGATCGTACCCCCGCCGCAAGGGTACTGGCCCGCGATTATGGAAGTGCTGGAAGGCCATGACGTTTTGCTGATCGCCGATGAGGTGGTGACTGGCTTCGGGCGTCTGGGGACGATGTTTGGCTCGGATCATTACGGCATAAGCCCCGATATCATCACCATCGCCAAAGGTCTGACGTCGGCCTATGCGCCGCTGTCGGGGTCCATCGTGTCGGACGGGATGTACGAGGTTCTGATGGAGGGCACCGACCGTTTCGGCCCGCTCGGTCACGGATGGACCTATTCGGCCCATCCGATCTGTGCGGCGGCGGGGATCGCCAATCTTCGCCTAATCGACGAGTTGAACCTGCTGGAGAACGCAGCGTCGACAGGGACCTATCTGCGCACTGGTTTGACCGATGCACTTGCCGGGCATGGCCACGTGGCCGAGGTGCGCGGTGAGGGGTTGCTGACCGCCGTCGAATTGATGGCCGATCCCAAGAAAAGGCAGCCGTTCGACCCGGATGCAAAAGTGGCCGCAACGGCGGTGGCGGAGATGCGGAGCCAGGGAGTGATCGCCCGAGCGATGCCGGAATCCGACATCATCGGCCTGGCCCCGCCACTCTGCCTGAGCCGGGCCGAAGCCAACCAGATCATCGATGCCGTTGCCGGAGCGGTGGGCAAGCTGTCGGCCTAACCAAGCCGATGTAGCGCCCCCAGTTCCGTAGTCGGAAGGCAGCTATCTGGCGCCTTCAGCCGAGGATGCGGAGACCCGTTTCGGGATCGAATAGGTAGAGGTGATTGGGGTCCAGCTTGATCCCGACCACATCGTCCTGATCCAGTCGGAGGTGGCGGTCGCCACGGGCGATGACCCGTTGCTGGCCCCACTGCAGGGTCAGAAGCGTCGCCTCGCCGGTGTTCTCGAAGGCATAGATCTTGGCATCAAGAGCACCTTGGCTAGGTTTAGTGATGGCTATGTCGTCGGCACGGACTCCCAGGACGGCGGCCGGGCGGTCAGCGGCCTGGACCTGCGTGAGGGCGCGGCCGCCGCTGGTGACGAAGGTGCCGCCTTCGACCCGCCCGTTGACCAGGTTCATGGCTGGCGATCCGATGAAGCCCGCCACGAAAAGGTTGGCGGGATCGTTGTAGATTTCATCGGGCGTGCCGAGTTGCTGGATCTCGCCGTCACGCATCACGGCAACGCGGTCGGCCAGCGTCATCGCTTCGATCTGATCATGGGTCACGTAGACGGTCGTGACCTTGAATTCGCGACTGAGATGTTTGAGCTCCGCACGCATCGTGACTCGGAGCTTCGCGTCGAGATTGGAAAGCGGTTCATCCATCAGAAAGACTTTTGGAGTGCGGACTATGGCGCGGGCCAAAGCCACGCGCTGTCGCTGGCCACCGGACAGAGCTTTCGGCTTCCGATCGAGCAGATCGGACAGTTCCACCTGCTCGGCGGCGCGATCGACGCGGGGACCGATCTCGGACTTCGAAAAGCCGCGCACCTTGAGTGGATAGGCGATATTCTCGCGGATCGTCATATGGGGGTAGAGACCGTAATTCTGGAACACCATCGCCACGTCACGGTCTTTCGGCAGGTCATCGTTCACCCGCCGGTGGCCGATCAGGATGTCGCCTGATGTTGGCTCCTCCAGCCCGGCGATCATACGCATGGTCGTGGTTTTGCCACAGCCCGACGGGCCAAGCAGGACGAGGAATTCCTGGTCGCGGACATGGAGCGATTGGTTGTTCACACCCACGAAGTCGCCCCACCGTTTGGTCAGGTTCTTCAGGATGACCTCGGCCATCTAGCGCACGGCCCCCATCGTCATGCCTTGGACGAAGTATTTCCGGATAAGCAGGGCCAAAACGAACATCGGGACCATGATGATGATGCCCGCGGCCGAGAGCAGGTTCCAGAGGTCACCTTCCTCGCCTTTGAAAAGCGCGAGCCCGATGGGTAACGTCACCGCATCCTTGTTGGTCAGGATCAGCGCGAACAGGAACTCGTTCCAGGCGATGATGAAACAGAAGATTCCCGCCGTCAGCAGCCCGGGCGCAGCCATGGGCAGAACGACGTCGCGAATGACGCGCAGGCGGGAGGCGCCGTCGACCATGGCGGCTTCCTCGGTGTCAATGGGAATGCCATCGATGAAGCCTTTGATCATCCAGATGGCAAAAGGCATTACGATGGCCAGGTTAACGAGGATCAGGCCGAGCCGCGTATCCAACAGACCGATATCGCGGAACATCACGAAAAACGGCAGCACGATCACGACGGCGGGGACGAATTGCGTGGCGAGGATGATTACGAGCATGGTCGTCTCGCCCCGCAGCCGAAAGCGCGAGAAGCTATAGGCGGCCATGGTTGCGACCGGGACCGCCAGGAGGACCGTGACGCCGGCGACAAGCGTTGAATTCAGGAGCTTCTGGCCAAGGTCGTAAGGCGGATCGAACACCGTGGCGAAGTTGTCGAGCGTCGGCGTGAACCAGAGATTCAACGTGTAGACGTCCCGTAGGGTCTTGAAGGCTGCCAGGAAGATCCATGCGATCGGCACCAACATGATCGCGGTCGCCACGAGGATCAGTGCGACCTGTACCGCACCAGACAAGCGCCTGCGCTGGGCACCGGTCAGTCGGGCCTCGCTCCTGCGTTTGCTCGGTTCGGGTTGGGGGACGGCTGTCATGTCAGTCCTTCCGGAAGACGAACTTCGCGTAGGCGAAGGTGAGTGCGATCATGGGGATCACCATCAGCCAGGCGACGGCCGCGGCGTAACCGATCTGGCCGTACTTCATTCCGGCGAAGTAGATGTAGTGGCTCAGCGTCTGCGTGGCGTCGCCCGGCCCGCCATTGGTCAACATGAAGATCTGATCGAAGGCTTTAAGCGAGAATATCGACTTCAGGATGATGACCACGGCCAGCACTGGGGCCAGCTGCGGCAGCGTCACGTCCCGGAAGACCCGCCAGCCGGATGCGCCATCAACCTGGGCGGCCTCCAAAGTGTCGCGCGGCACACTAGCCAGGCCACCAATCAGCACAAGGGTCAGGAACGGGATCCATCCCCAGACGTCGGCCATCACGCAAACGGCAAAGGCCAGCGTTGGGTCGGCCAGCCAAGATATGTCGGCTAGCCAGGGAAAAAGAACGCCGAAGAACGCATCAAATAGGCCGAATTCCGGGTTGAACATGAAGCGGAAAGATACGCCGATAAGAGCGGGGCTCATGGCGAAGGGCAGGATCAAGAGGGTCTGGACACCCGATCGGAACCGTCCACCCGGTGCCAGCAGCAAGGCCAAGCCCAGGGATAGAAGCGTCGTCAGAGTCACCGTGACGACCGTGTAGATCGCCGTGACCTGGACCGAGTTCCAGAAGGCCGGTTCGTAAAGGAACGCCCAACTATACTGATCCCAAAGCGGATCCATGTATTGTTGCATGGATCCAGGTCGCGACAGACGGCCATTGGTTGTCGAAAGCCGGAGGCTTTCCCAAAGCGGCCAGATGGCGGTGGCCAAAACGACCACCACCGCCGGGGCCACAAGCACGTATTTTAGTGTTCGGTCCCGCATGGCCATCGGGGGCGGGCAAGCCGCCCGTTTAGAAGGTCAACGGGCAATGCAGCCGGAGCGTGTCAGCACGCGGGTCGCTTGCTCGGCCGCGTCCATCATCAACTGCCGCGTGTCGCCGCCAGCCGCCGCCTCGGCAATGGCCGCCGACAGCAGATCGCCGACCTCCGGCCACTCCGCAATCTGCGGCATGATGTCGGATTCCTGGAGCGAAGCCCAAGCCGCCGACTGGATCCCGTCATTGGCCGCGTTGACGTCCGGATCCTGCAGCGACGCGATATGGGTGACCACGTTGTTCACGATGGCCTGGCCTTCGACTTCACGTTCGATGGCATTGGCGCGATCCATGTCGGGGTTCGACAGCCACTTCATGAACTCCCACGCCGCATCCTGGTTTTGGGAATAGGACGAGATCGAGAACGGCATAGAGATCGCGTAGGTCTTGGTTCGCCCCTGATAAGAAGGCATTCCGGCAAAGCTCACCTGTTCCTTGGTCAAAACCGATTGCTCGGGGTTGGTCATCGGTGAATAGGCCCACCACCAGACGGGCATCATCGCGGAGTTACCCTGCTGGAAGCTGATGCGCGCATCGGCCTCGTTGAAGCCCACGGAATCAGGGTTGGTGACCTCATGCACGGTGTGCAGCGCGATGTAGTCCTCGGTCGCAGTCAGCGCCTCCTCCGTGGTCCAGGCTGGCGTGCAATCGTCGTTCAGAATGTCACCGCCGGCGGCCCAGATGAAGTTCAGCCAAACGAACAAGTTCTGCCGATTGCCGTCGTTCACATAATACAAAGCGAGCGGCGCGATTTCCGGGTTTGTCTCTTTCAACTCCTTTCCGATCCGGATGACGTCGTCCCAGGTTTGGGGCGGTTCATCGATCAGGTCCGCGCGGTAGAAAAACAGTTGCGGATGAGCGCGCAACGGGAATCCCATGGTCTCACCTTCGAAGCTCGCCGAACGCGCAAAGGCGTCCGGATAGCGATCCATCGAGATGCCGTCCCGTTCCAGCAGGTCGTCGATCGGCCGCAGCCAGTAGCGGTTCGGCGGGCCCCACGTATCGAGATAGTTAACCACGTCGAACGTCCCATTGGCAGCGACGCCTTCGGCATTCAGCTTCTCCTGCAGGCCGCCGAATGGGATGAACGTCCACTCGGTCTCGATCCCCGTGAGCTCCGTGAACTCATCGTCGCGCAGCATCAACCCGTCGAATTGCGGCGTCACCACGGACAGAATGTTGAGCGTCGTCCCCTCGAACGGTTTCCCTGATTGCAGTCCGTAGGGCAAATTCTCCGCCACCGCCGCCAGCGGCATGACCGCCGCGAGTGCCGTCCCCATAATCCACTTGCGCATTGCCGACCTCCCAACTTCCAGCATTACGTTGCGAATGAGCCTACAGAACTTGCATACGTTTTCAACGGCGGCCGAGTCAGCGGCCGTATTGGGATGGATCGGGGGGGCAAGATGACGATATCCGCAGAAGGCTGGCTGCTAGTTGCATCAGACTGGCCAGGGCGGTGCCACCTGCCGACATTTGTGCACTGGGAACATATCTGTCTTGGCGGTAACAATGGAGTGCGAGAATGATCCCTTGGGAACTTCTCGCCCGTGTCGACACGCCGACCGTCTGCAACGCCATAGAAGTTGCCCAGGGCAAACGCGGGTTCAGTGGCTTTACCCGCGCCACGCCCATCGCTTCAAACCCCGATGCACCCGCCATCGTCGGCTTCGCGCGAACCGCCAGCATTCGTGGCTCTACCCCACCCGATGCGGAGGTCGCGGAAGTCCGCGCCCGCCGCATGGCTTATTTCGAGCACATGGCCGCAGGCCCTCGTCCTGCGATCGCGGTGGTAGAGGACGAAGATCCGGTGCCGGTCGGTGCGTGGTGGGGCGAAATCCACGTCGCGGTGCACAAAGGCCTAGCTCTTGGCGGCGCCCTGACCAACGGGCTGGTCCGCGATCTCGGCGATCTCGATCCAGCCTTTCCCGTGATTGCGGGTGGGATCGGGCCGAGCCATGGGTTCGTGCATGTGACCCAGATCGGAA
>JBCDCS010000167.1:0-6437 GCA_039181205.1 Pseudomonadota bacterium
GGCCCTGCCTTGTGAGTAGCTTAGCGCAGGCACAGACGTCTGTGAAGCCTGTGGCGAATCGGCATCACAGCAGATCGGCCGGGATGGTTTCCAAGATCGTCGCCATCTTCGCCTTCACCTTGAAGAATCCGGCGGTCGTGAAGGTCCAGGCCGTACTGTCCCAGTCCCGGATCGGTCGGACGGTCCGTGGATCGCTCTGATCGAGCGCGGTGCGCAGCGGGCCGGTCGGGGTATAGGGCGTCACGATGTGGTTGAAGCCGCTCGCCCAGCGAATAATCTCTTCGATATCGTCGGTCACGGGCCCGGACCCGTTCCAGTTGGCCAGGGCATCTTCGGCCAAGGCTTGTGTGAAGCGTCGGACTTGCCCGGACACCTGCAGGGGGGATCGCCCGTTGGGCGCGATCAGGACGGCCGTGTCGACCGGGTCCAGTCCGCGCGCGGTCAGATGGGTGGGGTTCAGATCGTCCTCATGGAGCAGCAGGCCGACCTTGCCGGTCGGCAGTGGCACGTCCTCGGGCACGGGACGCGGGTCGGGATGGGCCGGTCCGTCCAGAGGCCGGATGTCGTCGGCCCGCGCCAATTTGTGGGACAGGTTCCAGGTGTCGAACCGCCCGCCGGTATATTTCCCGATATTGCTGGCGCGCGCTGCGTAGATCTTGCCGCGCGTGTGCAGGCCGCCGACCCAGCGCCAGGAGAGGGTGTTCGACGCCGGGTCGCCGTCCAGCAGGTGCCGGAGGAAGAAATCGGCCCCCAGTTCCCAGGGTAGGCGGAGCGTGTGCATCCAGATCGAGGCGAACCACATCCGGGCATGGTTGTGCAGATAGCCCGTCCGGACCAGTTCGTGGGCCCAATGGTCGAACGGCTCGATCCCGGTTTGGCCGTCGCACGCCATTTCCCATTCGCGCCGCAGTCCCGATTCCGTGGCCAACCGATTCCGGGCCTGATCGAGGCCGCGCAGATAGTCTGTCCAGACGCTCGGCCGCCGTTCCAGCCAGCCCTTGAAGTAAGTTCGCCAAAGAACTTCCTGCAGGAACTTCTCGGCCGTGGATGGCGCGAACCGACCGAGAACGGCCTGGGCAACCTCCGCCTCGCTGATGGCGCGATGGCGCAGGTAGGGCGACAGGACCGAGACATGTGGATGCCCCGGCAGGTCGTGATTGCGGTTTGCGGCATAGTCCCGGCCGGCCCGCGGTACGAACGTGCGCAAGCGGGTCAGGCCCGCCTCTCGCGTGGGCGGAAAGGTGATGTCGGGCGTGTCCAGCGGCAAAGGTAGGTGATCGTCCATGAAAGAGGAGCTAGGGCGGCGAAGATGTCCCTGTAGGGCGATTTTGGACAACAATCCTGGATGGAGTTCGCCAGATTGAGTTCACAATCTGGTCAAATTCAGATGGTTCAGTCCACTCATGATCGCCTTGAAGACAGATCCACGCCAATTTCTGCGCTCCGAAGGGGGCGCCGTCACCGTTGATTGGGTCGTCCTGACGGCTGCGTTGGTCGGTCTCGGCCTCGCGACCATGTCGGTGGTTCGGAACGGCATCGCCGATCTTTCGTCGGATGTGGACAGCGAATTGCGCGGGATGGAGATCCAGACCGTCTTTGCAAGGCTCCGCAACTTGGCGGAGATGGATTTTTCCGACGGGGCAGGCGATTGGTTCGGCGGGACGGTTACGAACCTGCCCGGATTTGGCGATGTTCTGCAGCTGAGCGGGGGCGAGACGGCTGAGTTGAGCGTCGACGTTCCCGATGGTGCCGGGTCGGCCACGATCAGCTTCGACATGATCGCAGCGGACGATCTGAACGGTGATCCGGCGACGATCTTCGTGAACGGGCAGGCCGTGTCGATCTACACGGATGATCATGGCAACGTGAACGTCAGCAACGGTGATGTCGAGGGTATCTCCGTGTCGGTGGATCACCAGTTCATCAACAAGCCCGAGGGCGCTGGTGATCATGGCCATGACAGCCGGGCCACCTACACGATCACCGTGGACGATCCGGGGTCTTCGCTGACGCTTGGTGTGTCATCGGGTTCCGATGAGAGCATCGGCAAGGAATTCTACGCCATCGACGACGTTTCCATCACCTCGTCATAGGCCCTCACTCGGGCAGCGCGGCATCCAACTCGATCTCGATTTTGAATTTCTCGTCCACGAGCCCCGCGACGATCATCGTGGCGACCGGTGGATTGGCGCCGAAGGTCTCGGTCAGCACTGGCCAGCAGGGCTCGAAGTCGTCGGGATCGGGCAGGATATAGCGGACCCGCACGGCATGGCTGAAATCGGTGCCCGCCTCTGAAAGGGCCCGGCCGATCACCGATAATGCAGAGCGGCACTGGGCGACGACATCTTCGGGGACATCGGGCCCGGCCGCGGTCGTTCCGGCCACATGGACCATCCCGCCATGGACCACCGCGCGGCAATAGCCCACGCGGCCTTCCCACGGACCACCGGACGAGATGCGCCGCATCTCAGGCGCTCGCGTTTTCGGTCTTCTTCTCTTCGGAATGGATCAGAAGCGGCTTCACCTCGCGGCGCACGGCTTCTTCGTTCACGACCACCTCGTCGACGGTGTCCATGCCGGGCAATTCGAACATGGTATCGAGAAGGATATCTTCCATGATCGACCGCAGGCCTCGCGCGCCGGTCTTCCGTTCGATGGCCCGCTGAGCGATGGCATCGAGTGCATCCTCGGTAAAGGTGAGTTGCACGCCTTCCAGTTCGAAGAGGCGCTGGTACTGCTTGACCAAGGCGTTCTTCGGCTGGGTGAGGATGATCACCAGGGCTTCCTTGTCCAGATCTGTCAGTGTGGCGATCACCGGAAGACGGCCGACGAATTCCGGGATCAGGCCGAATTTCAGCAGGTCTTCTGGTTCCAGATCTTTGAAGGCTTCGCCGATGGTCTTTTCGTCCGGCGCTTTTACATCCGCGCCGAAGCCCATGGAGGAGCCTTTGCCGCGCTGGGCGATGATCTTGTCGAGCCCCGCAAAGGCTCCGCCGCAAACAAACAGGATGTTGGTCGTGTCCACCTGCAGGAATTCCTGCTGCGGATGCTTGCGCCCACCTTGCGGCGGCACGCTGGCCACGGTGCCTTCCATGATCTTCAGAAGAGCTTGCTGCACACCTTCGCCGGACACATCGCGCGTTATCGACGGGTTGTCGGACTTGCGCGTGATCTTATCGACCTCGTCGATATAGACGATGCCGCGCTGGGCCCGTTCCACGTTGTATTCGCTGGCCTGGAGCAGCTTGAGGATGATGTTCTCCACATCCTCGCCGACATAACCGGCTTCGGTCAGCGTGGTCGCGTCGGCCATGGTGAAGGGCACATCGAGAATGCGCGCCAAGGTCTGGGCGAGCAGTGTCTTGCCGCAGCCGGTGGGCCCGATCAGCATGATGTTGGACTTGGCCAGTTCGATGTCGGACTTCCCGGCGTGGTCGAGGCGTTTGTAATGGTTGTGCACGGCGACCGACAGCACGCGCTTGGCGTGTTCCTGCCCAATCACATAATCGTCCAGCACCTCGCAAATCTCTCGCGGCGTGGGCGTTCCGTCTGAGGTCTTCAGGCCTGCCGCCTTCGTCTCTTCGCGGATGATATCCATGCAAAGCTCGACGCATTCATCGCAGATGAATACCGTGGGGCCTGCAATGAGCTTGCGAACTTCGTGCTGAGACTTGCCGCAGAAACTGCAGTAGAGCGTGTTCTTGCCGTCGCCCGCGCTCGAATTGTCGGCCATTCCTGCCCTCCTTGACGCGTCGCACTGACTATCTGACGCGCCACGGGACACCGTGTCCCGTCTTTAATGTCCATGTCTTAGTCGGAGCCTAGGCACATCCTTCGGGGGTCACAATGGGTAAAACCCGACCGTGCCCTTCGGGAACGCTCTCCGCCGTTGCGCGAATGCATCGAATGGGGCGGGCCGCGGGAAACTGTTCCAGCGGTCCGACCCGTTTCGTCTGCGTTGACAGTTACTTGTCGCCGCTGTCGCCGCTTGCCTCGGCGCGGTTCTCCACAATCTCATCAATGTGACCCCAATCCTTGGCTTCCTGGGGTGACATGAAGTTGTCGCGTTCCAGCGCCTTTTCGACCTCTTCGTAGCTCTGGCCGGTGTGCTTCACATAGATATCGTAGAGGATTTTCTTGATTTTCTCGGTTTCACGCGCGTGGATCAGGATGTCGGTCGCTTGGCCCTGATAGCCGCCCGATGGCTGGTGCACCATGATCCGGCTGTTGGGCAGGCTGAACCGCATACCCTTTTCGCCGGCCACCGACAGGACGGAGCCCATGGACATCGCCTGGCCGACGACAAGCGTCGACACCGCCGGGCGAATGTATTGCATCGTGTCATAAACGCTCAGCCCGCTGGTCACCACGCCACCGGGGCTGTTGATGTACATGGAGATTTCTTTGGTCGGGTTATCCGCCTCCAGGTGCAGAAGCTGGGCCACGATCAGCTGGCTCATGCCGTCATGGACCGGCCCGTTCACGAAAATGATCCGCTCCTTCAAAAGGCGCGAAAAGATGTCATAGGCTCGTTCGCCCCGGGAGGTCTGTTCGACCACCATGGGCACGAGGTTGTTCTCAAAAAAATCGACTGGATCGCGCATCGCGGCTGCCTCATCTCGTCCCCCTCCGCCTGTCGCAGGGGGCGTCTGAGCGAACCTAGGGGTCCCGCCCGGGGCCTGCAAGCCGTGGCGGGGACTGGCCGGTCTGGGCCCGCCCGCGACCGGAGCGTTGACCGCTTCGGGACCTCTGGGGATAGGAACATATGGGTTATGAGACCATCCTGACGGCTCTTGCCGATCCGACCCGCCGCGCAGTGCTGGACCGCCTGCGCGATGGGCCGCAGCCCGTGGGCCGGATTGCGGAGGGTTTGCCGGTCACCCGGCCCGCCGTGTCCCAACATCTGAAGGTGTGCCTGGAGGCCGGTCTGGTGACGATGGATCGGCAGGGGACGCGCAATCTCTATTCCTTGGCTCCGGGTGGCGCGTCGGCCTTGGTCGATTGGCTGGGGACACTGAAGACGGCCGACACGCCCGATGGGTCCGAGACCGGGCGCGATACCCGTTTGACGCAGCACGAAGCCTGGCGGCTGTTCTGGAACGATCTGGCGGTCTGGTGGCCGGTAGCGCGGGTGTCCCTGTCTGCACGGGAGGACGGAGCTTTGCCCCAGGCCGTGACGCTGGACCGGCGCCCTGGCGGTGCTCTGCGCGAGACGTTGTTCGACGGGACGACCGGCCGGTGGGCGCGAATCCGTGCGATCGATCCGCCGTCCCGGCTGCTTCTGGATTGGAAACTGGGCCGCCCCGAACCGGTGGAGGTGGCCTTTCGGCCGGGCAGCAACGGGACACGCGTGGTATTGCGCCATGGCGGCATTCAGCCGGAGATGTGGGATGCGGTGCTGGACCGCTTCGCAGCGGCGGCCAATTCGAGCCTCTCGAATTTCTAGCGTGCTACAAGAGTTCGCAAAGTTTGTTTCGGTGCATCTGCTGGCGTTCGTGTGCGTTCGGCTGGGTTGCGAAAGGTGTCCGGACTGGGGCAGGACCGCGTCGTAGAAGATATCTCTGACCGGTTACCAATACCTTAAAGGTCAGCCCAATTCGGCGAGGCTGTCCAAGGCGGCTTGGATGGCGGCGGCCTCGTCTTGGCGGGCGGCGAGGTTGGCTCTGGTTTCTTCCACGACCTCGGGCGGCGCGGAGGCGGCGAAATTGGGATTGTTGGTTCTTCCCTCTAGCCCTTTGATTTCCTTTGCGAGTTTGGCCATGGATTTCTCCAGTCGGTCCCGTTCCTGGGCGATGTCGATCACGTCGCCCAGCGGCAGAGCATAGCGGCCACCGTCGGCAGTCACGGCGATGGCGCCCTTGGGCGCGGGGCCCTCGGTTATGCTGTCGATGCGGGCAAGTCTTTGAATAAGAGCGAGATTTTTGGTCGCTGCGGCTTGGGCTGTATCGTCCCATTCGACGGCGATCACGGGGATCGTGGCACCAGCGGGGACGTTCATCTGCGCGCGGGCGGAGCGGATGGCTTCGATGAAGCCGATGACCCAGCGGATTTCGGATTCTGCCTCAGGATCAATGTCTTCCAAGGTGACGTTCTCAGGCCACGAGGCATGGACGAGCATGCCGTCATGGCCGGTGACGGACCAGAGTTCTTCGGTGATGAAAGGCATGAACGGGTGCAGGAGCGTCATGCACTGTTCCAGGACCCAGGCCGTCGTCGCTTGGGTTTCCGCCTTGATATCAGCGTCTTCGCCTTGCAGAAGCGACTTGGAGAATTCCACGTACCAGTCACAGACGACGTTCCAGACGAAGCGGTAGAGGGTGTTCGCGGCGTCGTCGAACCGGTAGGCGTGGAGGGCAGCATCGACTTCTGTGCGTGTGCGCGCTGTCTCGCCAATGATCCACTTGTTCAGTGTGTTTTTTGCGTGCACCCCCTGTACA
>JBCDCS010000168.1:0-6422 GCA_039181205.1 Pseudomonadota bacterium
CCCACCTTCGGGGCCCATCAGGTCCGCTGTTCGCACGCCGTCGGCCAGGACCCGCTGCACCGCGCCTTCGAGCAGATCCGCATGCGCCCCTTCATCGAAGGAATACCGCAGCGCCATGGCGAAGCTCAGCACACAGGCAATGGGGTTCGCTTTGCCCTGCCCCGCGATATCGGGCGCCGACCCGTGAACCGGCTCATAAAGCGCTTTGGGCTTCCCGTTCTCCATGGGCAATCCCAGCGAGGCGGAGGGCAACATCCCCAGCGACCCCGTCAGCATCGCCGCCAGGTCCGACAGCAAATCCCCGAACAGGTTGTCTGTCACGATCACGTCGAACTGCTTGGGCCAGCGGGTCAGCTGCATGGCGCCCGCATCGGCATACATGTGGCTTAGCTCGACCTCCGGATACTCGGCGTCATGCACCTCCTGCACCACGTCGCGCCACAGGATGCCGGATTCCATCACATTGGCCTTCTCCATGGAGCAGACCTTGTTCCCCCGTCGCTTCGCCAATTCGAACGCCGACCGCGCGACCCGGGCGATCTCGCTCTCGGTATAGCGCTGGGTGTTGATCCCAACCCGCTTGTTGCCTTCTTTGTGGATGCCCCGCGGCTCGCCGAAATAGACGCCTGAGGTCAGTTCGCGAACGATCATGATATCGAGGCCCGCCACAACATCCTTCTTAAGCGACGAAAAATCGGCCAGCGCGTCGAAGCATTGCGCCGGCCGCAGATTCGCGAACAGGTCCATCTCCTTGCGCAGGCGCAACAGCCCCCGCTCCGGCTTCACCGAGAAATCCAACTGATCGTATTTCGGCCCGCCGACAGCGCCCAGCAGCACGGCATCCACCGCCTGCGCCTTGGCCATCGTATCGTCGTGCAAAGGCGTGCCGTGCGCATCATAGGCCGCGCCGCCCACCAAATCCTCGGACACGTCGAAGGCCAGCCCCTTCTTGGCGCCGAACCAGTCGATGACACGGCGCACCTCGGCCATGACTTCGGGGCCGATGCCGTCGCCCGGCAGAATCAGGAGGGAATGGGCCATGGAATGCTCTCTCGAATTGTGACGCCGCCGGGCCTAGCCCTGGCCCAGGGGGTGGTCAAGGAAGGGCGATATCCACCCAGACGAGCCGTCCCGTCCCCGAAGCCTCGACCACCTCCCGGAACGGATCGTCCGGCGCGGGCCAGACCACGCCCGAGGCCACCACCTCCACGTCGCGGGGCGGCAGCACGTAATCCACCCGCAGCGGCCCCGGCCCGGACCAATTCACCGTGTCCAAGGCTGGATCGCCCCGATGCCCGTTGCCGCCACCGCCCGCGCCCCTTGGCGCCGGATCCTGCAGGGCCGGATGGTCCAACAGCGCCTGCACCGACTCCCGATGCCCTTCCCCATCTTCGGGGTCCAAGTTCGCCCGGCCGAGAACCAACGGCCGATCGGCAGAGGCGGCCAGCCGCGCCACCAGCGCCAATTCATCGCGATTGCGCAGCCCGTTCCGATCCTCCGGCCCATCGAAGACCGGCGTCCCCGCCGCCATGGGGATCAACGTCATCCCCGCCACCGGCACCGACCATTGCCCGACGGTGGCGAGTGGCATCACCGCCCCCGCGCCTTCGGGCAATAGATCATCGGCCACATCCGACGCGTCGATCCAGAGCGGCCCGTGATCCGTCACCTCGCCCAGCGGCACCCGCGCCAGGATCACGAGGCCGCCATCGCCCGAAAACCGACCGTAGCCCAGCGCATCCCGCGCCTCGTCCGACCGCCCATTCCCATCCAGATCGAATCCGCTTGGCCGCCCGGTATTGGGCTGGGGCGCCACCCGATAGGGGTAGTCGACCCCATGTTCGGCCAGCCGTTCGACCAGGGTGTCCAGCGCCACGCCGCCGTGATCCCAGTCCACATCGAGCAAAAGCAGAACATCCGGCGCGGCCCGCGCGATCACATCCTGAACCGCCTCGGCCTGGTCATCCCGCCCGGACATCAGGTCCCGCACCAATGTGCCAGGGCCCTTCCGGCTCAGCCCCGAATGGAACGTCGCGATCCGCAGAGTCTCGGCCGCCGCGGGGGCGGCCATCAGAAGCCAGATCAGGCTGGCATAAAGGCCGGATCGGCCGGTCCCTCGGGCCCGCTGAACCGCCGCCGCTTGGCCGAAATGATCAGCGCCAGCCGCCGCATGGCGATGCCGCGTAGAAACAGCGATGCGGGAAGGAACGCCCATAGAGCCATCATCCAGACCAGCAGCAGATTATTATCGAAGATCGACAGGTCGTAGGACACCGCCACGAAATACGCGATCAACGGCGCGAAGTAGGGCAGGAAAAGTCCTAACAGGATGTTAACGGCGCCATCCCGGCGCAATTGCTGCACCACGTCCGATCCCGCCGTTGGATCGAAGGTCGGCAGGTTTACCCAGACGTTGAACGACCCGGTCGGCGACGGCCAGCTCTGCAATCGGATCAGGATCGCGAAGATCGTCAGCCCCACCAAACTGATCAGATAGGCCAAGCCCGATACCGATCGGATCAACGCCGCCTCGGCGACCGTCGTGCCGTCCGGCAGGATCCACATCAGCAAGCGGATGGGCGAAAATGGAAAATCCACCGACTGCCCCACCAGCAGCCCGATGGCGGCGATCAGGCGCGACAATGTTGTTGGGTCGGTCTGCGCGCGGCATGCCAGGGCGAGCAGCATGAGCGTGAAAAACAGGATGCCGAACCGCACCCGGTTAAACGGTGGCGCGGACCGGAATTCGACCATGCCCGGATAGACAGCCCCATATTCCAACAAAACGAACAGACCTGCGAAAATGGCGAGCAGTACGACCGCCTCCGCCACTTCGGTATCCGACGCCGGCAGCAACAGTGACGGCGTCATCACCATGATCATCGCACACAATGCACGGACGCACGCACCTGGGAGCTGCGAAATCACTACGTATGTATCCTCGTCGGACGGGCTCGGTTCGGGCCGACCCTTGTTCTATATTCGACCCTATAAAGGGCCGGCTGCCTTATTCTTGCCGTCAGCGTGCCCCGTTTAACTTCACCTCGCAAGCTCTTGTCCGTTAACGAAAAGCATCCGGGCACAGACTGTGCCCGGACGGCATCATACATCCAGAAATAAAGAAATAATTTTATATATATCAGAGCTTTATGGGTTGACCTTAAATCAAACCCACGGGCGCGCCTGTGTGGCTCCGGCCTCGAAGGCGTCGATGGCGTTCGCCTTCTCCATGGTCAGGCCGATATCGTCCAACCCATTCAGCAGACAGTGCTTCTTGAACGCATCCACCTCGAACGCATAGGTCGTGCCGTCCGGCGCGGTGACCACCTGGTTTTCCAGGTCGATGGTGATTCTCGCATTCTCGCCGTTCTTGGCATCCTCCATCAGAGCGTCCACCTGATCCTGCGGCAGCACGATGGGCAAGATGCCGTTCTTGAAGCAGTTGTTGAAGAAAATGTCGGCGAAGCTCGGCGCGATCACGGCCCGGATGCCGAAATCCAGCAGCGCCCAGGGCGCATGTTCCCGGCTGGATCCGCAGCCGAAATTGTCCCCCGCCACGATGATCTGCGCGCCCCTGTAGGCCGGCTTATTCAACACGAAATCCGGGATCTCGTTGCCATCGCCATCGTAACGCATCTCATCGAAGAGATTCACGCCCAGGCCGGACCGCTTGATCGTTTTCAGGAACTGCTTGGGGATGATCATGTCGGTATCGACATTGATCAGCGGCAGCGGCGCGGCCACGCCGGTCAAGGTCTGGAACTTCTCCATGATATCCTCCTGGATGTCGCGGCCCGGACTTACGCCCCTGGCACAGCGAAGGTCAACGCGGCCCAATGGGTCTTCCAAACCGGATCGCCGTCAATCGCGGGCTCCAGCGGCTCGATGGCCACCGAGTCCAGCAGGTATTCGAAGCCGGGCCTGACGGGCAGGACCACCCGCCCCTCGGCATCGGCCCGATGCAGTGTTACCGCGACCCCGTCCGGCCCCTTCTCGAACATCTCCACCTGGGCGCCCGCTTTCGGCGCGCCGTCCAGCAAGACCCGCACCGGCAATCCGCCTGACAGATCGTCGGTATATGGGTTCGCCCCCGCCACGATCTCCGTGTAGAGCCCCACGTCGCGATCCGCGCCCGCCCCATCGCCCACCGCGATCAGCGCCTTGGCGTAGCGGCGATAACTCTCCCGAAACCCCTCTTCCGGCAGCCCCCGCGCCCGATGCGCCGCCAAAACCCCGTCGAACGCTTTGTGTTCGACGAACTTCACCCACTTGGCCCACTCGCGATAGGTCAGCCCCTGATCTGCCGTTTCATGCACGACGATCAGCAAGCCCTCCGGCGCTTCGTCCAGCTGCAAGGCCGGGTTGTCCCCCATCTGCGCGGGTGCTGCACGCACCGCCTCACCCTGGATCAGATCGAACCGCTCCGACCGTCCGCCGATGAAGCTCAACGTGCTGCCGGAAAACGCCTCCCCGTTCCGAAACGTCGCCATCACCGCCACGCCCGGCGCCACCTTGTAAGCCTCCGGTTCGATCCAGAATTCATGCGCTTGCGCCCCGCCGCCCAGGATGCACAGTGCGACGGCAAGCGACTTGAAGGACATCATCATGGCGATTCTCCGAAACCTCCGCCTGAGGGTGATCCTCCTCGCGCTCCTGTCAATCGTCCCCCTGACGGCCCAGGCCCACGAAGTCGAACCCTCCTTCGCCGACATCCAGGTCGATGCCGATCAGGTCACCATCTCGCTTCGCACGGCGGTGGAGCCGCTGATCGCCGGTATCGACCTCACCGCGGTGGAGAACACCAATGACAGCCCGCTGGCCGGGTTCCACGACCGCCTGCGCGCGCTCCCGCCGGAGGAACTCGGCGAAGCCCTCTCCACCGCCTGGCCCCAGATCGACGACCGGATCGTAATCCAGGTCGACGGTACAGACATCCCCCTGACGCTCGCCTCCACCTCTATCCCGCCCGTGGGCGACCCGGAGCTCCGCCGCGATTCCGTCCTGACGCTGACCGGCGATCTGCCAGAGGGCGACGCCCCCGTGACCTTCGGCTTCCAGGCGCTTCTCGGCAACGTCATCGTCCGCCAAGCCTCCGATGACGGCGCCTACGAGGCCATCCTGTCCGGCGGCTCGCTCTCTGATCCGCTGCCGCGCACCGGCGTGGCCGATGTCTCGGCGGGCGACGCCTTCCTGCGCAACATGGTCGTGGGGTTCGAACACATCATCCCCGCGGGCCTCGACCACATCCTTTTCGTCCTGGGCCTGTTCTTCTTCTCGCTCGCCTGGCGCCCGCTTCTCTGGCAAGTCACGTCCTTCACCCTGGCCCACACGGTAACCCTGGCGCTGGCGACCTTGGGCGTCGTCACGATCCCGCCCGCCTCCATGTGGATCGTCGAGACCGTCATCGCCGCCTCCATCGTCTACGTGGCCGTCGAAAACATCTGGGCCGGCGACACCAAAACCATCGGCTGGAACCGCATCGGCGTGGTCTTCGCCTTCGGCTTGCTCCACGGGCTCGGCTTCGCCTCGGTCTTCGCCGAGGCCGGGATGGCGCCCGCCACGCTGATCGCATCGCTGGTAGCCTTCAATATCGGGGTCGAGATCGGCCAGTTGACGGTGATCGCCATCGCCTTCCTGCTGGTCGGTCTATGGTTCGGTGCCAAACCCTGGTACCGCCGCGCCATCGTCATCCCCGGCTCCCTGATCATCGCGGCCATCGGGGCCTATTGGGTGTTGAATCGGGTGGGGTTCGTCGGGGACCTGCCGTACCTGACCTAGATTTGGGTAGCGGGGCGTGCAGGTTCGGCCAGAGGATAACGTCTCCTGGTCATCTCCGACTGTCAGTATTCTGGGCTAAGCCGGTCCGTCGACGGGCCGCGGCGCGGCGATCCAACGGTTGTTCGGCGGCACTTTATCTCAGCCACATCCGAGAAAGCTCTGAGCGGCACGCTGACACCAACCCAATCGCCGTGCCGGGGGGCGGCCCGGCGATGGACCGGCGCCCTGCGGGCTTGATTCCGGTCCCGTGGGGAAGCCAGACCTTCTCCTCCAAACCATAATCACGCTGACTTTCGGCAAATCCGTCGCCAACAAACCCGACCCTAGGATCTTTTGCGCACCCTCAAGATCCACCCATCAGCCCCATCAGCGACCGCTCCGCCATCCGCAGCCCCTGCGGCCCAGCCGCTTTCGGCGCTACCCAAGCCTCCGCCAAGCCGATCACATCGGGATGGATGTAGCTGTTCCGCGCGATCGTCGCCGTGTTGTGCAGAACCTCCGCGGCCGCCTCCGCCATAGCTTTGATCGTCACGCCCTCCCCTTCGGCCAAAGCCGTCTCCATCGCGGCCACCGAGCCGTTCCAGGGCCGAAACGTCTTCGCCGTCGCCGTCTCCAATCCCGTGGCCTTCCTCAGCCAGTCGTTC
>JBCDCS010000169.1:0-6410 GCA_039181205.1 Pseudomonadota bacterium
CGGCCCGTCAAACAAGACGTTCAAAGAGTGTACGACTGGTGGGCACCGGAAGGCGACAGCGCCGCCTTCCAGCGTTTTCGGTGAAAGACCTAGCGGTAGCCCGCTGCTTCCATCGCTTCGTTGGTTATCGCCTGCGCCTTTTCCAGCGCTTCTTCGACGCTCTGCTGGCCAGCATAGACCGCCGAGAATTCCTGGCTCACTTCGGTGGCGATACCGGCAAATTCAGGGATGGCGGCAAACTGGATGCCGACATACGGGCTCGGTTCGACGGTGGAGTCGTTCGGATCGGCCGACAGGATCGAGTCGAGCGTCATCCGCGCGAAGGGAACCGCCTGGTATTCAGGATTCTCGTAAAGCGACGTGCGGGCACCCGGCGGGACATTGGCCCAGCCTTCATTTTCGGCAACGAGTTCGATGTATTCGCGCGAGGTCGCCCATTCGATAAACTGAAGCGCTGCGTCTTGTTGCTGCGTGCCCGCGGGGATCGCCAGCGCCCAGGCCCAGAGCCAATTCGACCGCTTGCCGAGCCCATTGTCGGGGGCCAGTGCGAAGCCCACGCTATCGGCCACGGTGGAGTCATTGGGGTTGGTCACGAAGGACGCCGCAACGGTCGCGTCGATCCACATACCGCAGAGACCCTGCTGGAACAGCGACAGGTTTTCGTTGAACCCGTTCGTCGCGTAGCCTGCCGGGCCACTTTCGTTCATCATGTCCACGAAGAAATTCAGCGTATTGGCCCATTCCTCCGTATCGAACTGGGCATTCCAGTCTTCGTCAAACCAGCGAGCGCCGAAGGAGTTGGACATCGCCGTGATGAAGGCGCCGCCTTCCCCCCAACCTGCCTTACCGCGCAGGCATATGCCATTAATGTCGTTCTCGCGGTCTGTCATGGCAGCCGCCGCCTCGCGGATGAACTCCCAGGTCGGCGCATCCGGCATTTCCAGCCCGGCCGCTTCCATGAGATCGGTGCGGTACATGACCATGGAACTTTCGCCGTAGAACGGTGCCGCATAGAGCGTGCCGTCATGGCTGAGGCCGCCGCGCATGGCGGGCAGGATGTCATCGACGTCATATTCGGCGGACAGACCATCCAGCGGGACAAGCCAATCGTTGGCCCCCCAGATCGGCGTCTCGTACATTCCGATCGTCATGATATCGAATTGACCGCCATTGGTGGTGATGTCCGTGGTCACGCGCTGGCGCAGGACATTTTCTTCCAGGGTCACCCACTCGACACCAATTCCGGTCTCTTCGGTGAATTGGTCGGTGTAGCCCTGCATCCGGATCATGTCGCCGTTGTTGACGGTCGCGATCGTGATCGTAGAATCTTGGGCGAATGCCGCCCCTGAATACAGGGTAAGCGCGGTCGTCGCGCAAAGTGCACGCTTCAAGAACATCCTCTTCCTCCCTCTAAGCTTGGATGTGATCCTATGGGTTCAGCCTACGGTTGGATGGCGACATGCGTCAATCTAATAATTTACGCGTGTAAATTTATCTCGCCGATTTGTTTGGTACCAACCGGTTATGCCGAGTTCCGCATGACGAGCGAGCCATCGAACAACTCCGCTTTGTAATCATCGGGTCTTGATCCCGCCTCGATGATGGACAGCAGGCGACTCAGGCTCTGGCCCGCGATTGCCCCGTAATCCTGTGACGCGGTCGTCAGCGACGGGCAGGTGAAACGCGCATATGGATGGTCGTCATGTCCCGCGACGCGGAGTGCGTGACCCTCTCCGATGCCGACGCGGATCCCGCTTTCATATGCGGCCGCGAGCATTCCGATGGCGAGGCGGTCATTGCTGCAAAGGACCGTATCGGAGGGTAGCGCCCGGGCGCGGATCAGACGACCGCCTTCTTCGAAACCCACCTTTTCGAACTCCCATCCGTCACCCGGAACAGACAGAATCATGGGATCATATCCCTGGGATTGCATCGCCTCCTCATAGGCGACCCGACGTTTGTTGGCATTGGGGTTGGGGGCATTCGCCATCTCGAAAAAGGCTGGTGCCTCCCCGGTGCGACATAGATAATCTACCAACAAACCAATGCTTTGCGAATTATCAGACCCGAAGAACGCATCTCCGACACCTTCGATCTCGCAATCGAAGAGCACGGTGGGAATGCCCTTCCAGAAAGCCTCCAGATCGGCTTGTCGGGTCCTTCGGCCAAGTGGCGCAAGCAGGACGCCCGCAGGCTTGATAGACCTCAGGCTATCGAGGTTTTCGATTTCGCGATCGGGGTCGCCATGGGAGCTCAGGAGAATTGGATTGAAGCCCGACGCAGCGCAAAGCGGCTCCAGTTTGCGCGCCACTTCCGCGAAGAAGGGGTCCGCGAGGTACGGGACGACGATCCCGATATTCCTCGTCAGCCGGCGGTTCTGATTGATCGCGTAGATATTCGGTGTGTAATCGTAACGATCCAGCGCGGCCTTGATGCGTTCCCGTGTAGATGGGCGAACGGATTGCGGATTATTGAAGAACTTCGACAATGTCGGTCGCGACAGCCCGCTCAGTGACGCAAATTCTTCCATGTTCCTGACTTTGCGTCCTGTCATCTTCCGCTCCGTACGGCCGCAGTGCAAACTGCACACGCATCAACCTCCCTTGCCAGATTTGCCCAAAATATTACGCGAGTAAAGTATTGGGAGGTGCTGCAATGGTTCTGAAGGCGTTGGCGTCGAACCGGCCCGCCTCTATCCGTTCGGCGGTCAACTGATCCCCCGGACCAATTCCGGATCCTCCTTATCCCTGGGAGATCGGAGACAACACGTGGCCCGATGGCACGCTGCGAAGGCAGGTTCTCAAAGCCGAAAGGTTCGGCTGCACGGGCCTCGCCCAGGGTGCGGGCGGCGGTCCTGGCGTGGCTGTCTTGGATTAATGGCCACCGGAGTGGTCGGTGGCCGCTAAGTCGTCGCCGTCCGGATCAGATCGCGACCCAGCCGTCGGGCGTGTAGCGATGGGCCAGCCGGCCCTCGTCGTCCATGGCGTGGAGCGAGAGCCAGCCATTGGCGAAGAGCGCGCGGACATGGTCGTGCTTCTCCAGGACCTCCCCGATGGCATCCGTTGGCGCCGCGATGACGACGGCCAGGCGAGTGGCTTCGTGCTGGAATTCTTCGCCGTCATGTACCGATTGCCAGGGCAGACCCACCCGGAGGTGTCCGCCGCTGCCTTCGATAACGCCGATCCCGCCGGTCACGTTGTGCAGCAGCTTGTCGCCGGCGCCGAACTGATCGGGCGCCGTGGTCGAGCCATGGTATTGCAGCGCGATCCAGGAGGCGACGACGACGGGCGCGGTGAGGATCAGTTCCAGGGTGCCGAAGCCGTCGTCTTGGTGCCAATCGTAGCTGTGCAGGAAGGTCCGGCCTTTCAGGTCGCGCCCAGCGGTGACGGACCGGGGGGCGGCGATGAAGGCGTGGCATCCGGCCAGGCCCCATTCGGGCCGGATCTCGGCCCAGTCGGTCCCGCGCGCTGGGATCGTGGTGGGGTCGTCGGCACGCGACAGGCGGGCGGCCCGTTCGGTCCGGGCGATCTTGGCCGCGTCTTGGAGCGCCGTCTTCAGGCGGGTGACATCGGTCCCGGTGGCCACGTCGTAGAGCGTGATCTCATCGGAGACTGTGTCGTGCAGACCGGCGACGAAGACGGTGTCTTCGGGGATGTGGATGCCTTCGCTGGTGAGACCAGTCCGGACATCCGCATCGTTGAGAAGCGCCGCCAGGATGCGGGCGTTCACGTCGCCCGCATGGCCCCCGCAGGCCCCGCATTGCAGGGCGCTGGCGAAGGGCGCGTTGGTGACATGGGCGCCATGGCCCGCGATCAGCACGACCGGGGCGAAGTTCGATGTGAGCGACATGGCGCGCAGGACACCTGCCGCCGCGCCGATCCGGTCGCCGGGTTCCATGTCCAGATGGGGGGTTGGCGGCGTGTCGGGCACTGGTGCACGGCCGAGGGCGTCGCGGACGAGTTTCTTGACGTAAAGCGGCCCGGCGGCTTCGACGAAGGCGAAGGCCGAGACGGTGGCCATCTTGAAGCGGTTCCAAGCCCGTTCGGACCGCGCCTGGATGCGGGTCGCCAGATCGTCCGCTTCGGTGACCTTGGCATCGGCGGCGAGGCCGGGCTTCAGCAGGACGGGGCTGCGTGCCTCTTCGATATCGGAGGCTGCCGCGTGGTGGGTGACCGGCAGGCCGAAGAAGCCCGCGAAGCCGATGGTTTCGACGCCGTCATCGGCGGCTTCCAGTGCGCGGCGGAACACCTCGGAGCGGACATCGATGCAGAACGCGGCCTGGATTGCGGGCCGGGTGTCGGCGCGCGGCGATGCGGGCTCGGCGAAGGTGGCGGCCAGCCGGCGCTCGGCGCTGCGGTCGGCGGCCTCTTGCAGGGCCATGTCGATCCGCTGGTCCTGGCTGGGCTGTGCCGGCTGAGCGTAGGCGGTTTGCAGGTCGGCCCAGGGCAGGGCCAGTTCGGGATAGGTTTCTTTCAGGGCGACTTCCCAAAGCAGGCGGATGGTCAGAAGCGCGAAGGCATCGCCATCGTCGCCCCCGTCCCGTTCGGCCACCCAGCCCCGGCCGCGGACGAGTTGGGCCCAGCCGTCGAGCGTGGCGAGCAGGCGGTGGAAGTAGAGTGGTGCGGCCTCGGCATCGAGGGCCAATTCCTCGCATGCCAGGGCGAAGGCCATGCGCGGTTCATCCGACAGGGCGGCGGCGCGCGCGGGCAGGCCCGGCAGACCGAAGAGCCCAGGGGTCAGGTCCCGCGTGGCGTAGGCCCGCCAGGAGGCGAAGGCCGTGCCGCGCGGCGCGGGCCATAGGGCCTGACCCTGGTCGTAATGGGTCGAGGCCCAGAGCCCGATCCGGTCGGCCACGAAGTCGGGCCAGTCGGTGCCAGTGGCCTCGGCGGCGAGATCGGCGATGGTCGGCAGCGGCGTCGGATCATCGGCGGGGCTTTGGATGGCCATCCGCAGGGCGTCGACTTCCATGTCGAGGCTTTGGGCAGCCGTTGCCAGATCGTCGGCGTGGATGCGTCCATCGGACACCATGTCGGCCAGGTCCGCCCGGGGTCGCGCGATGCGGGCGCCGGTAGTGTGCGCCATGCGGTAGGCGGTGTCCTCACGGCTCTGCTCCAACTGGCCCAGCCAGGGGTTCACCGCGACGGTGGCCGTCAGCGGGAAAGCAGGCGGGATTTGCCGCACGGCGGTTTCGGCCGCGGCCACCAGTTCCAGGATCGGGCCGGGGAATTGGACGTGACGCATGTTCATGCCGACACTCCTTTGCGCTGGGCCCGATGGCCGGTGAACCGGTCCGCAAGGGCGTTGAGGTAGAGGCCGTTGACCAGGTGCACCCGCATCCCCGCCATGGCCGGGTGGCCGGCCCAGAGCGGGAAGGTGGCTTGGGCGAAGGCAGCGAGGCCGAAGCTGGCGACCGAGAGGGTGATGACGGCCCAGACCAAGCCATCGGGCGCGGGCGGCGGCGGCAGGGTGCCGGCCGACAGGGCCGTGGCGGCGGCCTGGAAGGCGAAGTAGCCGAGCGTCGCGGCCAGCGACAGCAGTGTGACCCGCCAGGTGAGCGCACGCGGTGCCGCGTCAGCCAGGCCTTGGGCGATCAGATAGGCGACGCCGAAGATCAGCATGGCGCCAAGCGCGACGGCCTGCGGGGGTTTGCCGGTCAGGCCGAAGGCGAAGCCGACGGCCAGGTAGACGGCCAGGGCGATGCCGAAGGCTTTGGCGACGGCCGTGACATCGGGGATGGCGACGGGGCCCGGGCGGCGGATCGATGCGACTTGATCCACGGCCCCGCCCGAGGCCAGAAAGGCGTGCGCCTTATAGAGCGAATGCGCCACGATGTGGAGCAGTGCCAGTGGGAACAGAGCCAAGCCGCATTGCAGGACCATGAAGCCCATCTGCGCGCAGGTGGACCAAGCCAGGGCGTTCTTGACGCTGGGCTGGGTAAGCGCGACGGCCGCGCCGACCAGGGCCGAGAAGCCGCCGACCAGGGCGAGCACGGCGAGGACGCCGGGTGCCGTCAGAAGGACATCGGCGAAGCGGATCAGGAGGAAGCCGCCGGCGTTGACCACACCGGCATGGAGCAGGGCAGAGACGGGGGTCGGCGCCTCCATCACCTCGGTCAGCCAGCCATGGGCGGGTATGAGCGCCGACTTGAAGATGGCGGCGACGGCCAGGCCCAGGACAATCAGCCAAGTATAGGCCGGAACGGTGCCGGTGCGGGCGGCTTCGGAAATGGTCGCGATGTCGGTGGTGCCATAGCCGCCAGCGAGCACGATCGCGGCCAGGAGCAGGGCGGCGCTGCCGATGATGCTGCCCACCAGCTTCTTCTTGGCGGCGCGCTGGGCGCGGGCCCGGTCGGGGCGGAACAGGATGAGGCCGCGCAGGCCCAGGCCCACGGCGATCCAGGCGCCGACCAG
>JBCDCS010000170.1:0-6401 GCA_039181205.1 Pseudomonadota bacterium
GCGCCCGCTGCGCGGCGGCTCCGACAGGGTGGCCAGGCCGGTCCGTTCCCCGCCCTTCACCGCCAACACCGCCAGCGCCAGCGCCAGGGTCTGGGCCCGCCGCAATTTCGACGGCCGTCCGTTCCCGGCGAACCGCATGGACGCGGCATCGTCCACCCAGACCATCAAGGTCTGCGCCGCCTGCCATTCGGTCTCGCGGACGAAATGCCCGTCCCCGCGCCCCGATTGCCGCCAATCGATGGCCCGGCGGGAATCGCCCGGCTGCGCCGGCCGGTATTGCCAGAAATTGTCGCCCGGCCCTGCCCGCTTGCGCCCGTGTTCGCCCAACAGGATCGTGGCGGCCAAGCGCTCGGCCGACATCAAAAGCCCCGGCAATGTCCGCGCGACACCTTCGGATCGGGCCCGCAGACTGTCCGGCGTATGGAGCGTCTCGCTCAAGCGGCCTGCTCGACCCGGGTCACCCGGGCAGCGACCTCGTCTATCACCTCATCCAGCGACACGCCCTCGGCCCGGGCCGCGAAGCTCAGCGCCATCCGGTGGCTCAGCACCGGCCGCGCCAACCGCGCCACGTCGCTCTGATCGGGCGCCAACCGGCCTTCCAACAGCGCCTGCGCCCGCACGAGCAACATCAAGGCCTGCGCCGCGCGCGGACCGGGTCCCCAGGCCACATGCTTGCGCACGGTCTCCGGAGCTTCTTCCTCTTCCGGCCTGCACGCCCGCACCAAATCCAGGATCAGATCGACCACGCTTTCGCCGACCGGCATCCGCCGCACGACCTGCTGGGCGCCCATCAACTCCGCCGCGTCGAAGACGTGCCGCGCTTCATCCTCTTCCGTGCCCGTCGTCGCCAAGACGATGGCCCGCTCGGTTTCCCGATCCGGGTATTCCACGTCGATCTTCACCAGGAAGCGGTCCAACTGCGCCTCGGGCAGCGGATACGTGCCTTCCTGCTCGATCGGGTTCTGCGTGGCCAGCACATGGAACGGCGCGGGCAGCTTCCGGGTCTGACCGGCCACGGTCACTTCCCGTTCCTGCATCGCCTGGAGCAGCGCCGATTGCGTCCTGGGCGACGCCCGGTTGATCTCATCGGCCATCAGAAGCTGCGCGAAGATCGGCCCCTCGATATATCGAAACGCCCGCGATCCATCCGCCGATGTCTCCAGAACCTCCGATCCCAGAATGTCCGACGGCATCAGATCCGGCGTGAACTGAATGCGGCTTCCGGTCATTCCCATGACCGTCGACAGCGTTTCCACCAGGCGGGTTTTTCCCAGCCCCGGCAAGCCCATAAGCAGTGCGTGCCCGCCCGCCAGCATCGCCGCCAGCGTCAGCTCGACCACCCGATCCTGGCCGATGATCCGCGTTCCGATGGCCGACCGCGCATCCAGAAGCCGCGTGCCCAGGGCTTCGATCTCGTCCAGCAACTCATCGGCCATTTGCAACGCTCCTTCCCGGTGTATCTATGGTTAGGTATGGCGCCGGACACGGGGGGCAAAGGGCAATGTCGGATAACGAGACTGTGAGCACGGCATCGCTGCTGTCCGCGGCCCGATCCGAAGGCAAGCGCGGGGCACCGCCGGTCCATCTCTGGAACCCGCCCTATTGCGGTGAAATCGACATCATCATCAAGCGCGACGGCACGTGGTTCCACGAAGGAACACCCATCGGACGACCCGGCCTGGTGAAACTCTTCGCGTCGATCCTGAAGAAGGAAGACGGCCGCCATTACTTGGTCACCCCGGTCGAAAAGGTCGGCATCCAGGTGGAAGACGCGCCGTTCGTCGCGGTCGATTTCACCGCCGGCGCCGACGGGCTCACCTTCGAAACCAATGTGGGCGACCACGTGATCGCCGGGCCCGATCATCCCATCCGCATGGACCTGGCCGAGGACGGCGAACCATCCCCCTACATCGAAATCCGCCGCGGCCTAGAGGCTCTGATCGACCGCAAATCGTTCTACCGCCTGGCCGAAATCGGTGAGGAGGAACAAGGCATGTTCGGCCTCCGCTCCTCCGGCACCTTCTTTCCCCTGATCGAGGCCAGCGCGCTCCGCTGACCGACCCACAGGGCGCGAACGGCGGCGCGTCACAGCGGCGTCAAGATCTCCACATGGTTTCCATCCGGGTCGCGCAGAAAGGCGAAGCGGAGCCCCGCCGCCGGATTCGATGTGGGCGGCAAAAGGACCGGTACACCTGCCGTCACCAGACGCTCGAACGCCGCGTCCACATCGGGCACCGTTAGGGCAACATGCTTCCAGCCCCGCTGCCCGAAGCTGCCCATCAGATCGCCCTCCTCGTCCGGCCCAGGCTTGGCATCGGGCGCGGCGAACAACTCGATCCGCACATCGCCATTGGCGATCAGCCCCATCCTGACATCACTACCGGACCATTCGCGTTCCAGCCGAAAGCCGAAGTGTTCCTGCCACCAATCGACCGCCCGGTCGAAATCCGACACGGACAGGCCCGCGTGGTGAATGGCGTCGATCTGCATGGCAGCCCCCCGATCAAATCCGGCGACCTTGCAATGGGTCGGGCCCGCGCATTCCGTCAACCCGTGTCGCCCACTTGCATCGCCCCCTGCCCTGCCCGACATGTCCTGCATGCAACCACTCGCCCCCAACCCGCCCGTCCTCGATTTCCTCCGCAGCCGCCGGTCCCGCCCAGCCAAGACGCTCCAGGCGCCCGGCCCGGACCGGGACGCGCTGATGCCGCTGCTGGAAGCCGCCCTCCGCGTCCCAGACCATGGCAAGCTGGAGCCCTGGCGCCTGATGATCCTCGGCCCCGACACCCTGACCAAGTTGGCCGACCTGACAGACCGTCTCGGCACCGCCCGCGGCGAAGACCCCGACAAGCTCGCCAAGGCCCGCGCGATGTTTGCGAACGCGCCTGCCATGGTCGCCGTGGCCGCCACACCCATCGACAGCCCCAAGATTCCCGAAGGTGAGCAAATCCTCAGCGCGGGCGCCGTCTGCCTCTCTCTGGTCAATGCTGCTTTGGCCGCTGGATGGGGCGCCAACTGGCTCACCGGCTGGATGGCCACCGACCGCGCCTTCCTCTCCGAAGGGCTGTCCCTGGACCACGGTTTCATCGCCGGTTGGATCGTGATCGGCACCGAAGGCGCCGTCCCGCCCGACCGTCCCCGCCCTGACCTCGCCCAGAAGGTCGACTGGCACCCATGATCGCCCCGATCGTCGCGGCACTGGGCCAGATCGGCCACCCCGCTTTCCGGGGCGTCCTGCTGCGTGGCGTGGGCCTGTCGATTGCCCTGCTCGCGGCGTTCTCCGCCTTTTTCATCTGGCTTGCCCGCTGGCTCATCGGCCCGAGCGTCACCCTCCCCTGGTTCGGCGAAATCACCTGGCTCGACGACGTCGCCGGCTTCGCGCTGATCCCCGTCATGCTGTTGGCATCCGTGGTGCTGATGGTCCCCGTGGCCTCGGCCTTCACCGGCCTCTTCCTCGACCGTATCGCCGATGCCGTCGAAGCCGAACACTACCCCACACTGCCTCCCGCGCGCCGTCAGGGCTGGGGTGAGATGCTGCGGGACTCGGCCGGTTTTCTCGCCATCGTCATCGGCGCCAACCTGGTGGCTCTGATCGCCTACCTGGTCTTCGCGCCCTTCGCGCTCTTCATCTTCTGGGCCGTCAACGGCTTCCTTCTGGGCCGCGAATACGCCCAACTGGTCGCCGCGCGCCGCCTGCCGCCCGAAGAAGCCGCCGCCTTCCGGTCACGACATCGCGGCCGCATCTGGCTCACCGGTATTCTGATGGCGATCCCGCTTTCGGTCCCGATCCTGAACCTGCTGGTCCCGGTGGTGGGCGCGGCTGCCTTCACCCACCTCTATCATCAGATCACTCGGGAACAGAGCGCCCCGTGATCCAGCGCAGGCTGTCGATGGTGATCAGACCGGATGTGATCAACCAGATCAAAATCCCCCAGATCACCAGCGTCAGCACCGTCGTCCACAGCACCCGCGGCCCCAGCCGGAACTCCACGGGCGAGCTTTCATGGGTCCCCGGCACCCGCTCGCCCACGTCGCCCTGGGTCCGCTGACCG
The DNA here is from genome assembly GCA_039181205.1 of Pseudomonadota bacterium. Lineage (GTDB taxonomy): Bacteria > Pseudomonadota > Alphaproteobacteria > Rhodobacterales > Rhodobacteraceae > Jannaschia. The sequence continues at coordinate 4,053 of JBCDCS010000170.1, forward strand.
ATCTGCAGACCGATCAGGAAGATCATCGCCCAAACCATGGCGAAGACGACGAGGGCCGAAAACACACCCATCTCAGACTTGCTCCAACTCGACCAGTGTGCCGGTGAAATCCTTGGGGTGCAGGAACAGAACCGGCTTCCCATGGGCGCCGATCTTCGGCTCCCCATCGCCCAGCACGCGGGCGCCGCTGGCCTGTAGCTTGTCCCGCGCGGCCAGAATATCGTCCACCTCATAGCAGATATGGTGAATGCCGCCCGACGGGTTCTTTTCCAGGAACCCGGCAATCGGGCTCGCCTCGCCCAACGGATACAGCAATTCCACCTTCGTGTTCGGCAGCTCGATGAACACCACGGTCACCCCATGATCCGGCTCATCCTGCGGCGGGTTGACCTTGGCGCCCAGCGTGTCGCGATACTGCGCGGCGGCGGCCTCCAGGTCGGGAACGGCGATGGCCACGTGATTGAGCTTGCCGATCATAGGACGGGCCTCCTGTTTGGCCACCTTATGCGGGCGCAAGACCGGGGTCGCAAGATCGCGGCCCTGGCTTAACCCGCTGTTAGGACTGTTCGTGTTCCGGTCTGGTTAATGCGTAACGCAAACGACCTGATTCAGACTCTGCGGAGGACGACATGGACGATCTCTACCAACTCACCCGCCCGACCCCGACGACTCAACGCCCGCTGCTGGGGCAAACGGTGCTCCTCGTGGAAGACAGCCGCTATGCCTCCGAAGCCGTGCGCCTCCTGGCGCTGCGCTCCGGCGCCCGCATCCGCCGCGCCGATTGCATTGCCAGTGCCGAACGGCATCTGAACACCTACCGCGCCGGGATCGCCATCGTCGATCTGGGCCTGCCCGACGGCTCCGGCCTGACGCTGATCAAGCGACTGGCCAAGGCCACCCAGCGGCCCACCGTCCTGCTCGCCACATCCGGCCGAGCCCAGGACGAAGTGGAGGCCGAAGCGCTGGCCGCCGGGGCCGACGGCTTCCTGCCGAAACCCATCGAAAGCCTTGCCGCCTTCCAACAGGCGATCGTGTCGCACATGCCGATTGAGATGCGCGCCAAGGGCCTGCGCGTGGTCAGTGCCGAGACGATCCAGCCCGACCCCCTGGCCTTGGCCGAAGACCTGGCCCACGCCGAACGCCTGCTCGACGACGGCGCCACGCCCCGTTTCGTGGCCGATTTCCTCCACGGCCTCGCGCGTACCGGCCATGACGCCGCCCTTCTGGCAGAAACCGAGCGCCTGTCGAAGCCCACGCAAGACGACATCCGCCCCCGCCTGCGCCACCTGATCGCCGAACGGCTGCAAGTCCGCGAAATGGTGTGATAACCGTCGTTCCAACTTCTCCTCGGACCGGACTCAAGCCCGCAGGGCGCCGGTCCATCGCCCGGCCGCGACCCTGGCCCGGCGATGTGGCTCGTGTAAGCGCGTCACTTTAGGATTCTTCGGGTTTGGCATCCACAAAACGCCAAAGAACCTCCGTCGGATCGCCGCGCCGCGGCCCATCGACGGACCGGCTCGCATCCCCAATCGCCCGGAGCCTTTCAGTGACGCCCCGCCATCGGCGCAAAACCCCCCAGCGCCCGCCTCTGCCGCCCGTCCCCATCGAAATTCTCCGGGTCCAGCCAAGCCAGATGGGCGTCACGGATCGCGGGCCAATCTCCATCGACCATGGCGAACCAGGCCGTGTCCCGGTTCCGCCCCTTCACCACCATATGCTGCCGAAAGACGCCCTCGAAGCTGAAGCCCAGCCGCAACGCCGCCCTGCGGCTCGGCGCGTTCTCGGCATTGCACTTCCATTCCACCCGCCGGAAGCCCGCCTCGAAGGCCTGTGCGATCATCAGATGCAGCGCCGCCGTCGCCAGCCGCGTCCGCTTCAACGCCGCCGAGAACGCGATATTCCCGATCTCGATCACCCCGTTCCCCCGGTCGATCCGCATCAGCGACGCGACCCCGATCCAGGGCCCATCCGCCCGGATCGCGTAAAACGCCGGATCGTCCCACGCCGCCACCTGGTCCGCCCAACCGCGATAGTCAGTAAAATCCGCGAACGGGCCGCAGGGCATGTACCGCCACATCTCCACATCCGTGCCATTGGCCGCGAACAGCTCCGCCGCGTGACGCTTCGGCGCGAACCGCTCCAGCACGGCTCCATGCCCAGCGATCCGGTCGGGCGGCGCATAGTCCAGCGCAGTCCACTCCAGCAAGCTCATCTCGGCGCCATGCGCATCGCGCCATCCAGCCGAATGACCGACCCGTTCAGCATCCGATTTTCGGCGATCTGCCCCACCAAAGCTGCGAATTCCGCCGGGTCGCCCAACCGCGACGGATAGGGCACCTGCGCCCCCAA
>JBCDCS010000171.1:0-6396 GCA_039181205.1 Pseudomonadota bacterium
GCCAAGACGGCCTCCTGCCCCCAGCCGATATCGAGATAGAGATGACCCATGTCCCGATAGGCGCGGGACTGGATGTCGCCAGCCGCATCCGTGACGGCAAGCCGGGCCGCGGGCAAGGCAGACAAAGCGGCGTCGGGGTCGGCCAAGAGATGCGAAGCGGCGATGGCTTCGAAAGCACAAGCGGACGTCGTCGTCTTTTCGACCTTTGGCGTTTGGCGTCCGGGCGTGATGTGTTCGCGGATGGCCACATGGCGGCTCAGATCCAGGACGGGTGTGGGTGGCGTCTCGTCCGGCGCTGATGGGTCTGAGGCCGTGGGTTCGGGAAACGGGCGCAGCAGGATGGGCAGGGCCGGCAAGCGCCGCGGCAGGCGCAGGTCGGCGCGGGAGGACACGGTGGGCGCGGGCGGGTCTTGGATGTCGATCACCATATGGCCGGATGGGATGCGGCCGACCTGCACCGGACAATCGCAGCCCAAGGTCAGGTCCAACGACGAACCGGTTTGCGTTACGTTTTGCAGGCGCGTCGTGGGGATCAGATCGAAGATCCGGGTGAGATCGAGATCGGGCAGATCGGCGTCGAAGACGATCTGGACGCGCTGGGCGCCCGTCTCTTCCAGGTTCCAGGTCTGATCGCCCTCTAGGGGAAAGACGAGCCGGGAAAACGAGCTGTGTTCCCCGGATTGCACGGCCACTTGGCTCTGCTGTGCCCATCCGGCGACCGGCCAGACCAGCAGCGCCGCTGATAGGGCGATGGGCCAGCGGCCCCAGGTCATGCGGCTTTCCGCTCCTTCAGGGCACTTTCCAGTTCGGAGAAGCTGGGCCGCATATGGGTCGGTGTCGTCTGACGGCCGACTTCGATGCAGATGTTGGTGGCATGGTTGTGGAGGTTCGCGGTCAGGACTTCGCGAATCAGGGCATAGAATTGAGCGTCCTGCTCCGAAACGGCCTTCAGGCGCGCGGCGAACGGACCGACCAGACCATAGGCCAGGAAGACGCCGAGGAACGTGCCGACCAAGGCACCGCCGATCAACTTGCCCAGGACCTCGGGCGGCTGGTCGATGGAGCCCATGGTTTTGATCACGCCCAACACAGCCGCCACGATCCCGAGCGCGGGAAGCGAATCGGCCATGGATTGCAGTGCGTGGCTGGAATGGAGCGAATGGGCCAAGTTTTCCTCCATCCGGGCTTCCAGGATATCCTGGACCTGGTGGGGGTCGTCGTAGTTCATGGAGGCCGCGCGGAGGGTGTCGCAGATGATCGCCACGGCTTCGCCATCGGCCGCGATCTTGGGATAGGCCCGGAAGATATCGGACGCGTCAGGGCCTTCGATATGTTCTTCCAGGGCCATCGGATTCTGACGCCCGAGGCGGACCAGTTCGAACAGCAGGCACAGCAGATCGCGGTAATCGTCCTGCTGCCAGCGCGGGCCTTTGAAGACCTTTCCGATGTCCCGGATGGTGTGCTTGATTTCCGGCAGGCTGTTGGCGATCAGGAATGCGCCGACGGCTGCGCCGCCGATCATCGTCATTTCATAAGGCAAGCTTTTCAAGATGATAGCCATCTTTCCGCCGGCCATCAGATAGCCGCCAAAGACCATCACGAAGACGCAGGCGATGCCGATCAATCCGACCATTTCACGTCACTCCGTTGCGGCGTTGGCATTGCGCCCGGCCATCACCACGCTGAGCGCATAGGCGACGTCCGGCGACAGGTTGGAGAAGATGGCTGCCGCTGCATCGGGCCGCATCCGGCTCAGGAAGCCCGCCGCGAAAGGCGGTTCCATGGATTCGAACAGCGCGGCGGCGTCCTTTGGCTTCATGCCCTCATAGACGCTGACCAACCGGGCGACGTCATCGGCCGCGGCGCCGGCCGACGCGGCCATCCGGTCGGCCAGCCGTTCCTCCGTTTCCTCGAGTCGGTCGATGGCGGCGAGGGCTTCTTGCCGGGCGATTGCGATATCCTGTTCGCGCAAGGCCAGTTCCTGTTCCCGCGCGGTGAGGGCGCCATCGCGTTCGGCGATTTGGGTCAGGAGCGCTTCGACTTCATCCGATGGCGGGCAGAGCAGAGCGCGGCTGTCGGTCACGACTGCCTCCGACGCAGTGTCGCTTCGAAGCGCGAGTCCGGCCGATACCAGACGCGTCAGCGCCGAGACGATCAGAATGCCGACAATCGCCGTGATCGAGAGTCGGCGGAACAAACGGCGCAAACCAGCCATCAGACGTCCTCCTCTAGTTCGCTCCGACGGGCCCGGAATTGGATGATCGCTTCGGCCGGTTCTGCTTCGGGTTCCGCTTCAGGGTTCTCGGACGTCGATATGTCCACGTCTTCGGCGGCGGCGATCAGCATCTCCAGGTGGCCGATGCTGTCATTCGCGCGGTCGGTCGCCTGGTCGAGCGCCGCTCCGGCGGCGTCCGAATCCGCCATTGCCTTTTCCAGAGTGTTTTTCAGTTCATCCACCTGCAGCGATAGGGTCGCGATTGACCCGCCCAGGCCGGAATCGACGTCGTTGAAGGCTTTGAGCCGCTGCGCGAGCCGCCAGCAATAGGCCGCAAGCGCAAGGGTCGCCAGCAGCAGGAGGACGTCGGAGAGAAGCGGAACGAGGGTCATGTCACACGATCACGAAGTCGATTATCAGAAGGTCTTCGACGGCGTCGGGGCCGGTTAGCAATTGCACCCGGCGCAGCAATTGCGAACGGATGCGCATCAGTGCCGTCGGATCTTCCAGCACCGCCGTGGGCAGCGCCCGGAGGTAGGTGGCGAAGATGTCGAGGATGCGCGGCTCAACGGCTTCCACGGGGTCGGGGCCGGACGCGCCGACCTGCAAATACGCGCGAAACCGGAGTTTTTGCACCGATCCGTCGCCACCGACGGATATCTGCAGCGGGTCCAGTTCCACGAATCTGACCGGGTCGATGTTCGCCATGACTTGGTCAGCTTCCTCGGGTGTCGCTGACGGGAGGAGCAGGCCGGAATACGTCGCATAGAAACCGCCCCCGCCCAGGGCGACCGCCAGACCGATGACCGCCAGCCAGAGTTTCAGCCCGGGGCCTTTTTTCGTCTCGACGTCAGTATTTTCCTCGGCGTCGGCCATGGTCGCGGTTCCTCTGAATGTCGGAACACTCATAGGCGACCGGAGACTAACTTATTCTTAATGCAATTGAGGAATCCTCCGGCCAATCGCCCAGAACGGGGCGGGTCGGCCAGTTGGAGGACCAGCATTGGATAGCATCAGTGCGTTCTGGAACGGACAGGACAAGAAACGCCTTGCGATCCTAGGTGCGGCCACGTTGGTGGCGTTCCTTGCGGTGCTGTTCCTGACCCGGCTGGCCACGGCGCCGCGGATGGAGTTGCTCTATGCCAACCTGGAGCCGTCCGTTGCCGGGGAGGTGGTGGCCAATCTGGAAGGCCGAGGCGTGGTCCACGACGTGCGTGGTGGGTCGATCTATGTGGATGGCGCTTTGCGTGACACCCTGCGTCTGCAGCTTGCCGGTGAAGGGCTGCCCCGCGACGATGGCCGGGGTTATGAATTGCTGGATACGCTCAGCGGGTTTGGCACCACGTCGCAGATGTTCGATGCGGCCTATTGGCGGGCGCGGGAAGGCGAGCTGACGCGCACGATTCTGGCGGGTACGGGTGTGAAGATGGCGCGCGTTCATCTGGCTACGGCCGATGCCTCCCCCTTCGCGCGGGATCGGTCCGCCACGGCGTCGGTGACCATGCAGATGGTGTCGGGACCTGTCGATTCGGGTCTGGCCAGGGCGATTCAGTCCCTGGTGGCGGGCGCGGTTCGGGATCTGGCGCCCGACGATGTGACGATCATCGATTCGAGCACGGGGCGTGTCGTGGGTGGCGCTGCCGTCGACCCAGAAGGTGAGCGTCGCGATGCGCGAATCTCCGAGATGCGGGCGGCGGTGGAGAACATTCTGGCGGCGCGAGTCGGCCCGGGCCGGTTCGTCGTGGAACTGGCGGTCGAAACCACGACGGCGCGTGAAACCATCACCGAACGGGTGCTCGACCCGGAAAGCCGCGTCGTGATCAGCACCGATACCGAAGAACGCTCGGCCAATGACCGGGGGGCGCCGGCCGGGGTGACGGTGGCCAGCAACCTGCCCGATGGAGAGGCGTCGAGCGCCGAGCAGGAAAGCCAGAGCGCCGAGACGCGCGAGCGGGTGAATTACGATTTCTCGGCCACGCAGCGTCAGATCGAGCGGGTGCCGGGCGCCATCGACCGGGTGACGGTGGCGGTGCTTGTCGATGGCCTGAGAGGGGAGGAAACCGGCACCGAAGCGGACTGGGCCCCGCGGCCGGAGCCCGAACTGGAGGTTCTGCAAGACTTGGTGGCTTCGGCCGTGGGCTATCGGGAGGCGCGGGGCGATATGGTCACGGTTCGGACCATGCAATTCGAAGACGTGCCCGAAGCGCCGGTCGATGCCGGTCTGTCGCTGCCGTGGTTTACGGGCAGTCAGATCGTGCAGATCGTCACGGCGACGCTTCTGGCCGTCGTGGCGACTGTGGCGATCGCGGCGGCGCTGCGTGTTTTGCGCACACGGGCGCAGCCCCCGCTTCTGGACCAATCAGCGCCGGTGGCGGCGCTTGGCTCGAACGATCTCCCGACGGCGCTTGCGCCGCCTGGCGGCGAAACGGCCACCGGCACCGACATTGCACCGGTTTTGACGGATGAGACACCTGCCGTGGACGGTCTCCCTGGTGCGTCCAGTTTGGCAGCGCTGCCGATGCCAGTTGCCGAGGATGATGGCGTTCCAACCGAAGATGATCCCGTCGAACGTCTCCGCCAGCTGATTGCCGACCGCCGCGATGAAACCATCGAGGTCTTGCGCGGCTGGGTCGAAGATTCACCGGAGGATGCTCGATGACTGCACTTCATCTCGAAGACTTTGGCGCGCCAAGCGGTCAGCGGACCGTGCCGAGGGGCATGGCGGCCGAAAGCGCGCTGCCCGATGCCTATGACGATGCCTATAATGCCGGGTGGGATGACGCCTTGGCCCAGATCGAAGAGGAACGCGGGCGCATTGGCGAGAAACTGGCGGACCGCTTGGCGGAGATCGGCCTGACCCGCGAAGAAGCTCTGTCGCAGGCGCTCCGGGCGTTGGAGCCTTTGCTCCACGACATCTTCGACAAGGTGCTGCCAAACGCCGCTGAGCGGGGTTTTCTGCCCATGCTTCTGCAAGAAGCGGAGGCCGTGCTGCAGGACGCCAAAACCGGGTTGGTCCTGATGGTCGCGCCCGAGGAGGTTCCGGCTTTGGAAAGCCTGCTGGCCAGCCGGGCCGATCTACAGGCTGCGGTTTCGGTTCGGGCCGAGCCCGCACTGTCCCTGTCCCAGGCGCTGCTGTCCTGGGATGGCGGACAAAGGCGGTTGGATCTGCAGGGCATCATGACGGCGCTCGATTCGGCGTTCGAAGCCTTCCTCGACCGGCCGTCCGGTGCCACGACCACCTCGAAGGAGGCTTCGTAAGATGATCGATCCCAGCAATGATGCCGCATCCGGTCTGTCCCGGGTTCCGGTGGAAATCACCGTCTCCGTCGGCCGCGCCCATCCGACCGTCGCGGAGCTTCTGTCGCTGGAACGGGATGCCGTTCTTCCGCTGGATCGCGGTGTTGGCGACCCGGTGGAGCTCTTCGCCGGGGACCGGCTGATTGCCCGCGGTGAGCTACAGGAGGTGGACGGAGATCCGACTGGCCGTTTGGCCGTGCGCCTGACCGAGGTGGTCGATCCGGAGGCGGCGGCTTGATCCAAGCGGCGACCCTTTGGCGTTTGCTGCCGATGGCGGTTGCCGTGGCCGTGGCCGGACAGGGCGCGTCGGCCCAAGAGGTCGACATCGATTTCGGGTCGGAGGGGTCGTTATCCCTGCGGACGGTTCAACTGATCGCCTTGCTCACGGTGCTCAGCCTGGCCCCGGGGATCGCGGTGACCATCACCTGCTTTCCCTTCATCGTCACGGTTCTGTCGATCATGCGTCAGGCGATTGGTCTCCAGGCCTCGCCGCCCAACATGTTGATCGTCAGTCTCGCGATGTTTCTGACCTATTTCGTGATGGAACCGGTAGCGACGGCCGCGTGGGAGGCCGGGATCGGCCCGCTGACGCGGGGTGAGATGGAAACCGGCGCCGCGCTGTCGGCCGCCTCCGAGCCATTTCGCGGTTTCATGGCCGCGCGGGTCAATCCAGACACTCTGGCGCATCTGCAGGAACTTCGGCCGGATGCCGCCCCGGATGCCTTGCCTGTCCTGATCCCATCCTTCCTGTTGTCGGAAATCAGCCGCGCCTTTCAGATCGGCTTTCTGGTCTTCATGCCGTTTCTGATCATCGACATGGTGGCAGCGGCCGTTCTGATGTCCATGGGCATGATGATGGTGCCGCCCGCCATCGTGTCCCTGCC
>JBCDCS010000172.1:0-6368 GCA_039181205.1 Pseudomonadota bacterium
CCTGTTCGTGCAGATGCTGGAGCGGTTGGCCGTGTCGACGCGCCCCGCCGCGCTGGACCCGGAGGCGTTGGAGGGCACGACTTGGGTACCGCGCGTGGTGCTGGATGGGTTTGGGACGGCCCGTGACGCGGGCGATCTGGCGGGTGTGCCGGGCGAGGAATTGGTGGAGCCGGTGCCAGGACCGGACTTGCCGCCGGGGCTTTATGAAGGGCCTGGACAATCGTTGGCGTTGAACGTGCTGGACCGAGAGGCCACTTTGGAATCAGCGGTTTGGCCCGCAGGCACGGTGATCGAGGGGCTGACGCGGGCGGCGGAGACGAACTTGATGCCCTATCTTCTGGCGGCGGCCCTGATCCTGTTGACCGTGGACGCGATCGCCTCGCTCTGGCTGGGCGGGCGGCTGCGGCGGTTTGGGGGGTCGGTGGCCCTGTTGGGTCTTCTGGCCTTCGCGCCGCCCCAGGCAGAAGCGCAGAATTTCGTGCCGAGCGAAGTGGCGTTGGCTTACGTGGTGACCGGCGACGGGCGGGTTGATGACGTGGCCGAGGCGGGGTTGCGCGGGTTGTCGGGCGTGCTGACCCAGCGGACCAGCGTGGAGCCGGTGGAGCCGGTGGGCGTGAACCTGGAAACCGATGAATTGGCCTTCTTCCCGCTGCTGTACTGGCCGGTGGTGGCGGATCAGCCGATCCCGTCGGACGCTGCCTATGCCAAGCTGAACCGATATCTGCGCGGCGGCGGGATGATCGTGTTCGACACGCGGGATGCCGATCTGGGCGGGTTTGGGTCCAATTCACCGGAGGCGCGGCGTCTGCGCGATCTGGCGGCCCCGCTGGATATCCCGCCATTGGAGCCGCTGCCTGCCGACCACGTGATGACGCGGAGCTTCTACCTGCTGCAGGATTTCCCGGGGCGGTACAATTCGCGGGATGTCTGGGTCGAGGCATCGCCCAATGTGGAGCAGGTGGAGGGGATGCCCTTCCGCAACCTCAATGACGGTGTGACGCCGGTGGTGATCGGGGCGAACGATTGGGCGTCGGCCTGGGCGGTGGATCAGAGCGGGCGGGCCATGCTGCCTGTGGGCCGTGGTTTCGCCGGGGAACAACAGCGGGAGATCGCGTATCGCTTCGGCGTGAACCTGGTGATGCATGTGCTGTCGGGGAACTACAAATCCGACCAGGTGCATGTGCCCGCGTTGCTGGATCGGCTGGGGAACTGAGATGAACCAGATCGTCCTCGACCCGATGCTGCCCATCTGGCTGATTGCGACTTTGGCCGGGATCGCCCTGGCGGCCTGTTTGCTGGCGGCCTTCCGGCGGATGCCAGGCTGGTGGCTCAGATCGCTGGCGGTGGGGGCGTTGGCCGTGGCGCTGCTTGACCCCAGCCTGCAGACCGAGGAGCGGGAGCCGCTGTCGGACATCCTGCTGGTCGCGGTGGATGAGAGCGCGTCGCAGCGGGTGTCGGACCGGCCGGAGCAGACCGAGGCGGCATTGGCCGATCTGTTGCAGGAAGCCGAGGCGGACGGGCTGGACGTGCGGGTCACCCGGATCGGCGATGCGGAGGGCGACGAGGGCACGTTGGTGATGACGGCGCTCAACGAATTGCTGGCCGAGGTGCCGCGGGATCGGGTGGCAGGGGCCGTCGTGATTTCGGACGGGCAGGTGCATGACATGGCCCGGCTGCCGAACCTGCCCGCGCCGCTGCATCTGTTGCGGACGGGGCGCGAGGGGGACTGGGACCGGCGGCTGATCGTGTCGAACGCGCCGGCCTTTGCGATCCTGGACGAAGAGTTCGTGATCACGTTGCGCATCGAGGATCAGGGCGATGTGCCGGCGGATATCGGAAACCTGGCGGATATCGAACTGAGCATCGATGGGGGACAGCCACGCGCCTATCGCATTCCTATTGGTGAGGATTTGGAACTGCCGGTCACGCTGCCCCATGGCGGGTTGAACGTGATCGAGTTCCGGTTGCCCGAGGCGGAGGGCGAGCTGACGACCAGGAACAACGCCGCGGTCATCCAGATCAACGGCGTGCGGGATCGGTTGCGGGTGCTGCTGGTGTCGGGCGAACCGCATCCGGGGCAGCGCACATGGCGCAACTTGCTGAAGGCCGACAGCGCCGTCGATCTCGTGCATTTCACCATCCTGCGGCCGCCGGGGAAGCAGGACGGGGTGCCGGTGACCGAGTTGTCGCTGATCGCGTTTCCGACGCGCGAATTGTTCTTCGAGAAAATCGACGAATTCGATCTGATCATCTTCGACCGCTATCAGCGGCGGGGCATCCTGCCGTCGATCTATCTGGATAATGTGCGCACCTATGTGGAGGAGGGCGGTGCGCTGCTGGTTGCCGCCGGGCCCGATTTCGCGACGGCCGACAGCATCTACCGCTCGCCGCTGGCATCGATTTTGCCGGCGGAACCGACGGCCATCGTGCTGGAGGAAGGCTATCTGCCGGAAGTGTCCGAGACCGGGGCGAAGCACCCCGTGACGGAAGGCTTGCCCGATGGGTACGGCGCCGAGGGCGCGCCGTGGGGTCGGTGGTTCCGCCAGATCCAGATGCGGGCCCTGGACGAAACCCAGGTCGTCATGGATGGGGTCGAAGGGGAGCCGCTTCTGGTGCTGGACCGGGTGAAGGCGGGTCGCGTAGCGTTGCTCGGGTCAGACCATGTTTGGCTGTGGGATCGGGGCTATGAGGGCGGCGGGCCGCAGGCCGAATTGCTGCGGCGCCTGGCCCATTGGCTGATGCAGGAGCCGGAATTGGAGGAAGAGGCGCTGACCGCCACGGCCCTGGGCCAAGAGATCACGGTGACGCGCCGGACTTTGGGCGATGCGCCGGGGGCGGTCACCGTCACGGCGCCCGATGGGACGGAATCCGAATTGGCGCTGGAAGAGGAAAGCCCCGGTCGGTTTGTCGGCCGCCTGGATGGCCAGGAGCAGGGGCTTTATCGGTTGGCCGAAGGGGAGCGGACGGCGGTGATCGGTCTGGGCCCGGCGGCGCCGCGGGAATTCGAGGAAACCATCGCCTCGGACGCGATCATGGCCTCGGCGATTGCGGCACGCGACGGCGGGGCGCTGGCCATCGAAGCGGGTGCGCCCGATCTGCGACTGGTGCGGGAAGGCCGCCGGGCGGCGGGCCGCGGCTGGATCGGCTGGACCCCGCGGGAGGCCTATCTGACGGCCGATGTGCGGATCATGAGCCTGGTCCCGGCCTGGCTGTTCCTGATCCTGGCAGGCGGCTTGGCCACCGGGGCCTGGCTGCGCGAGGGGCGGCAGTAGTAGTCGGCCCACGGGGTGGCCGTGGCGATTGGCTTGGTCCGGAAAGCGGACAAAGCTGCCATTTGATGGAGGTCCGCTTTCAGCAATGGACCTAGAGTTCGACCAAACGCTCTTCGACCGGTGACGACTGAACGATAGAAGAGTTTGTGGCACCGAACGGAACGATCCGATCAATAACCTCTTCCATCTCGGCCACATCGCGGACGTGCGCCCGCGCAACGAAGCAATCCTCGCCGGACACACGATCACAAGCGACGATCTGCGGCGTCTCCTGGATCGCCTGGATCATGTTCTTCATCTCGCCGGGCAGTGGGCGCGCGCGAATAAGGATGGTCAGACCATAGCCAAGGCGGGCCGGGTCGATGCGCGCGCCGTAGCCTGTGATGATGCCCACATCCTCAAGACGCCGCACACGGTCCGCCACGCTTGGGGCGGACAGGCCAACGCGGCGCGACAGCTCGGCACGCGGAATACGGGCATCCGCACAGAGCTCATGCAGAATCGCGGCGTCGATCCTGTCGAGGCCGGTTTCTTCGGATCGAAGGCTACTAGAAGATATTTCCTTCTTTTTTGCATTTAACTCAGCTGTCAACATAGCAAATCTCCATATCGCGGTCTGTTTATACCTTTCATTATAGATACATGCCAGATCAAGCCCCCACACACCCCGCCGTCGCCAACGTCCCCGGAGCCATGTCGCGCATGTCCGAGGCCGTTCCCCCTCACGCATGGTTCTGCGTCTCCGCCATTTTTCACTATCTCGGCCCGGCTTTCGCGGTTCTGCTCTTTCCGGTCGTTGGTGTGCTTGGCGTTGCCTGGTTCCGCATCGCGTCAGCCGCACTGGTTTTCGCACCGATCACGAAACCCTGGCGCACGTTCAAAAAATCGTCTCCCCGCGAGCGTCTGCTTCTTCTCGCGCTCGGAGGCTGCCTCGCCGTGATGAACAGCGCGTTCTACCTGGCCCTCGACCGGTTGCCGATCTCGCTGGTTGCCGCCATCGAGTTCGTCGGCACCATCGGGATCGCGCTCTGGGGTCTCCGCACAGGGCGCAACTATCTGGCCTTCGCCTTCGCCATCATCGGCGTCGCCCTTCTGATAGACGTGCCATCGCTTTTGGCTGCGGATGGGCCTGCTTTAACGTCTGACCTCTTGGGTTTGTTCTGGGCAGTCCTGAATGGGTCGCTCTTCGTCCTCTACATTATTCTTGGCCACAAGATTTCCGAAGGGGGCGCATCGGGCGGAGTGGAGCGTCTCGGCGCGGCTATGACAGCGGCCTTCATCTTCGTAATGCCCATCGGCTTCCTGCAAGCCCTCGAAGCCTTCGGGACACCGCTTCTGGTTCTTGCCGGTATTGCCGTCGGCATCTGTTCCTCCGTCATTCCTTACGTCTGCGATCAACTCGCGATGGCCCGTCTGCCGCGCGCCAGCTTCGCCTTTCTGCTCGCTCTGCTGCCTGCGACTGCCACGATCATTGGCGTCATCGTCCTGCGTCAGATTCCCAGTGTCGTGGACGTCCTGGGCATCGCCCTCGTCATGATCGGCGTGGCTGTTCACAAGCCCGCACCGATACGATCTGCCGCGGCCAACGACGACTGAAACCGGTCGTTCGCCGCACCCTGACGAATGAGCAGGGTGGGCTCGTTTTAGACCTTCTACGGGTACGTTCAGGTCATGGCTCTGAGACTCTAGTCCCAACACCGGAACGGGATCGGCCGCCGAAATGTCTGGCCTGGCGCCTGTTTGTCTCCCATGGTGGCGTGACGGGGCAGAGGGGCGCGACCATGGCACTGACGAATTCCGCGGCTGGCTACGGCCGGCTCACCAAGCTGTTCCATTGGATGATCGTGATCCTGTTCGCGCTGCAATATGTTGGCGGGAACATCATGACGGCCATCGGGTTCAACTCCAGCTTCGCCGGGATTGAGACCAACACCTATTACAACTGGCACAAGTCGCTGGGGCTGGTGGCGTTGGTCGTGGCGGTCGCGCGGCTGATCAATCGGCAGATGGGCGAGCTGCCGCCCTGGGCGCCGACGCTGTCGACGGGCGAGCAGCGCTTCATTCACCGGGTGGAGCAGGTGTTCTATCTGGCCATGTTCGTGATGCCGGTCACAGGTTGGCTTTACGTGATGTGGGGGAATTATGGCGTGAACCTCTTCGGCGTGTGGGAAATGCCGCGTCCGCTGCCCCGGGACAACACGCTGCGCGATGTGGCGAAGTGGGCGCATATCGGGGCGGGTTGGGTGCTGTTGATCGCGATGGTGGGGCATATCGGGCTGGTTCTGCGGCATCAGTTGATCAAGAAGGACCGGCTGTTGAAGCGGATGTTGTGAGGCTGGATCCCACGAACCTACGCCGCGTTCCCTTCGCGTTAGACCTTGGCTTTCCGCCCGCGATTTGGTTCGCTTCCAGGCCAGATGTCTCATTTGGGAGGATGACGCCATGATCACCCGCAGAACCCTGGGCGCGTTGGCGGCGCTCGCGCTCACCTCGCTGCCTGTTGCGGCGCAGGAGGTGACGCTGAAGCTGCACCATTTCCTGCCGGCGCAGGCCAATGTGCCGACCCGCGTCCTGGATGTCTGGGCGGACAATGTGGAGGAAGCCTCGGGCGGCCGCATCGAGGTGGAGCGCTTTCCGTCCATGCAGTTGGGCGGCTCGCCGCCGCAATTGATCGACCAAGCGATCGACGGCGTGGCCGATGTGGTGTGGACCGTGGTCGGCTACACCCCAGGCCGCTATCCCCGGACCGAGGTCTTCGAACTGCCGTTCTTCGTTGAGGATGCGGGCGTGGCTTCGGGCGCCTATTGGCAGCTCTACGAGCAGGAAATGCAGGAAGATTTCGGCAACGTGCATCTGCTGGGCACCTGGGTTCACGGCCAGGGTCTGATCCATGCCGACCGCGAGATTCGCACGCCCGACGACCTGGCCGGCGTCAAGGTGCGCGGTGCTTCGCGGATGGTGAACCAGCTTCTGGAGACCCTTGGCGGCACCCCGGTCGGCATGCCGATCCCCGCCGTGCCGGAGGCCCTGTCGAAGGGCGTGATCGAGGCCACGACCATGCCGTGGGAAGTGACCGAGGCGCTGAAGGTGCCAGAA
>JBCDCS010000173.1:0-6367 GCA_039181205.1 Pseudomonadota bacterium
CGCGCGACCCAAGCTGAAGGTCTGGGCGGGGCGGGACGATTTCGACCGGCGCGCTTTTGCAAGGCAGTTCCGCAAGGGGTTCGCAAGGGAGTTCGACATTGCCCGCGCGCTCTTGGTCGAGGAGCAGGGCAAGGGACGCGGATGGCTGGGCTGGCTGCCGGGGCCGACGGATTTGATCGGGTTGGCGTCGACCCTGGCGACGAATGTGGTTCTGTTGGTCGCGCTGTCGGCCGGGAAGCTGGTCTTCGGCGAATGGCGGCGGCCCGGATGGCTGCAGCGGCGGTCGGAGGAAGAGGCGCTGGAGGCCGCGATCCAGGAGACCCAGGGCAAAGTGGATGCTGCTTTGGCGCGGGTGGAGATCGTGCTGCATATGGAGCTTTACCGCCATGCCTGGCGGGGGCAGCGGGGTGGGCGGCTGAAGGGTATGGATTACGATGCCTGGCCGCTGCCCCATTCCGTGTCGCGGCATCTGGACGGGGGAGCGGCGTGATGGGGCGGGTGCTTGGTGCTATCCGGGGGCGTTGCAGCCCGCGGGCGATGGGCGACCACCCCTCGGCGTCCATCCTGGGAAGATCCGCGAAGGTGCCCGTCAGATGACGGCCGGTGTGCCGCCATGGGGTCCTCGGCCCGAGCGGAGCGGTATTCCGCATGTGCCCGGGCGGTCGGGGTCGGCCGTGTCGGTCTGGCTGCTGCATCCGGATGATCGTCCCGATTATTATGAGACTGTCTTTGATTTCGCCGACTTCGTGGAGACCACGCGGGAACGGGTTCCGCGCCTGATCGTCTGGTCGGGCCGCGATGATATGGATCGGGCCGGGCTGCGGGCGACGCTACGGCGGATCGTCAGCGCGGAAGTGGACGCGGCGCGTCTGCAACTGGCCTCCGGCGGCGAAACGGCGGCTGAGCGGGAGGCGCGGCTTGGCATGGGGTTCGTGTTGACCCTGGCGGCGCAGGGTACCCTTCTGGCCATGCGGGCGACCCCGGCGGGCCTTGCCGTGAGCGCGCTTTTGGGGGCGTCGGGGCTTTTGATCGCGCGGGATCGAGCGGCGCCGGACCCGGACGCCGCGGCCAAGCTGGAAGCCGAGATCGCGCGGGTGCAGAAGGCGACCGATGCCGCTTTGGAGCGGATCGAGGTGCGGTTGCATCCCGATCTGGCGCCAGAGGGCGGGGACCCGGAGGCGTGGCCGCTGCCGCAGGCCGTTCGAGAGGTGAAGGAGAGGCTGTGTTCCGGAAAATCCTGATCGCGAACCGGGGCGAGATCGCCTGCCGGGTGATCGATACCTGCCGCCGGTTGGGGGTGCGCACGGTTGCCGTCTATTCCGACGTGGACCGTGCGGCGCGGCATGTGGTGATGGCCGATGAGGCCGTGGGCCTGGGCGGGGCGGCGCCGGCGGAGAGTTATTTGCGGGGCGAGGCGATCATTGCGGCGGCGCAGGCCAAGGGGGCCGAGGCGGTGCATCCCGGCTACGGATTTCTGAGCGAGAACCCAGACTTCGTGGAGGCCGTGGAGGCGGCCGGGCTGGTGTTTATCGGGCCGTCGGCCAAGGCGATCCGGGCGATGGGCCTGAAGGATGCGGCCAAGGCGGCCATGGAGGCGGCGGGTGTGCCGGTCGTGCCGGGCTATCACGGGTCGGATCAGGGCGACGGGCATCTGGCGGCCGAGGCGGCGCGGATCGGCTGGCCGGTTCTGATCAAGGCCGTGGCGGGCGGCGGCGGCAAGGGCATGCGTAAGGTCGAGGGCGCAGCGGGCTTTGCGGACGCGCTGGCTTCCGCCCGGTCGGAAGCGGCGAAGGCCTTCGGGAATGACGCGGTGCTGATCGAGAAATTCGTGGGCACGCCGCGCCATATCGAGGTGCAGGTCTTCGGGGATGGCGTGCGCGCCGTGCATCTGTTCGAGCGCGATTGTTCGCTGCAGCGGCGGCATCAGAAGGTGATCGAAGAGGCGCCCGCACCGGGCATGACCGACGAGATGCGGGCGGCCATGGGCAAGGCCGCCGTGCGCGCCGCCGAAGCCATCGGCTATGCGGGCGCGGGGACGGTCGAGTTCATCGTGGACGCGTCCGAGGGGCTTCGGCCGGACCGGTTCTATTTCATGGAGATGAATACGCGGCTGCAGGTCGAACATCCGGTGACCGAGGCGATCACTGGAGTCGATCTGGTGGAATGGCAGCTGCGGGTGGCCGCCGGGGAGCCGCTCTGGTTGGCGCAGGACGATTTGGCGATCCGGGGGCACAGCTTCGAGGCGCGGCTTTACGCGGAGGACGCGGCCAATGGGTTCTTGCCAGCGACGGGGACGTTGACGCATCTGTCTTTCCCCGAAGGCGTGCGGGCCGAGACCGGGGTGCGCGCGGGTGACGCGATCTCGCCCTGGTACGATCCGATGATCGCGAAGCTGGTCGTGCATGGCCCGACACGGGGCGCCGCCTTGGGCGCGTTGGAGCGGGCGCTGGCCGGAACGGAAGTGGCCGGGACGGTGACCAATTTGGCGTTCCTCAGGGCTTTGGCGCTGCATGAAGGGTTCGGGCGCGGCGACGTGGATACGGGGTTGATCGACCGGGAGGTCGATGGTCTGACTGCTGAACCAGTGGCCTGCGCCCGGACCCGCGCCTTGGCGGCGGTTCTGGCGTTAGGGTTGGACGGGGCGGCAGCGGATCAGGTGTTCCATCTCTGGACGCCACTGCGGTGGCCGGTCCGGATGGTGCATCGCGGGGAGGAGATATCGGGGCACGTTGCGGTCCTGGGACGTGGCCGGTACGAGGCGGATCTGGGCGATGGGACGCGGATCGTGGAGCGGGTTGGGGCGGGCTTCTCCGTGGAGGGACAGCCGGCTGCGGCGTCCTGGCATCGCGATCCCGGGCGGCTGACGTTGTTCTGGGGGAACGCCTATCCGTTCGATCTGCCCGATCCGCTGGATGTGGCGGCGGGGACAGGGCCGGCGGCCGGCGTCGTGGAGGCGCCGATGCCCGGCCTGGTGAAGGCGGTGTTTGCGACGGCGGGCGCCCCTGTGGCGGCGGGGGACAGATTGGCCGTGTTGGAGGCGATGAAGATGGAGCACGTGCTGCGAGCCGCGCGGGATGGCATCGTGGCTGAGGTGCTCTGCGCGATGGGCGACCAGGTGGAAGCCGGGGCCCCCTTGGTTCGCCTGGAGGAGGAATGAGGGAGCGCAGGCGATGGGGCGAGTTTGGTGCTTGGAACGACAGATGCCATCCGGGACGAGCGCTTGCCCGTTCTGCGGGGACATGGCCGTTTTGGGACAGTTGATCAGGGAGATGCGGTTACGGGAGGTGTCGGGATGAGCATCGTGTTACATCACGTGCCGCAGAGCCGGTCGGATCGCATCCTTTGGTTGCTGCAGGAGCTCGGCCTGGATTTCGAGTTGCGGGTTTGGCCGTTCGACAAATCGCTGCGCTCGGACGAGTTTCTGGCGTTGAATCCGGTGGGGCGGGTCCCGGCCCTGGAGATCGATGGCCGGTCGGTGTGGGAGACGGGGGCGATTGTCGAATTTCTGTGCGAGCGGGAGGGGCGGCTCGGCCCGGCGCCGGGCGATGCGGAGCGCGTGGATTGGCTGATCTGGGTACATTTCGCCGAGACGATCAGCCAACATACCGCCAACCTGACGCAACAGCATGTGGCCCTGCGCGAGGATTGGATGCGCTCGCCCACGGTGATGAAGCTGGAAGCGGCGCGCGTCGGAAAGTGCTTTGACGCCATCGAGGGGCGGCTGGCGGGCGACTGGCTGCTGTCGTCGTTTTCGGCGGCCGATATCTGCGTCGCGCAGGCGGTCATGATGGGGCGACGGTTCCATCGGATCGGGGATCGGCCGCGCCTGGCGGCCTGGATGGCGCGGTGCGAGGCGCGGGATGCCTGGCAGGCCTGCCGCGGCGAAGATGGGGTCTATTGGAAGGACTTCTACGATGTCCCAGCGGGCTGAAATTTTCGAAGTCGGTCCGCGCGACGGGCTGCAGAACGAGCCCCGGGCCATCCCCACGGCGGATAAGATCGCGCTGGTCGAACTGCTGTCCCGGGCCGGGTTCCGGCGGATCGAGGTGGCCAGTTTCGTCAGCCCGAAATGGGTGCCGCAGATGGCGGATTCGGCGGAGGTCTTGGCGGGCATAAATCGGGCGCCGGGCGTGTCCTATGCGGCGCTGACGCCCAATTTGAAGGGTTATGAGGGTGCGCAAGCAGCGAAGGCGGATGAGGTGGCGATTTTCGCGTCGGCCTCGGAGGGGTTTTCCAAGGCAAACCTGAATGCCACCATCGCCGAGAGCCTGGAGCGGTTCGGCCCGGTCGTCGCGGCGGCGAAGGACGACGGCATTCCCGTGCGCGGCTATGTCTCCTGTGTGGTCGAATGCCCATACGATGGCGCGGTTCCGCCGGCGGACGTGGCACGGGTGGTGGCGGCGCTGCGGGACTTCGGGTGTTACGAGGTATCCTTGGGCGATACGATCGGACGGGGGCGCCCGGAGGCCGTCGACGAGATGCTGGACGTGGTGCTGGGAGAATTGGACGCGGACCAACTGGCCGGGCATTTCCACGACACGTCGGGACGGGCTCTGGAGAATGTGGACGTGGGCCTGGCCCGCGGTCTGCGCGTGTTCGACGCGGCGGTGGGGGGCTTAGGCGGATGCCCCTATGCCCCGGGGGCCGCCGGGAATGTGGCGACCGAGGCGGTCTTGGCGCATCTGACGGCCGCCGGGTTCGAGACCGGGTTGGATACGCAGATCGTGGCGCAGGCGGGAGAGATGGCGCGGGGTTTACGCGATGGATGACGTCTTTCGGGCAGCCGAACGGATGATGGCCATGGATGACGCCACTTGGGCGCGGCACGCGAACCCGTGGTCGGGGGTGACACGCTTTAGCGTGCTGCCACTTCTGGTTTTGGCGATCTGGAGTCGGGTCTGGCTTGGCTGGTGGTGTCTGGTTGCGGTTGGACTGGTCCTGGTCTGGAACTGGGCGAATACGCGGGTTTTCCCACCGCCCAGTGCCTTCGACCACTGGATGAGCCGGGCGGTTTTGGGAGAGCGGATTTTTCTGGAACACCGGGCCGAATTGCCGGGCCACCAGCGGCGGGCGGCGCATGTCCTGGCCTGGGCCAGCCTGCCGGGCTTGGGGTTGGCCGTCTGGGGTCTTTGGGCCCTTTGGTGGGAAGGCGCGGTGTTCGGGACGGTCCTGGCGATAGTGCCGAAGGTCTGGTTCTGCGACCGGATGGTCTGGATCCAATATGATTGGGTGCGCAGCGGGCGTGCCGTGCCTGGGAGAGCGTGATGGAGACGATCCGGGTGGAGCGCGACGGGCGCGGCGTGGCGACGGTGACGTTGAACCTGCCGGAGACGCATAATGCCATGTCGGCGGCGATGATGGATGCTTTGACGGCCTTTGCCGCCGATCCTCAGGCGCGGGTCGTGGTGGTGACGGGCGAGGGTAAATCGTTCTGCGCGGGCGGCGATCTGCGTTGGATGCGCGCCCAGTTCGAGGCCGACGCTGCGGGCCGCGCGGTCGAGGCGCGGCGCCTGGCAGGAATGTTGAAGGCTTTGAACGAGATGCCGGTGCCCTTGATCGCCCGCGTGAATGGGGCGACTTTCGGCGGCGGCGTGGGCTTGTGCTGTGTGGCGGATGTGGCGGTGGGCGCCGAGACGGCGCTGTTCGGTCTGACCGAGACACGGCTGGGGCTGATCCCGGCAACGATCGGGCCCTACGTGATTGCGCGGCTGGGTGAAGGGATGGCGCGGCGGGTGTTCATGTCGTCCCGGCGCGTCGATGCGGCGGAAGCCGTGCGGCTGGGGGTGCTGGCCAAGGCAGTCCCGATGGCCGAGCTGGATGCGGCGGTGGAGGCGGAGGTCGCGCCCTATCTGGCCTGCGCGCCCGGCGCCGTGGCCGACGCCAAGAGGCTGGCGCGGCGGCTGGGGCCGGTCATCGATGACGCCGTGATCGAGGAGAGCATCGCGGCCTTGGCGAAGCGCTGGGAGGGGGATGAAGCGGCCGAAGGGGTCGGGGCGTTCTTCGAGAAGCGGGCGGCGCGGTGGGTTGAGTAGGGACATTCGTCTGGTGCCTTAGGAGGCGGAGGTAAATGATTGGGCCGGGTTGGTTGATGTCCTCGTTCGTTACTGGCCAGCCGTCAGATTGATCGGCCCTTTCGGTCTGGAACGGACATCTCATCGACGTTCAACGTCAGATTCGCTCATGAATCTTGGATTTTGCGGAGAGAGTGCGACCTTGCAGTCCCGGACTTACCTATCAGCGCGCTTTTCTCCGGGCCGGACTCAAGGCCGCGTTTCTTCCCACTTGGGCCAGCCCCTGTTGGCCATAGTGGCGTCAGAACGGCTCAAGACCCTGGTTCGGACCTGTCGTCTAAGACCAAACCAAAACG
>JBCDCS010000174.1:0-6334 GCA_039181205.1 Pseudomonadota bacterium
ACGCCGAGCCACTTCGCAGGATCGCCAGGCTCCATGCCGGAATGAACGCCATGCCGATCCACATCCCTGCTGATCGCGACGGACGATCCACAATCCCGGTAGTGCTCAAGTTGGGCAATCTGGTTAAGGTTGCAGATTTAAGCCAGCCGGAGCGCGAGATCTGATGATGCGGCTCGACCAACGAGACAAGCCAGATCACCGACTCGGCTGCCGCAGCTTCAGCGAATGCCGCAGGGTCGACTTGTCGTGCTGACCTTCGTCGCGATCGTCATCTCCATGGCGGGCATCGCCCATTTGGCCACGACGGACCCAAAACGCCGCCGTGCATTCAAGCTGCCCCCGCTTGAACGGCGCCATTGGGTCGGATTGGCGCTTGGTGCGACGGTCCTGCCGGGTCTGGTCTTGCTGGTCCTGGCGAATTGGGCGGGCCTGACGATCTGGGCGGGCACCGTCACGACGCTCGGCTGGCTCATGGTCGCGCTGCCGCCGGATCGATATGCAGCTTGGAAGGCGCGCATAGCCGCTGCCGCATCGAGCCTGCGGGAGCGTCTTTTCGCTCCGCCGGCTGCTCTCATGGAAGAAACTGACGCAAGGATTGCCGCGCTGGAGAGTCGGCTGGCGACGTTGGAGTCGCGGCTCCACACCGACCCGGACGAAGACGACGGGAACGCGAAGCCATCTATTCAGCGGGCGCCGTCCCCTCCGCAGTAGGCGCGGGCGCGCGGCTCCGTGCATGCCAGACGCAGCCGAACCCCAGACCAACACAGATCACATCGATCAAAAGAACCGAACCAGCGCCGTTCACGATCGCTTCACCCCAAGACAAGCCCCCCATCTGCAGACGCAGCACTGGCAGTAGGATCAGGGCAATACCCAGCAACCGCTCCATCTGCCGGGCCAGGTCTTCAGCCGGCCGACGGCGGGCCAGGACGCCCCAAAGCGCACAGACCGCCACGGCCAGCAGGAACGACCACACGGTCGCCGCGTCGCGCCCATCCCCAAAGCTGGCCAAGAAGAACCCATAGGCCGAGGCGACAAGCGCAATCGGCAATCCCCAGACCGCGACGGCCATGGCGTGGGCGCCTGCCTGCCAGGCCGGATCGTCCGCCCTGCGCCGCAACCAAAGCTGCAGCCCTGTGACGATGGTATAGGTCATTGCCGCGCCAAGCAGCACCCATACGATTTTCGAGGGCAGGCCCGCGAAATGCCCGAAATGCAGCGGTGCCATCAGTTCCAGCAGCGCGTTCCCGAAAGACGGTCCATCTCCCACCGGAACAACCCGTTCGATCAGAGCACCAGTGACGCCGTCGAACAGATACTGGGTTGGAAACAGCTGCGTGTCGCTTTCCAAATGGCGGGTAACCACTTCGGCATTTGTCAGACCCCAATTATGGATCGTCGCGATTTCGACCGGCGCACCCGCCGCGGCTTCGGCCCGTGCCACGATCGCGTCCAGATCCGCCATCTCGGCCTGGGCGTCGATCTGCGGCGGGGCCGGACGCAGAACGGCAGCAATGGCCGCGTCCTGGTCACCGTTGAAGGCGGAAATGGCCCCCACGGGCAAAGCGACCGTGGTCGCGAAACTGTAGAACGTACCGGTGATCGCCAAGAGCAGCGCGAAGGGAAGCGACCAGACCCCGGCCAGATTGTGCCGGTCGCGGAACGACACCAGCCGATTGCCCGGACGACCGGTGACGAACATTTCCTGAATGATATGCCGATGGATCATAACGCCCGTGATCGCAGCGATCACCATCGCCATTCCGGCGATCCCCGTCAGATAGAGCCCAAGCGCACCAGGCACGTGCAGGCGGATATGCATGTCGCGCCAAAACCGGGCCAGAAAGTCCTCGGACCGGGAGAAGTCGATGGCGTCGCGAGGACCCACCTGATCGGAGAGGATTTGACCGGTCGCCGTCTCAACTTCGACGACGCGGTAGATATGGGTCGATGGGCCGTCCGGCCCATCGCCATGGCCATCGAAGAAAAGGCGTGCGGTGTCAGGCCCCATGCCCGATATGGTGAGCGTTTCCCGTTGACCCTGGGGCACCTCTTCGGCCAGACGCGCGACGATCTCGCCGAAGCCGTCCCGGAAAGGAACCGTTCTCTCTGTCTGCCCCGCCGACCAATAGCCGATCTCCTCGCCCAGAACGGTGATGGTGCCGGTCAACATCACCACATAAAGCAGGATGGCCAGCACCGTCGCCGACCATCCATGCAGCGCAATCAGTCGTTTCTTTGCCGGGGCGCCAAGCATTTCCGCCTCCCTTGCTCAGATCAACGCGGCGGCGATCACGCCACCGAAGACGAAAATGGCCACGGTATAGACCGCGACACAGACCGGCAGCCGCTCGGTCGCAACCGGCCAGATGATCAAGGCCGCCCAGGTAATCGGCAGAAGGATCGTGGGAACGATCAGATGATCCACGCCGCCCCGGCCTTGCGGCAAGATATGCGGCATGGCTCCCAGGCTTATGAGGGCCAAGACAAAAGCAACCGGCCCCGCCAGAATCCAGCGCCAAAGGCGCGGCCGACGCTCGATGGCCTGGGCCAGGACGTCCGTCAGACGCCCTGCAGCACTCTTCCAAGTGGAGATATCAGCGATGGCCATCTGCTGTCCTTAGACCAATGCAACCCACGTCTTTTGTCATCCAGCAACTAGAACGCACCGACCCGCACGAAAAGGGCGCAGGACGCCTGACCCACCGTCAAAAACGTGAAGTCGCGGGGCTTTGATCGCCTCGCGAGCGAAATTCAGGCGCTGACCCCAACTCCTCCGGCTCAAAACACCCACCTGCCCTGCAGACCAAACCGCCGCGTCGGACCGGCCACGCCGAGCGCTTCGGCCCCGGGGACGATCGCCAGCGCCGGAAAGCTGGTGCCAGTGGCGTATTCCTCGTCCAGCACGTTTTCGACGAAGCCCACCAACTGGAACCGCTCGCCTCGCAAACCGATCCGCAGGTTCAAGACATCAAAGCCCGAGAGCGTCGAGCCCTCCGGATCCGAAAAGCTCGTGAAGCTGGTCTGGATGCGGTACTCGGCGCGAAAGAAAGCGTCCGCATCGACTCCCCTGACGGGGAACTGGTAATCACCAACCAGATTGACCGTGTGCTCTGGTGATGCTGGCAACGGCTCCCCGACGAGAGCCTCATCACCCGGAAAGCTCGTGAATTCCGTGAAGAGGATCCCCCAGGTTGCCCCAAGCATGAGTCCGTCGATCGGGCGCGCGACCACTTCGATTTCGCCGCCGACACTTTCTGCATCGGCGTTCGTGTCCAGCGAAAAGGATATGGCGCCGAGGGTCTCGGTGGTCGATACCTGCAGGTCGTCGACCTCCAGGAAGAAACCACTGCCGGAAATGAACAGGCGATCATCGAAGAAGCTGCCGCGGAAACCAGCCTCGAACTGCGTCGCCCGTTCCTCGTCAAACGTATCGAAGCCAGCCGGTGTCGAACTGAAGCCCCCAGCCCGGAAGCCCGTGGAAAACGAAAAATAGGTCGAGAAGTTATCCGTCCAATCGTATTTGATCGACGCATTCGGCGTGAAGGCCGTGAAGGTCTCGCTGCCGCTGTCGAAGGCCACTGGGGATACAACGAAGACCGACAAGCCGGTTGAAACAGTCTCGCCCGACGTTTCGACATCATCGAGGCTGAACCGGATGCCCCCCGCGATTTCCAGCCGTGGGATCGGCCGCCAACGCGCCTCCGCGAAAACGCCGAATGAAAAGACCTCCTGCTCGGACCCGGTCGAGATGATGCTTCCGTCATCCAAGGCTCCCGCAAATGGCGTGCCGGCAAAGGCGAAATCAAAGCCGTCCTGACCCGGATCGGTGACCGGGCTGGTATCAAAATCGACGAAACTGATCGACGTGCCGAGATTGACGGATGCGGTTCCCAAATTGCCCGGCAGGTCGAATTCGTTCCCTTCGAACCGAAACTCTCCGGAAAACTGATTCTGGGTCACATCAGTTTCAGCGACCGCCACATCAAATGGCGTGAAGTCGGTATCAAGGGGGCCGTTTAACGCGGTATCCAGATAAGACCCGCGGAGGATCAGAGTTCCGGCGTCGAATTCATATGCAATCTCCGCGCGGACAAGAAAGCGATCCGTATTCTGCTCGCCTGGCGAGTCGCCGGGAAAGGTCGGATCGTCGTCATTAATCGATCCAAAGGTCGCAAAACCCAAGCCGTCGAATTCCGATCGGTCGTAGGAGAACGACGCATCCAGGGTCAGCCTCTCGGTCGGTCTGGACCGCACACTGAAGCGAACCCCGAAATCCGCCGATCCGATTTCGTCCGGGCCGTCGCCCGCGATCTCGATGAACCCATCCGAGGCGCGTCCATCGAGGACCAAGCGCGCTGCCGTGCTGCCATCAGAATTTAGCGGCTGGTTCAGGATAAGTGTCCCGCCCCCGTCAACGCGGGATCCGATGTCACCCTCGACGCTGAACTCGAAAGTCTCCGTGGGCTTCTTCGTCACAAAGTTGACCGCGCCGCCGACCGTGCCCCGCCCGAAATTGTTGTTCTGCGGGCCCAGCGCGCTTTCGACGCGTTCCAGGTCAGCGGTGTTTTGGCCGACGGCGGCATTGGAACTGCTTGGATTGACCAGAACGCCGTCCACGAAGACACCCACCGAAGGCGAGGTCGCCCCAGACCCGATCTGGTTGTTGAAGCCGCGAATGGACGGCTCAGTCGTCGCCGACGTCCCGCCGAAGGTGAAATTCACATTCGGCAATTGATCGAAAACCTGCCGGGTCGTCGTGATGTTCGATCTTTCGATGTCTTCGGTGGTGACGACCGATACGCTCGCCGGGACATCCAACAGAGATTCCTCGGTTCGGCGCGCGGTGACGACGATTTCGTCCAGTACGACCACGTCGGTATCGTCAGCCGTCTGCGATTGGGCCGTAAGCGGGATGACCGCCACCGCTCCCGCGAGGCAGGCAAGTTTATGGTAAGGCCTAGACACGCAAGTCCCCCTTGTCATTGCGCTGCCGGTCTTCCGGCAACGGTCGCACTGATTTTCAAGAGCGGCGCTTGGCTGGTGGATTTCTCACGGTCCCCCGGGCTGAGAAATCCAGTGTCTGGCGGCCAGCGCGGCAACGGTCACGGTGTTGGCGCCACGAGTCAACCGGTCACAGCATGCCCGTCACGGAATGGTGCCGGTAAGCCCATGGCGCGACTATCCCAAACGACTTTTCGCCCAACAGTTGTAGCTGTATCGCGACTCCGCAATCGCGGATTTCATCCGCCTGGCTGCCCTGATCCGCCCGGGATCCAAGCGGTCCGCCGCTGTATTCAGAGGACTGAGCAAAAAAAGGAAACAAGCGGCGAAGGCGAAAAGACATCCGCAACAAGCGCCAGTACGTCGAGGCTGTGTATGGTCCGCAGGTGACCATCTTGTCGGATCTGGTATCCATCAGATGCCCGAAAGTGCCTTCCGCCTGGCAATTGCGTCGTTCCAGCCGCGATAACGACCAAAATGATCATCTCGCAACATACCCTCGAAGAGAAGAACCATCGACCGATCCGGGCGACCGCAGTCCATTAGAAAAACAGACAAAATTGACGATCCTGCTCCCAAGAAATAGAGACCCGTTCAAACAAGAAACGATACTTCGCCATCTGTCCTCTGCACGTTCACATGGCCCGAAGACGCGACCTTGCAGACAGGAACCGACCCGATCGCCTTATCAGCCAAAGTGACCGCGCTCGTGACCGGCGCAGATGGGTTCGTCGGGCGTCATTTGGTGGCCGCTCTGGTACAGGCGGGGCGGTCGGTGCGGGCGACGGATCTGCAGTTCGGCACCGATTTGCCGGACGGCGTCGAGGCCCGCGTCGCGGATATCTTGGACGCCGCGGCCATGGCATCCGCTATGGACGGCGTTGAGACCGTCTACCATTTGGCCGCCATCAGCGACCTTTGGACCCCGGCACGCGATGCGGACCAACATCATCGGGTGAATGTGACGGGCACTAAAATCCTCCTGGAGGCCGCCATTGCCGCAGGCGCCCGGCGCTTCGTCTATTGCTCGTCAAACGTGGCACTGATCACCGGGCCGCGGCGGGCGATGGATGTGGACGAGACCTACCGGGTAGACCGCGCGGCCCTCTTCGGGGCCTATGCCAGATCGAAGCACGACGCCGAAGCATTGGTGTCGCGGGCGGCCGACCGAATCGAGGTGGTGATCGCACGGCCGGGCACACCCATCGGGCCGGGGGACCATCGGCCGACCCCACCCGGCCGACTGCTGCGCGATCTGGCCAACGGAACGCTGCCCGCCTTGCCCATGGGCGGGTCGATCAACCTGGTCGATGTGCGGCTTTTGGCAGAC
>JBCDCS010000175.1:0-6300 GCA_039181205.1 Pseudomonadota bacterium
CACCATCGTCGGCGCCTTGCCGGGGCTCGGGCCATCGAACGGCGTGGCGATCATGATCCCGCTGACCTTCACCCTGGGCCTGGACGCGGTCGCGGCCTTGGTTCTGCTGACGGCGATTTACTATGGCGCGATGTATGGCGGACGGATCAGTTCGATCCTGCTGAACATTCCCGGCGACGAACCGGCGATGATGACCTGCCTGGACGGCCATCCCATGGCCAAGAACGGGCGGCCCGGGGATGCGCTGGTCATTTCGGGTGTGGCATCCTTCGTGGGCGCGACGCTGAGCACGGTCGGCCTGATGTTCCTGGCTCCGATCTTGTCGGACATCGCCTACCAGTTCGGCCCGGCGGAGTACTTTGCGCTTTACCTGCTGGCGTTCTGCACCTTGGGCGGCATTGCGTCGAACAACCAGGCCAAGGCCGCCTTCGCCAGTGCGCTGGGCATTGGGATCGCCATGATCGGGCTCGATCCGAACAGTGGCATGGCGCGGCTGACCGGGGGCAATCTACACCTCTATGACGGCGTCGATTTCCTGGTGGCCATCGTCGGCTTGTTCGCGGTGTCCGAGGTCTTCTTCTTCATCGAAAAGCACGGCGTCGGCGGGGCGCTGAACATCAAGCTGAGCAAGGTCACGGTCCCCTGGCGCGACATCTGGACGACACGCTGGACCATGGCGCGGTCATCGGTTCTGGGCTTCATCGCCGGGGTTCTGCCGGGGGCGGGCGCGTCGCTTGGCTCCTTCCTGACCTATGTGACGGAGAAATCCATCGCGGGGGAGAAGGGCAAGTTCGGCAGCGGTGTCCCGAAGGGCATCGCGGCGCCCGAGGTCGGCAACAACGCGGCGGCCGGGGGCGCGCTGGTCCCGATGCTGACGCTAGGCGTGCCGGGGTCGGGGACGACCGCCGTGCTGCTTGCCGTGTTGGTCACCCTGAACATCACGCCGGGCCCGACGCTCTTCACCGACCGGCCCGACGTGGTCTGGGGGCTGATCGCGTCACTGCTGATCGCGAATTTCGTGCTGCTGGCCATGAACGTGCCCATGGTGAAGGTGTTCGTGCGCGTGCTGGACATGCCGCCCGCGATCCTGATGCCAGGGGTCACCATGGTGTCCTTCGTCGGCATCTATTCACTGACCGGCAGCTATTTCGACCTGCTGCTTGTGGTGGCGTTCGGGGTGCTGGGTTACGTGCTGCGAAAGCTCGATATCCCAACGGTGCCCGTGATCTTGGGCATTTTGCTGGGCGGGAAGATGGAGAAGCAATTGCGCGATGCCATGGTCCTGTCGGACGGCGATTGGACCTATCTGTTTTCGTCTGGGATCAGCATCGGCCTCTTCGTGGCGGCCTTTGCCGGGTTCATCGCGCCCATGTTCTTGCGGCGGATCCTGCGCAAGCCCATCGTGCCCGACCATGCCAAACCCGTCGACTGAGTGCGTCCGTATTCTGGTCCCGGCGGGTGCGCTGGGACTGGGATGGGATGATGTGGCGCTGGCGCGAGGCGTGGCCCGGGGGCCGGATCTGATCGCCATCGACGGTGGATCGACGGATAGCGGCCCGGCCTATCTGGGGCAGGGTGTCAGCAAGTATTCCCGCGCGCAGATCAAAGGCGATTGGGCGGTCTTGATCGACGCGGCGCGAAAGGCCGGCTGCCCGCTGGTGATCGGGACGGCCGGGACATGCGGGGCGGCCTCGGCGGTGGATTGGCTGGTGGGTATCACCCGAGACATCCTGGCCGAGACCGGGCACCGCGCGAAGATCGCCGTGCTCTACAGCGACCGCGACCCCGAGGATCTGGCCGATAGGTGGGATCGCGTTTCGCCCTTACCGGGTGCGCCCGATGTGGAGGCCAGCGCGTTGGCCGACTGTACCAACATCGTGGCGTTGGCGGGCGTGGAACAGGTGCAGGCGGCGCTGGCCACCGGGGCCGAGATCGTGATCTGCGGGCGCACGACCGATACGGCGATCCTGGCGGCTTTGCCCCTGGCGCGGGGCTGTCATCTGGGGGGCGCCTGGCACGGGGCCAAGGTCGGTGAATGCGGCGCCTATTGCTGCACCCATCCCGATACGGGCGTGATCGAGATCGACTTTGACGGGCGTGGGTTCACCCTGACGCCCCTGGCCGAAACATCCCGCGCCACGCCAGAGACCGTGGCCGCGCATCTGCTCTATGAGAATGCGGACCCGATCCGCCTGCATGAGCCGGGCGGGTATCTCGACGTGTCCGGGGCGACCTATCGCGCCGTCGGTGACGGATCGGTTCGGGTTGAGGGCAGCACCTGGGTGCCGGGGCCCTACAGCGTCAAACTGGAGGCGGCGCGGAAGATCGGACACGGGATCCTGTCGCTCGTGATCCTGCGGGATCCAAGATACGTGGTCAATGTCGCCGATTGGTGTGCCTCGCTGGAGGCCCGCGCCCGGGATCGCATCCGGTCCCGGATGGGTGACGTGGAGTATGATCTGCAGCTTCGGCGCATCGGCGTGGATTCCGCGCTCGGGGATTTGGAGCCGGGCCGGGCAATCCCAAACGAGGTCGGCGTGACCGCCCAGGTGATCGCCGCAGATGAGCCGACGGCCCGCGACATCGCCAAGCTGGTCAATCCGCTGTTGCTGCATCATCCGCTGACCCCGGATGAACCGATGCCGACCTTCGCCTTCCCATTTTCGCCACCGGAAACGGATATGGGCGCGCGCTACGAATTCGTGCTGCACCACGTTCTGGCGCTGGACGATCCGATGGATGGGTTCCGGTTGGAGGTGCTGGATGCCTAGGTTGCGGGACCTGGCCAGGTTGCGGTCGAAGAATGCCGGGCCGTTCTGGATCACCATCGATCTGTTCTGCGACGGCGAAAGCTATGCCAGGGTCGCGGCGGTCGCGACGGAGGTGTTTTCCGCACGCCTGGGTGTTGGAGACGTCAGGCGCTTCGATATGCCGGATCTGCATGTGGTGAAGCTCAGCCTGCCGCGCCCGCAGGTCCAGGGCAGCCTGCAAGACCGGGACATGCACGGGGCGAGTTTGGTGGAGGTCCTTGCGGACATGGAGGTCGGCTGACTGCCGTGATGAAGCGGACCTCCGCTGCGTGTCCGCGAAGGTCTGCTTCGCCATGGTATATGTCCGAAACCGCCCAAATGGGGCGTCGCCTAGGTCGGATTGGAAGCGAAACGACTTCGGACGGAGAGTTGGTGGTTTCAGAACAGCTCCTGCTCCCTGATTTCCGGTTCCAAAACCCAGGCGCCTTCAGGAGGTGACAAGCGAGGGCTCGGCCTTCGTTTGCTCCGCCATCGCATCCAGGAAAACGCGCAGCTTCGCGGGGCGGAACGGACTGGGCAGGAAGATGCCGTGGAGCGGGAAGGCGGGGCTTTGCCAGTCTTCGAGCACGCGGATGACCCGGCCATCCGCCAGCGCGTCCTCGCAAGCCCAGAGGGGCGACAGGACCATCCCCTGGCCCGAGAATAGAAGTTCCCGGATCGCCGCCATGCTGTTCACCGTGATCCGCGTTCGGCCGACGGCCACCGAAATACTCTCCTCGCCCCGCACCAGGTTCAGCTTCATCTCCGGCATGGCGCGGTAGAAGACGAAATTGTGCTGCGGCAGGTCCTCGGGCCGGTCCGGCAGCCCGTGGCGCTCCACATAGGATGGCGCCACGACGATGGCCCGGGGGACCTCGCCGAACCGGCGGGCGATCAGCGCGCTGTCGGACAGGGTGCCGATCCGCACGGCCACGTCCACATTCGCTTCGCGCAGATCGGCGAATTCGCTGCCCAGTTTCAACTCGACCGACAGGTCGGGATGCTCGGACAGCAGCCGATCCACCACCGGCGTGACGAACCGGGCGCCGAAATCGACGGGCGCCGTGACACGCAGCAGACCCTTCGGCGTATCGGAGAGCCCGGCGATCTCGGCCTCCAGGGCCGCCTGTTCTTCCACCAACCGACGGACGCCATCGTAATAGGCCTGGCCGGCCTCCGTCGGCCGGGACCTCCGGGTCGAGCGGATCAGTAGCTTGGCGCCGAGCCGGGCCTCCAGGCTGGCGATCTTTCGGGTCACCGAGGACGGGTCCGTTTTCGCCTCTTCGGCGGCTGCTTTCAGGCTCCCGGTCTCCACGACGCGGATAAACAGCTCGACATTGGCGTCCGGCATTAGTTGCGCTTTCTGCAATTATTGAATGCGAAATTACCGCCTACACGGATCAATGCGCAAGCTCCATCTCCCAATCATCACGAAACGGAACACCAAGATCACACCAAGGAGCCAGACATGCTGAAAGCCGCCACCCTCTCCCTCGCCATCGCTTTCGGAGCGACCCTGTCCCACGACAGCCCGCTGTTTTCCCAGGAAAACACGATCGCCACGCCCGAGATGCTGATGGCCTTCGAAGCAGCACGCGCGACGCAGTGAAGTCCAACAAGGCCGTGGGCCATTGCCGCGCGGCACCACAACCAACCACCCAAGGAGATGAGACCATGACCAAAGATATCCAAACCCCCGCATCCCGCACCGCCGACCAACCAGTCGATCTCGGCCGCCGCCGGGCCCTGGGCGGAGGTCTCGGCGCTGCTGCGGCCGCCTTGGTCGGCGCCCGTGCCGCCAGCGCCCAGACGGCCCCGGTCGGGGAACTGTCGGGCAAGACTGCCTTCATCACCGGCGGTGCCCGAGGCATCGGCCTCGCCTCCGCCGAAGAGATGGCGAAGGCCGGCGCCAACATCGTCCTGTTCGACATCGCCTCCGGCAGCCTGCCCCATGTGAGCTACGCCTTGCCCAGTCAGGCCGACCTGGCCGCGGCGCAGGCGCGCATCGAAGCGCTCGGGGCCCAGTGCATGACCTACAGGGGCGATGTGCGGAACCTGGAGGACCAGCAGGCCGCCATGCAACAGGCCGTGGACCGCTTCGGCAGCCTCGACATCGTGCTCGCCAATGCGGGCGTCGGCCATGCCGGCGCAATCGCGGACGCCACAGCAGGCGAAATCTCGACGCTCTACGAGGTCAATGTGGGCGGATACATGAAGACGACGCAGGCCGCCGTGCCGCATCTGCGGGCCGCTGGCGGGGGCCGGATCATCTACATCTCCTCGGGACTTGCACGCACGGGTAACGACATCTTCGGTGTCTATGGGTCGACCAAGTGGGCCGTGAACGGCTTCGCCAAGAGCGCGGCCATCGCCTACGGGCGCGACAACATCATGTGCAACGTGGTGGCCCCGGGGCTGGTGCGGACGCCGTTTGCCGACAACGCTTCCGTGCTAGGCATGATGATGCCGAACGACCCGAACCCCACCTTCGACGCGGTGTCGGCCATGATCGCCCAAGGCGCGCCCCTCGGCGTCGGCCATCTGGAGCCCGAGGAGGTCGCGGAATCGGTGATGTTCTTCACCAGCGCCGCCACCCGCAGCATGACCGGCGAGGTCCTCGACGTCAGCTACGGCTCGGCTGCGACCAGCGTCGCCTGATCCACACGCGGTATGCCCCGGTGCGCCGGCCGACAAGCTCGGCCGGCGCCCATCCTCGGACCAAGATCGGAGGCGGCCATCACGGGCCGAGCCTCCATTCGCGCTCAGGGCGGCTTCAGCCCAGTGTCATCACACGACTCCAATTGAACCGACCCTGCCGAAACAGGACCTGCGCGTCACAAAGCCGGGCTCGCAGCGGACATTCATCAAAGCTGTTTCAAATCCTGACGACGATTTCTCGCGTAACCGCTGCCAACAGGTGAATGGTTGGAGAAAGCTGGATCTCGCCAGGGGCAATGCCCCCTCAAACCAAAGCTTAACCAAAGGCAAACAAAACCGTGCGAACGCGCGTATGTACGGGGGGTGTACAGGGGGTGCACGGCGGGTGCCCCCAGATGATCCCGGTTTTCACCCCGCATCTTGACGCTCGCGCCGGCCCGCCGGACAGTCCCCCGGAGCATCAGGAGCCGCCCAATGACCGTCGACGACGCCGCCCGCCACAACGCCAAAATGGCCAAGAAGAAAGCCGCCCGCGACAAGATCATGGCCACCAAGACCCATGAAAAGGGCCTGATCATCGTCCATACCGGCAAGGGCAAGGGCAAGTCGTCCTCGGCCTTCGGCATGATCTTTCGCTGCATCGCCCACGGGCTTCCCTGCGCCGTCGTGCAGTTCATCAAAGGTGGGATGGGCACGGGTGAGCGTGATCTGATCACCAATAATTTCAGTGACTTGTGCCAATTCTATACGATGGGCGAAGGCTTCACCTGGGAAACCCAGGACAAGACCCGCGACATCGAAATGGCCCAGGCCGCCTGGGCCAAGGCCAAGGACCTGATCCGCGATCCGCAGA
>JBCDCS010000176.1:0-6280 GCA_039181205.1 Pseudomonadota bacterium
GCCCAGCGTGGCGCGTTGCGGCGGGCCTGGGCCACGCCGCGCCCCTGGCTCCAAGCGTCGCGCAGCCTGCTGTTTGTGGCGGAGATCTGCATTCTGGTCTCCGCCTTCGTGCTTCTGGGGCTGACGGAAAGCCACGCGATCTTCGCGCTGGCCCCGCTGCTGGTCGCGGCCATCTCGGGCCCGATCCTGGGCGAAAAGGTCGGACCGCTTCGATGGATCGCCATCGGGGTCGGCTTTCTGGGCGTGCTGATCATCCTGGCGCCCGCGGGCGGTGTGTTCAGCCCCCTGGCGCTGCTGCCGCTGATCGCGGCGTTCATGTTCGCGCTCTATGCGGTGTTGACTCGATTGGTCGCGCGTACCGATGACGCGCTCACCTCATTCGTCTGGACGGGCTGCGCCGGCGCCGTGGCGATCACGCCGCTGGGCCTCTGGATGTGGGAGCCGATGACGGGCGCGGATTGGGTCTGGATGGCCGGTCTCTGCGCCTTGGCAGCGTTGGGCCAATGGCTCTTCATCAAGACCTACGAGGCGGCGGAGGCGAGCGTGGTCCAGCCCTTCGCCTATCTGCACCTGGTCTTCGCGTCCGCCATCGGCGTCACCATGTTCGGCGAAACACTACGGCTGAACGTGGCACTGGGCGCCGCGATCGTGGTCGCGGCGGGGATCTTCACGGTTTGGCGGACCGGGCGGGCCCGTCGCATCGATTGACCGCACTCGCCCTGATCAACCGTCGTTCTGCCGCGTCGCCACCACCCCTTTCGGGGCCAATTCGTCATAGCCGTTGCGCAGCCAATCGGTCAGCTTGATCTCTCCGACCTCGCCGGTCAGGCGGGCGTGGTAGGGCAGCAGGCTTTCCGAGACGCGCATGATGTAATTCCGCGTCTCCGCGAAATCGACATCTTCGATCCAGTCGACGATGTCGATGGACGGGTCGGACGGATCGCCCAATTCGCTGAACCAGCGGCGCGCGCGGGATGGGCCCGCGTTGTAGGCAGCCGGGACCAGCACCGTGGACCGGCCGAACTCGGCTTCCAATTCGCCCAGATAGGCGGTGCCCAGGCGGGCATTGAACAGCGGCTCGCGTGTCAGGCGGGATTGGGCGTAGTTTTCGACGCCCAGCAGACCCGCCATTTCGCGCGCCGTTCCCGGCATCAACTGCATCAGGCCCAGCGCCCCCGCGCCGGAGCGGACGACCGGGTCGAACTCGCTTTCGCGGCGGGCGATGGCCAGCGTCAGTTCAGGCGCCACCGGGCTGGCCAGATCGGCCAAATCGGTGATCGGGAAGTAGCCCGCGTGCAATTCATGCCCCGATTGCGCGGCGCGTTTGGCGACCTTCAGCGCGATATGGGGCTCGTTCATGGCCAGAACTTCGTCGATCAGCGTGCCGATTTCGGCGCGGGGCAGGCTTTCGGCCAGATGGGCCAGGAACCGTTCAGCCAGATCGCGTTCGCCCATGGCTTGCAGGATGCGGCCCGCTTCCAAGACGCTGCTCTCGGTCAGGGATGTCTCGGCCAGCGGCGGGAAAGTCTCGGTCCCGGCCAGCAACGGATCGGCCGGCAGGTCCGCGCGCTCGGCGGCGAGTTGGCCATAGAAACTGGTCTGATACCGCGCGCCCGCGGCATAGGCCGCGGCGGCACCCTCCGCGTCGCCCGTGGCCTCCAGGGCGCGGCCCAGCCAATATCCTGCCCGGCCCTTGGAAATGGGTGACCGCACATGGGCATCGAAGCGCCGGAAATGGTCAGCGGCGGTCTCGGGTTGATTCAAGAAGCGCAGCGCCAGATATCCGGCCAGCCACTCATTGGACGACACATCCCCGTGCCCCTCCGGCAGGTGATGGTTGGCGGCCACGCGGTAGGCTTCTTCATAGAACCCGTCCTGCTTCAGCAAACGAGCGATACGCGCGCGGTGGGGCGCCCAGGCTTCAGGGGCGCCCAGCGTGTCCGCGCTTTCGTCGTAGGCGAACAGCAATTCCAGCGCGTCCTCGCCGCGACCCCGCTCCAGCCGCCAGCGGAAGCGTTCGTAGGCAAGCCCCTGATGATCGCGCCAGTCTTCGGGAACGGCCTCGATCAGGGCATCCACGCCCGACCGGTCGGCCCGCAGCGCGATCCGGGCCCGGGCCAGATCAAGCTCGGGGCCATCGACCAATGGCAGCATGCGGGTCGCGGATTCGATGTCACCGGACCAGGTCAGCGCATCGAGCCGGGCCGCGTGATAGGGGGCCAGCAGATCGCCGAACAATTCCACAAACCCCGCATGGGACGACGCGGGCATGGGCGCCGTCAGCCAGGTTTCGATGAGCAGCGTCTCCGCCTCCATGTCGCGGCCGACGGATTTCAGGGCGACCGCATACATCAGCGCGCCTTTTGCGGTCTGCGGTGCCGTATCGTGGAAGAAGGCCAGGATGCGCTCCGGCGATGTCGTCGCCGGGATCGACGCTTCCACCCGGGTCCGAAGCAACGCCAGACCCGGCCAATCCGGGTTCCGCTTCAGAAAATCCTCGGCCTCTGCAAAAGTGCCATCCCGGCTGCGCAGCAGACGCCACATCACAATGTCGCGTTCGACCTGATTTTCGATCCGTCCCATGGCCGCGCGGGCCGCCGAGCCGTCCCGGTCGCGGGCATGGGCCAGCCCGACGATGAGGTCCGGATCGGGCGTCGTCGCCGCGGCGGGCAAGGCCGTAAACACCGCGAAACATGTGGTTAGAACGAGTCTCAGCATATCGGGGGTCCTCGCTATGCCGCCGGGGATGGCGGAAGACTTGGGAATATTTAAGGCGCCAGGACGGCAGGGAAAACCACCGGCTTGCCCGTCCCTGGGTGCGGGGGTAGCTTCCGCCCACTTTTTCAACCGTCAGGAGGACGCGCCGATGCTGAAGGGATCCATGGTTGCCCTGGTGACGCCTCTGAAAGACGGGGCCGTCGATTTCGAGGCGTTGGACGCCTTGGTCGACTGGCAGATCGAGGAGGGCACGAAGGCGCTGGTGCCCGTGGGCACGACCGGGGAAAGTCCGACGCTGTCGCATGAAGAACATGACGCCGTGGTCGAACGGGTCGTCACCCGCGCCGCAGGCCGCGTGCCCGTCATCGCCGGGGCGGGGTCGAACAACACGGCCGAGGCGCGGCGCCTGGCCGAACACGCCAAGGCCGCCGGCGCCGATGCCGTGCTGGTGGTTACGCCTTACTACAACAAGCCGACCCAAGCCGGTCTGGCCGCCCATTACCAAGCGCTGGCCGAGGTGGGGCTGCCCATCATCATCTACAACATCCCCGGCCGGTCGGTCGTGGACATGTCGCCCGGCACAATGGGCGAACTGGCGAAACTGCCCGAGATCGTGGGCGTGAAGGACGCAACGGGCGATCTGGCCCGCGTTTCTGCCCAGCGGATCACCTGCGGTCCCGACTTCATCCAGCTTTCGGGTGAAGACGCGACCGCCCATGGCTTCAATGCCCAGGGTGGCGTGGGCTGCATCTCCGTGACCTGCAACGTCGCTCCGCGCCTTCTGTCGGAAATGCAGGAGGCCTGTCTGGCGAACGATTACGATACGGCCCTGTCGATCCAGGACCGGCTGATGCCCCTGCATCACGCGATCTTCGCCGAGCCTGGCCTGGCGGGTGCCAAATATGCCCTCTCCCTGCTGGATCGCTGCTCCGACGAGGTGCGGCTGCCGCTGCTGCCGCCCACCGAGGGGACCAAGGCTCGCATCTCGGACGCCATGCGCCATGCCGGTCTTCTGAATTGAGCGAGGGCCTGCCGCGGGGCCTCGTTCCGGTCCTGTCGGCCGCCAATTTCGTCATCGGGATGGGCGCGTTCCTGGTCATCGGGGCGCTGTCGCCCATGGCCCAGGGGCTGGCGCTCACCCCGTCCCAGGCCGGTTGGATCCTGACGGTCTACGCCCTGGCTTATGTCATCCTCTCACCCCTCTTGGTGGCAGCAACTGGCCGGCTGGGGCGGCGGCGGGTGATGGTCTTGGGGCTCGGCGCGTTCGGCCTGGCCGCGGCCGGGTCGGCGGCGGCGCCGTCGGTCGAATGGCTCTACGCCGCGCGGATCCTCGCCGCCGCGGGCGCTGGGGTCACCACGCCCGTGGCGGCCGCCACGGTGGCCGCTCTCGCCCCGCCCGAGGCGCGGGGCAAAATGCTCGCGCTGGTCTTTCTGGGTCTGACCGTGTCCCAAGTCATGGGCGTGCCCTTCGGCAGTTGGATCGCCTACACCTATGGCTGGCGCACGGCGTTCTGGTTGGTCGCGATCCTGGTCGTTCTGGTCGCGGGTTTGGTCTGGGTGCTGGTCCCCCGGGGCCTCACTTTCCAACCGGTGCGCCTGTCGGATCTGGGCAATGTCCTGGCCGATCCGAAGCTGATGCTGGCGATCCTGTTTACCGCGACGTTCCTGGCCGCGATCTACATCCCGTTCACCTACATGGCGCCGCTTTTGGAACAGACGATGGGCCTTGGCCGCGACGGTGTCGCCGCGGCGCTGATGATCGCGGGCCTGGGTGCCGTTACCGGAAACCTCGCGGGCGGGGTTCTGGCCGACCGGTTGGGCCCGATCCGCACGCTGATCGCCCTGGCCCTGTCCCAGGTGGCCCTGATGCCGCTGCTGTCGTCTCTGCCGCTGCCCGTCACCTTGCTCTACGCGCTGATCTTCGTCTGGAACGCCAGTGGCTACGGCTTCAACGCCGCCCAGCAATCCCGTCTGGTCAGCAAGGCCGGTCCCCGCGCGCCGGTCGCCCTGTCGCTTCACGCCGCATCGATCTATCTGGGCGCGGCCATCGGTTCGGCCATCGGCGGCTGGGTCATCGCGGGCTATGGCGTCTTGGCCCTGGGGATCGGTGGTGGATTGGCGGCCGTCGTCGCCGTCGTCCATCTGCTGGCCTCCCATTGGCTGGACAGGGATGTGGTGCGCGCTTAACTGCCAGCCATGGCCAAGAAACCCGACGACAAGAACTACAAGGTGATCGCCGAAAACCGGCGGGCCCGGTACGATTACGCCATCGAGAGCGATCTGGAATGCGGCATCGTCCTGGAGGGATCGGAGGTCAAATCCCTGCGCGAGGGCGGCTCCAATATCGCCGAAAGCTATGCGACCGTGGACGATGGCGAGCTCTGGCTGGTGAACGGCTATGTCGCGCCCTACGCCCAGGCCAAGACCTTCGGGCACGACGAACGGCGGCGGCGCAAGCTGCTGGTGTCCAAGCGGGAATTGTCCAAGCTGTGGAACGCCTCGGCGCGCGAAGGTTACACGCTGGTGCCGCTGGTTCTCTACTTCAACCATCGCGGGATGGTGAAACTGAAGATCGGCATCGCCAAGGGCAAGAAGACGACCGACAAGCGGGACACCATGGCCAAGCGCGACTGGCAGCGGCAGAAGGCGCGCCTTCTGAAAGAGCACGGGTAATCCAAAGGACGGCTTCGCCGACGACTTTTCTTCATGGGGCGAGGAGCCAGCCCCTCGCGCTCCCCGGGATATCTGTGAAAGGAAGAAGCGGGGCGGATTGGCCCCTGTCCGGAGTCTTTCCATGTCCATTCTGTCTGCCCTACGCCTGAGCCGCGCGCCTGTCGCCGCGTTTGCCGCAGTCGGTCTGACCTGGGGCTGCTTTGCCGCCATGGTGCCGGTGCTCAAGGCGCGGATCGGGGTGGATGATGCGACCTTCGGGCTGCTCCTGCTTGGAACGGCGGTGGGGCTTGCGACCACCCTTTATGCCGCGCCCCGCTGGGATCGACGCATGGGGTCCTGGGCGCTGCCGCTCGGGACGGTGATGCTCGCCGGGGCGGCGTTGCTGCCGATCGGGGCCGTCACCGTGCCGCTCTTCTTCATCGCGCTCATGCTCATGGGGGCCACATCGGGCCTGACGGATGTGGTCATGAATGCCCGCGTCTCCGAGATCGAAGTCCGGAGCCGGCGCAGCCTGATGAACGTGAATCATGCCATGTTTTCGGTCGCCTATGCCATCTCGGCCTTGCTGACCGGCGCCATGCGGGAGGCGGGCTGGGGCCCTGAGGCGATCTTCCCGGTCATAGCTGCACTGATCCTGGCCACGGCCCCATTCCAGCGGATGGAGGTTGCCACCACTGATGCGGACGAAGCGGCCCTCGGCAGCCTGCCGGTCGGCTTGGTTTCGATCTGCGCCGGCATCGTGCTCATCGCCTTCATGGCTGAATCGACGGTCGAAAGCTGGTCCGCCCTCCATGTGGAACGCACTCTGGGGGGCGGCGCGGGCGCAGGCCCCGGCGGGCCCGCGCTGCGCGGCCAGCCCCAGGCCCCGGGCCGGCGCGCGGGGCCCACC
>JBCDCS010000177.1:0-6218 GCA_039181205.1 Pseudomonadota bacterium
GACGACCCGCTCTATGAGGCGGTCACAGCCGGCAAGAAGGCCCAGGGCGCCGAGCATTGGCTGCCGTTTTTCCACGAGACGCTGGAAACCCTGCCCGATTACCTGCCCGATGCCAGCTTCGTCATGGATGACGGCCTGCCCGCACGGCACGACGAACGCTGGCACCAGATCACGGACATGTACGACAACCGGCGCGAGGCGATGGCCGCCAAAGGCCGGGTCGACTCGGTCTACAAACCGGCCCCGCCCGATGGCCTCTATCTCTCGCCCGAGGCGTTTGATGCCGTCATGGACGGACGCCGCGCGCTCCACCTGTCACCGTTTCCCGCAGCACCTGGCCCCAATGTCATCGATGCGGGTGGCCGCATCGGACGCAGCTTCGCGCCCGAGCGGAAAATGGAGAACGTTAACCTGTTCGATACCCTTGCCGCGTATATCGCCGATAAGCGCGACTCGGGTGGGGTGGTCATTGCCTCTTATTCCGGCGGCGCGCGGGAGCGGCTGAATGGCCTGCTTCACGATCATGGCGTAGATCGGCTGAAAGCCGTCAAACGCCTCGAAGAGGTTGCCCAGGGCGAGGTCGGTCTCGCCGTGTGGGCTTTGGATCGCGGCTTCGAGGGGCCGTTCGGGGACCACCGGCTGACGGTGATCTCCGAACAGGACGTCCTGGGCGAACGCCTGATCCGCACCAAGAAGAAGAAACGCCGGGCCGAAAACTTCCTGACCGAGGCGCAATCGCTGTCGGTGGGCGATCTGGTCGTCCATGTGGACCATGGCGTGGGCCGCTTCATCGGGATGGAAACGGTGACTGCCGCGGGCGCCCCCCATGAATGCCTGGCGCTGGAATATGCCGGTGGGGATCGTCTGTTTCTTCCTGTTGAAAACGTTGAACTTCTATCGCGCTACGGCAGCGAAGAGGGCCTACTCGACAAGCTCGGCGGCGGTGCCTGGCAGGCGCGCAAGGCCCGTCTCAAGGAACGCATCCGCCAGATCGCCGAGCGTCTGATGCGCATCGCCGCCGAACGCGCACTCCGCAAAGCGCCCATGCTGGAGCCGCCCCATGACATGGCCGAAACCTTCGCCGCGCGCTTCCCCTATGAGGAAACCGACGACCAGTTGCAGGCCATCGACGACGTCGCCGTCGACCTGAATTCCGGCCATCCCATGGACCGCCTGATTGTGGGCGATGTGGGCTTCGGCAAAACCGAGGTCGCCATGCGCGCCGCCTTCGTCGCGGCCACGACCGGCAAGCAAGTGGCCGTCATCGCGCCCACAACCCTGCTCGCCCGCCAGCACGCCAAGTCTTTTCAGGATCGCTTCCGGGGCTTCCCGATCAAGGTCCGCCAACTCTCCCGGTTTGTGTCGTCAAAGGACGCCGCCGACACACGCAAAGGCATCGCCGACGGCACGGTTGACATCGCCATCGGCACCCATGCCCTGCTGGCGAAGCAGGTGAAATTCCAGAACCTTGGCCTGCTGGTCATCGACGAAGAACAGCATTTCGGCGTGACCCATAAAGAACGCCTGAAAGAGCTGCGGTCCGACGTCCATGTCCTCACGCTGTCCGCCACGCCGATCCCCCGCACGCTGCAGATGAGCCTCACCGGCGTCCGGGACCTCAGCATCATCGGCACGCCGCCCATCGACCGCCTGGCGATCCGCACCTATGTCTCCGAATTCGACGCCGTCACCATCCGCGAGGCGCTGCTGCGCGAACATTATCGCGGCGGCCAAAGCTTCATGGTTGTCCCCCGCATCGCCGACCTGCCCGAGATGGAGGCGTTCCTGCGCGAACAGCTTCCCGAATTGACCTACGTCATCGCCCATGGGCAACTGGCGGCGGGCGATCTGGATGAACGGATGAACGCCTTCTACGACGGCAAATACGATGTCTTGCTGTC
Source organism: Pseudomonadota bacterium (assembly GCA_039181205.1). Classification (GTDB taxonomy): domain Bacteria; phylum Pseudomonadota; class Alphaproteobacteria; order Rhodobacterales; family Rhodobacteraceae; genus Jannaschia. The sequence goes on from JBCDCS010000177.1 coordinate 1,902, forward strand.
GACCACGATCATCGAAAGCGGCATCGACATCCCCACCGCCAACACCATGGTAATCTGGCGCGCCGACATGTTCGGGCTCAGCCAGCTTTACCAGATCCGGGGCCGCGTTGGCCGCTCCAAGACCCGAGCTTACGCATACCTAACGACGAAGCCCAAGGCGAAGCTGACGGTCTCCGCCGAGCGGCGCCTCAAGGCGCTGGGCTCCATCGACGCGCTGGGTGCCGGCTTCAACATCGCCAGCCAGGACCTCGACATAAGAGGCGGTGGCAACATCATCGGCGAAGAACAATCCGGCCACATGAAGGAGGTCGGCTTCGAACTTTACCAGTCCATGCTGGAAGAAACGATCGCTAAGCTGAAGGCGGGCACCGCCGACCTGCCCGACGCGCTGTCCGACGATTGGTCACCACAGATCGCCCTGGGCGTCCCCGTTCTGATCCCCGAGGATTACGTCCCCGATCTGGATACCCGTCTGGGCCTCTATCGCCGCCTCTCGGGGCTAGACCGGAAGGTCGAGTTGGAAGGCTTCGCCGCCGAACTGATCGACCGGTTCGGACCGCTGCCCCGCGAAGTCAACGTCCTGATGCGCGTTGTGCGGATCAAGGCGCTCTGCAAAGCCGCCGGGATCGCCAAGCTGAACGTGGGTGCCAAGGGCGCGACGGTGGAATTCCATCTGAATAAGTTCGCCAAGCCGGAAGGCCTGGTCGATTATATCAAGGCAAAGAACGGGGCCGCCAAGATCAAGGGCGACAAGCTGGTCATCGCCCAGGAATTCGCCAAGGAAGCCGACCGCATCAAGGGCGCCTTCTCCATCGCCCGCGACCTGGCCGTGCATGCCGGCGCCGTGAAGGTAAAGGCGGAGCGCCAGGGCGCCTGACGCGCAAGGAGGTCCATCGATGGGCCGCGGTGCGGCGATACAACGGATTTTCTCTGGCACTTTATTTCGGCCACATCCGAAGAAGCTCAAAGCTAAGCGCCAACACCAGCCAGATCGCCGGGCCGGGGTGGAGCGGGATTGGGAGACGGAAATGGACCGAAGCCAAGCAAAAAGGCCCCCACCGCATGGCAGGGGCCTCAAAGCCTTGCGCGGTTCAAACGGTCAGGACCCCACCGTCCGGAAATGCGCCGCCATCGTATCGGCTGCCCGCTCCACGTCGTCCGGGTTGTCGTAGAAGTCGAACTGCGTGACGTCCTCCAGCCATTGCAGCGTGGCATCACCGGCATAGCCTGACAGGAACGCCCGCACACCTTGCGGAATGGCGGCCGCCTCGGAATGGACGATGGCCAACGGCTGTGCCAGCCGCGCCCCGTCGTCAGCCGGATGGTACGTCAGCCAACCCTCCCAGCCCGCATTGTTCCACCGGTTGTCATAGGCCGGGATCGCGCCGCGGTCGGCCTCATAATAGTAACCGCCGATGGGCATCAGCACGCCTTCGGCCCCCTCGGGCCCAGCGGCTGGAATGATCTGACCACCCTGGGCCGCCGCGCTGTGACCGATACCGATCAGGCCCTGCACACCTTCGGCACCGCCATAAACGGCTTCCACGATATCCGCGTTCTGCAGCCACGGCGCGACCAGACCGATGGACCGAACCTGGGGCGAGTTGGCCACCGCATCCACCATGTACCCGGCCGACGCGCAGATCCCGAGCCCGTGCAGCGCGCCCGTCGTGGGCAGCGAAGCGACATAATCGAAAGCGGCCTCGATATCGCTGGTCTTGGCGGATGGGCTTTCGATGAAGCGGCCGTTGGGCAGATCGCCGGACTTCCCCCAGCCGCGGAAATCGAAGGTGACGGCGGCGAAGCCCCGCTCGACCATCTCGCGGGCATAGGTGGCGGGCATCTGCTCCTCGACGGTCGTCCAGGCCCCGGTCACCACAACCGTGGGCAGGGCCGAGCCGTCATGGCCCTCGGGCAGATAAAGCGTGCCGGAAAGCGTCGCGCCCCCGTTTTCGAAAGTGAACGTGGAGGTCTTAATCTCGGCCATGGCGGTGGTTCCCATCAGAGTTGCGGTCAGGGCGAAAGCGATGCGGGTCATGTCTGTGTTTCCCAGGTTGGATCGTTGTGATGACCCAGACCTAGCCGCCCGCCATTGGCGCCGATTGAAGACCTATCCGTGGGATTTGAATGATCTTGCTCAGGAATGCTCTTCGGCCGCCGTGGCGGCCAGGGCCCGGTTGAACACCCGCAAGGCATCCACATGGAGCAGCACGCCCAGAACCAGGGGTTTTCCTTCGTCGCCTAAACGCACGACAGCGAGGAAATCAGACCCCGATTTCTCGAAGAGCGGCATGGCCTGTTCCAGCGTGTCGCCCGGCGCCACGAACAGCGCATCGGCCACGGCGCGGTCGATCCGCTTGTCCGACGGCGCATTTGGGTGATCCGGCGATTTCATCACGCCCGACACGCGGTACATGGCCAAGAGATATCGCTGGGGCCCAGCGGCCAAGTGAATGCCCCGCCGTTCCAACTGGGTTAGGAAGAACGATCGGTCCACCATCCGCGATGACAGCGCCGTGGCCACGGAGACGGTGACCATCACCGCCAAACCGGTATGCCAGTCACCGGTCAGTTCGAACACGATCAGCGTGGTCGAGATCGGTGCGCCCAGCACCGCGCCCGCCACAGCGCCCATCCCCGCCAGCGCATAAAGCGTCTCGGCGCCGGACACTTCCGGGAAGACGGCCGTTGCCATGGCGCCGAAGGCCAACCCGGTGAGCGCGCCGACCATCAACGCGGGCGAGAAGATGCCGCCGCCCATGCGCCCGCCCATGGTGATCGACACGGCAGCCACCTTGAGAATGGCGAAGACGATGGCCTCCCGCAGGACCAAGTCGCCGGACAGGGCGGCCGATGTGGTCTCATATCCAACACCGATGATATGCGGGAAATAGATCGCGATCGCGCCCAACATCAGCCCCGCCAGAGCCGGGCGCAGATAGGCGGGCAGGCGCAGGCGGCCCTGGATCTGCGTCGCCACGTCTTCGGCGAAGAAGACCGACCGCATCAACACGACGGCCACGACCCCGCAGGTTAGACCCAGCAGCGTGAAGGCCGGCAATTCGGCATAGAAGGCCAGCATGCCCGTCTCGGGCAGTATGAATTCGGTGATGTCCCCGAAATGCACCCGGCTGATCACGGCGCCTGACGCGGCAGCCACGGTGATCGGCGCGAAGGCATGGATCGAGAAGTGGCGCAGCACCACCTCCATGGCAAAGAGCGCACCGGCCAGGGGGGCGTTGAAGCTGGCGGCCACGCCCGCCGCGACAGCGCAGCCCAGAAGATCACGGCCCGTGACGCCATCGGCGTTGAGCCGGTTCGACACCCAGCCCGCGATCATGCCGGTCATGTGCACGACCGGCCCCTCGCGGCCCGACGAGCCACCGGACGAGAGCGTGATCAAAGAGGCCGCCATGGACGCGAGACCCGCGCGCGGCTCCACCCGGCCCTCCTTCATGGCCGAGGCCTCGATGACCTCAGCCGGGCCGCGGACCCGGCCGTCCGGCGTGAACCGCGTCAGGATCAGGCCGACGATCAGCCCGCCGATGGCCGGCAGGATCAGCACCCACCACCAGGGTAGCGTGGCCGCGAAGCTGTGCAGCATCCGGGGATCTTCAGTGCCGTAAAGAAAGGTCTGCAGGCTGCGGATGGCGGTCATGAAGGCCACGGCCACATAGCCCGACGCGACCCCGACAATCAGCGCGATGAACCAGAACTGCACCTTCGACGGTCCGCGTGTTCGAACCAGGGCCCAGTACCGCCTGATCGCTTCCGCGAGTGGGTTGGGGGCCGGTGAGGGTGCGTCGGTCAGCGGCTTGTCCTTCCCGCGCCCCTCCGCCACGCTGGACCGCGACGAGAGGGGGGAGAGGTCAATGATCCCGGACGACGCGCTTGTCGAATTACGCGCAATGCTAGGCGAACGGGTGTCGACGGGGAAGAGCGATCTGTCCCTGCACGGTCGTTCGGAGACGTATCATGCTGAAATGCCACCGGATGCCGTGGTCTATCCGGTCTCGACCGATGAAGTCGCCGGGATCGTCGGGGTCTGCGCACGCCACCGGATTCCGGTCATCGGCTGGGGCACCGGGACGGCGTTGGAAGGCCATGCCTCGGCACCCCGGGGCGGTGTGACCGTGGATTTCCGGCATATGGATGCCGTGCTGGAGGTGGCCGAGAGCGATATGGTCGTGCGCGTCCAGCCAGGCTGCACCCGGCAGGCCCTGAACGAAGAATTGCGTGCCACGGGCCTGATGTTTCCGGTCGATCCGGGGGCGAATGCGTCCCTGGGTGGGATGGCCTCGACCCGGGCGTCGGGCA
>JBCDCS010000178.1:0-6205 GCA_039181205.1 Pseudomonadota bacterium
CCACCGGTCCAGGAAATCCGACGGCCCGCCCTGGGCCACGACCATCCGCCCGAAAATCTCCGCCGCTTCGCCCGACACCAGGGCACGGCCGATCTTCGCCGCCCCCTCTTCGGCGTCGGCCGCCAGACCGCCCAGCGCCAGCGCCTCGCCGCCCAGCGCCTTGGTCAACGCCACCAGCCGCGCCGACCCCCGCTCATTCGGGTCGGTCAGGGCCGCCATGGCGGTCAGGATTTCCAGAGCATTGCCCGCGCTCGTCGCGACCGGCTGGCTCATGTCGGTCAAGATCGCGGACGTCATCACGCCATTCGCCTGGCTCGTTTCCACCAACGCGCCCGCCAGGGCCCGGGCCGCCGCCGGATCGACCATGAAAGCGCCCGATCCGGTCTTCACATCCAAAACCAGGGCTTCGATCCCCTCGGCCAGCTTCTTCGACAGGATCGAGGCGACGATCAGGTCCAGGCTCTCCACCGTGCCGGTCACATCGCGTACGGCGTAAAGCCGCCTGTCCGCCGGCGCGATCTCGGCCGTGGCACCGACGATGGCGCATCCAACGCTCGCCACGATGTTCTGCAGCTCGTCGGTCTGCATCTCGACCCGGAAACCCGGGATCGCAGCCAGCTTGTCCAGAGTCCCGCCCGTATGCCCCAGCCCACGGCCGGAAATCATCGGCACATAGGCCCCGCAGGCTGCCAACGCGGGCGCCAGGACCAGCGACACGCACTCGCCCACGCCCCCGGTGGAATGCTTGTCGATCACCGGGCCCGGCAAGTCCCATTGCAGAACCTCGCCCCCGTCGCGCATCGCCCGCGTCAACGCGGCCCGGCCCGGCCCGTCGAGCGGCGTGCGGCAGACCCCCATGGCGAAGGCCCCCGCCTGCGCGTCGGAGATATCCCCTTCGGCCAGGGCCGTCGCGAAGGCGACCAAGGCCGATGGCGACGGCACCTCCCCCCGCCGCAGCGCCGACAAAAGGGACCGGGCCGTCATTTCATATGGCCAGCGTCAAATGCGCCGGGCAATAACTCATCGACCCGCAACCGGGTCTCTTCGCCGGAAACCGTCGCCATGGTCACCACCACATGCCCGGCGGCGAATTCCGCCAGCTTCTGACGGCACCCGCCACAGGGCGGCACGGGCGACGGCGATCCGGCAACGACATAGACCTCAGCCACTTCCCGCTCGCCCGCGGCGCACATGGCCGCCAGCGCCCCCGCCTCGGCGCAGGTCCCTTCCGGATAGGCCACGTTTTCCACGTTGCAGCCGGTGAAGACCGTCCCGTCGACGGTGCGGATCGCGGCCCCCACCTGGAACTTCGAATAGGGCGCATAAGCGTTTTCGCGCACGGCCAACGCAGCATCGCGGAGCGTCTGAGACATGGCGGCACCTCCTGCACCAGGGTCGCCCTCGTGCTTGGCCCCCGACCGCCGGGGATGCAAGCGGGAACCCTAACGCATCCGTTATCCCGCGTGATTGGCCTTCCGCCGCGCAGCATACCAAATCGCGCAGGAAGACCGAGTTCCCATCACAACCACAAAGGAGAGATCAACATGTTGACCAGACGACGCACCCTCCTGCTGGGCGCGGGCGCCACGCTGCTTGCCGCCACCGGTGCCAGTGCCTTCATCTTCGGGCGCGGCCTGGAAGACGGGCAAGTCTTCACCATCGACGGCATCGCGATCCGGGGCACCGACCCCGTCGCCTATTTTACCGAAGGCAAGCCCGTGCAGGGCAGCGCCGATTTCGCCCATGACTATGCCGGCGCCACCTGGCATTTCGCATCGGCCGAAAACCGCGACCTCTTCGCCGCCGATCCGATGGCTTACGCGCCCGCCTATGGCGGCTATTGCGCCTGGGCCGTGGCGGCCCGCGGGTCGCTGGCCACCACGCAGCCGGAAAACTGGGCCATCGTCGATGGTCGCCTGTTCCTGAACTTCAATGATGACGTGCAGGCCCGCTGGGATGCGGATCGGGCGAACTTCATCGAAGAAGGCGACCGCCGCTGGCCGGAAGTGATCGAAGCCAACAGCTAAGACATGAAAACCTAGAAAGAGCCGGCCCCAACCAGGACCGGCTCTTTCTTTTTGCTCAAAGTATTCGGAACGCGCGAGAGGTTGGCCCCGCGCCTCCGCCCCTCACAACATCAACTGATAGCTCTCCGGCACCCACCGGAACCCGTTTCCATTGGCCTCCACATAGCCCATGGCCGGGAATGGCATGTGGTAGCCCAGCATCGGGATCCGTTCGGCCGCGACCATCCCCAACACCCGGCGCCGGGCGGCGGCGGCCGCGTCCTTATCCATATCGAACCGCACTTCCCAATCGGGATGGCCCAGCGACCAGACGTAGTGGTTTGCCAGATCCGCCGTGATCAACAGCGACTTATCGCCAGAATCGAGCCGGTAGCCCATATGCCCCGGCGTGTGCCCCGACATGTCCACCGCCGTGACGCCGGGTGCGATATCGGCCCCTGGCTCCACGAAGGCGAAACGGTCGGCCAAAGGCGCAACCATGGCGGTGAAACCGTCATTGGGATTGGCGGACCAATGGTCGAACTCCGCCCGGCCGGTTGTATATTCGGCATTGGCGAAGGTCGGCGCCCCATCGGCCATCAGACCGCCGATGTGATCGCCATGCATATGGGTGATGACCACTCTGGTCACTTCCTCCGGCGCATGCCCCGCGGCGGCCAGGGCCTCCGTGATACCGCCCGAATTCAGGCCCGTGTCGAACAGGATCAGCTCGCCGCCCGTGGACACGACGGTCGGCGTGAAGAAGAACGTCGCCTCATCGGTCGGAATAAATGCATCCCGGCTCACCTCGGCAAAGGTCTCGGCCGACACGTTCATGCCGAATATGCCCTGCATGCCGCCGTCGCGCGACGCCGATCCGGCCAGCAGCGCAGTCACCTGCATGTCGCCCAGGGTCACGCCGCGCGCCTTGGGCTGGACGGGCCCGTCGGAATGGCCTGCGGCGCGGACCGCGGCAGGCACCATCATGGCGGCGGCGGGAAGGGCGGCAGCGGCGCTCAGTGCGGCGCGGCGAGTCAGCTTGGTCATGGATCTCTCCCAGTTCTGTCTGACCTTTGAGATAGCGCGCCGCGCCGGCCCGTTCGTCTCACGGATGCGTGAGATCGCGGACAAGGGCGCAATTCTCTGATTTTGCGGTCCTTCCCGCACCTCCACAACAACCTCAAACCCGGCCCTGGCGCCCCTGGACAGCCCCCGCCCCCGGTGGCACATCGCGCAGGCGCAAAGGAGCCCGCCCCATGCCGTCCACCGACACCGTTACCCGCTTCGCCCCTTCACCCACCGGGCTGCTCCATGTGGGCAACATGCGGGCGGCCTTGATGAATTGGATGATCGCGCGGAAGGCGGGCGGCACCTTCATCCTGCGGATCGACGACACCGACCCCGAGCGTTCCAAAGAGGAATATGTCGATGCCATCCGCGAAGACATGGAGTGGCTGGGTCTCGATTGGGACCGCGAAGAACGGCAATCGACCCGCCTCGACCGCTACGCCGCCGCGGCGGATGCCATGCGCGCCAGCGGCCGCCTCTACGAAGCATTCGAGACGCCGACCGAACTGGACCTGAAGCGCAAGAAGCAACTGAATATGGGCAGACCGCCGGTCTACGACCGCTCCGCCCTGGCGCTGTCGGACGCGGAAAAAGCCAAGCTCCGCGCCGAACGCAGCGGCCATTGGCGCTTCAAGCTGGATCATGAACGGATCGAATGGACCGACGGCATCCTGGGCGATCTCAGCATCGATGCGGCTTCCGTGTCGGACCCCGTGCTGATCCGGGGCGACGGACAGGTGCTCTACACGATCGCGTCCGTCGTGGACGACACCGAGATGGGCGTGACCCATGTGGTGCGCGGCTCGGACCACGTGACGAACACGGCAACCCAGATCCAGATCATGGGCGCCCTGGGCCACGACCACCCGGTCTTCGCTCACCATTCCTTGCTCACGGGCCCCCAGGGCGAAGCACTGTCCAAACGCCTGGGCACGCTATCATTGCGCGACCTCCGCGCCCGCGGCGTCGAACCCATGGCTCTCCTGTCGCTCATGGCTCGTCTCGGATCGTCGCAGCCGGTCGAATTGCGAGCCACCCCACAGGACCTGGCCGACAATTTCGAACTGAGCCAGTTCGGCAGCGCGCCCACCAAGTTCGACCCCGACGACCTGACGCACCTGTCGGCCAACCACCTGCAGACACTGCCCCTCTCGGCCGTGGCCGATCAGGTAAGGGCACTCGGCGTACCGGAGGCGCTGCAGGACCGGTTCTGGACCGTGATCCGTGACAATATCTCATCCCGCGCCGAAATGGCCGAATGGTGGAGGCTGATTTCCGAGGGCGCCACGCCGCTGGTGGAACCAGGCGACGAAGACTTCATACGCGAGGCGCTGGGCCTGCTGCCGCCTATGCCCTTCACGGACACCACGTGGTCCGATTGGACGGCCACCGTGAAGGACGCGACCGGCCGCAAAGGCAAACAGCTCTTCATGCCGCTCCGCAAAGCGCTCACCGGACGGGCCAAGGGGCCCGATATGGCCTCCCTTCTGCCGCTCATGCAGCGCGGACCCCGGATCTGAGACAGACTTGTAATATCGACCGGACGAACCGGCCGCTCTGTTACAAACCGGTCAGCCTGGACCGGCGCACACTCTCTGTGCCTCACAGGCCCGTGTGATCCGTTGCTTGATGGGGGGCGTCTGGCCCATGTTCCTCCTACGACGAACGAGGATGACCCGATGCCAACCGAACGCTTCACCTTCCCTGGCCATGACGGCTCCGAATTGGCGGCCCGCCTCGACCTTCCGTCCGGGCAGGTCGTGGCCACCGCCCTGATCGCCCATTGCTTCACCTGCGGGAAGGACATCGCGGCAGCGCGGCGCATCGCCTCGCGTCTGGCCGCGCAGGGCATCGCCGTCCTGCGCTTCGATTTCACGGGGCTCGGACATTCCGAGGGCGAGTTCGAAAACACCTCCTTCACCTCGAACGTCGAAGACCTGATCGCGGCCTACAAAGCACTGGACTCCCGCGGGCAGGCCCCCTCCCTGCTGATCGGCCATTCGCTGGGCGGCGCGGCCGTGTTGCGCGCGGCCCATCACATGCCCGCCGTCAAGGCCGTCACCACCATCGGCGCACCCTTTGATCCCGGCCATGTCACCCACAATTTCGGCGCCGCGCTGGACCGGATCCAACGCGACGGCGTGACCGAGGTAAAACTCGGCGGACGGTCGTTGCGGATCGGCCAAGGCTTTGTGGATGACGTGGCGGCGCAAGAATTGGCACCGCTCATCGCCACGCTGGATCGCGCCCTTCTGGTGCTGCATGCGCCGCGCGACGAAACCGTCGGCCTGGAAAACGCGACCCAGATCTTCCTGGCCGCCAAGCATCCCAAAAGCTTCGTCACGCTGGACGATGCCGACCACCTGATCACCCGGGCCGAAGACGCAGAATATGCCGCCGAAGTAATCGCCGCCTGGGCCACACGATACCTGGACCTGACGCGCCCCGCCCCGCCCATCGGCGCACCAGAAGGCGTGACCCGCGTCTCCGAAGCGGATGCAGGCGGCTACGCCCAGGATGTCATCGCGTCGGGCGGCAAACACCATCTCGTGGCCGATGAACCAGTCAGTTATGGCGGCACCGACCGGGGGCTTACGCCCTACCAACTTCTGGCCGCGTCCCTTGGCGCCTGCACTTCCATGACGCTGCGCATGTATGCCCGTCAGAAGGACTGGGCCCTGACCCATGTGTCGGTCGACGTAACCCATGATCGAATGCATGCCCAGGACGCGCCGTCACCGGGAACCGAACGGATCGACCGGTTCCGCCGGGAAATCAGCCTGACCGGCGATCTGACCGACGAACAGCGCACCCGGCTTCTGGAAATCGCCGACCGCTGCCCCGTCCACCGCACGCTGGAAACCGGCGCCCATGTGGAAACCGTCCTCCGTGGAACCGAAGCGGTGGTGGAACCGGCCTAGACTGGTTCACCAGAGACTTGACGCAGAACTGGCCGACACAGGACGGCCGCAACGCTTGGCCGCCATCCGCGTTTTGGTTTGGTCTTAGACGACAGGTCCGAACCAGGGTCTTGAGCCGTTCTGACGCCACTATGGCCAACAGGGGCTGGCCCAAGTGGGAAGAAACGCGGCCTTGAGTCCGGCCCGGAGAAAAGCGCGCTGATAGGTAAG
>JBCDCS010000179.1:0-6183 GCA_039181205.1 Pseudomonadota bacterium
AGCGCGGGTTCACTTTGCGCGTCGGTGAAACGCGGGGTCGGTCGGCCAGTAAGGTGGCGAAGGGCGAGGCCGGGATTTGGCAGCGGTGATATTGGAAGCGGTGCATTCGCGACGTGGCCGAGTTGACGATGGCGTTGCGATATGTGTGGGGGTGAGGGGCGAGCAGGGGCCGGTCCAGTGGACCGGGCACCGCCCCGAACGGTGAAGCACGGATTGGTCGCGCGTGCGGTGGATTGGCCGTATTCGTCGGTGCATCGGGAAGTGCGGGCCGGCCGGTTGCCCGATTGGGGGATTTGAGGGGAGCCGGGCGCCGGTAGGGTGGGTGAGAACCCACCCATGCGTGGGCCGCGACATTGGTGTGGTAGGTCTTCGTGATCCGGCCGTTGGGTGGGTTGAGGTTTCGGAGCGGTGGGTTTTCACCCACCCTACGCTTGCTTGCTTCAACCCCAATGTCCCGCCTGTCGACGAACTACGCCTCGACGTCCTCAAGCTCGCCAAGAAATGGAAGCCCCGCGCCCGATAGGCGGCGCGGCCAGACGCTTACGCTCTACGTGCTGAGCGCGGGCTCGAGCTGGTTCTAGGGCGTCTGCCGCCCCGAACGATGAAGCACGGGACGGTCGAGCGGGCAGTGGGTTGGCTGGCTTCGTTGATGCACCGGGACATTCGGGCGGTGTGGTGCCGGAGCAGGATGGCCGAAAACGGCCCTGCCGTCAGCTGGCTAGAAGTCTTTCCAGATTCTCCGGGGAACCAAGAGCATCTATCTCGATAACGTTGGCAGCCTGCTGCAGGAGATTTACGTAATCTAATCTCATCTCGGTGAGGCTAGGGACACCAACAAGCCCTTTGGGGGCCATTGGGACAGCCCGTATGTCTGCAAACCTTGTATGGGCGCTTGATACTGACGAAAAATGCGGCGTTGCAGTATCATATAGAACGAGCCCTCGATCTGTTTGGATAGATCCAGCGAACGTCCATTCATGAGTTGAGCTTCCAGTGAAGCGAACGTCAGTTTCAATGCGGTCGTGACCATACATACTAAGTAACTTATCAGTAAACTCCCGGCGTAGCTGAGTATCATTCCTCTCGGCCATCTTGCTTTCGGTAAGTACGACAGATTTTTGCGATGCGTTTCCAATGACTTGGATGGCGCCCACCACCCTTGATATATCTACGTTCAAGGCAAAGAAGCAGTGATTGTCGAACCTAACACCATAAGATGACGCGACATCGCGCGCTTGGTTCTTAAACACTATAGGAGATGCACCCATTAGTTCAGATTCGTTAAGAGCATTGCCCATATCGCTGACGAAGCAAGTATGACCATCAAATGATACTCTGGTCATCACTGGAGTACCGCTTGGATAGAGAGACGGGAGCGTGATCACTATACCTTCATCGCTGTCTCGTGAGGAGACGAGCTTGCCAATGATGCCCGTTATACTGTCAGACAAAGCGTCGCTATGAAGCTTCTCCTGGGTCACTAGAACATCTCCGACTGAAACGGCGGTCGCGTGATGCTATGTAAGTTAGCGATATTCATTAGCTTTCCTGCGACGCTGAAAAGATCCGAAACTGTTGCTGGGTCTGGCTCTATCGGCTCGGCTAGAGGGATATTGTGTCGAAGTTTGGGCGGTTCGTCTTCAGTTAGGTTCAGGTCGTACGCGTGATAATGTGTCGAAGATAGATAGGTGAGGCGCACTCGTTCAGGACCGAAGTTTGGATTTTGGTGCCCGACTTTCCATTCGATGCGCTCCAAGTTCGTCACGGTGCTGCCCTCGCTTTGCTCAAGCTGCAGAAGTGTCCCAAATCCATCCACCGTATTTGGAATCCTAACACGAAGCCTCAAGCCTCGCACGCCGACACCCTGTATCGTAAGAGGAAGCACGAGCCGCTGCCAGTTACCGTCAGGGTCCCAGCGTTCCGGTAAGTGTGAAATAACCTTCTGTTCACGGACCAGTTCACGGAAGTTCAAACATCCAACTCCCCCGCAAACCGGGCATTCTCGCTTATATACTCAAACCGCAGTTCCGGCTTCTTGCCCATCAGGCGCTCGACCAGGTCGCTGGTCTCGCCGGGGGCGTCCTCGTCGACGGTGACGCGGATGAGTTTGCGGCTGGCGGGGTCCATGGTGGTCTCTTTCAGGTCCTTGGCGTCCATCTCGCCCAGGCCCTTGAAGCGGCTGACGTCGATTTTGCCTTTGCCCCCCAGGCCACGCTCCAGCCAGGCGTCGCGTTCGGCCTCGTCGAGGCAGTAGACGCGTTTGGCGCCTTGGGTCAGGCGGAAGAGGGGCGGGCAGGCGAGGTAGAGGTGACCCGCGTCGATCATGGGGCGCATCTGGGTAAAGAAGAACGTCATCAGGAGCGAGGCGATATGGGCGCCGTCGACATCGGCATCGGTCATGATGATGACCTTGTCGTAGCGCAGATCGTCGATGTTGAAGCGGGTGCCGAGGCCGACGCCGAGGGCCTGGGTGAGATCGTTGATCTCGGCGTTGGAGCCGAGCTTGGAGGAGGCGGCGCCGAGGACGTTGAGGATCTTGCCCCGGAGCGGCAGGAGCGCCTGGGTCTTGCGGTCGCGGGCCATCTTGGCGGACCCGCCGGCGCTGTCGCCTTCGACGATGAAAAGTTCGGTGCCGTCGCGGGCCCCGGCGGAGCAATCGACCAGCTTGCCGGGGAGGCGGAGCTTCTTGGTGGCGGATTTGCGGGCGGTTTCCTTTTCCTGGCGCCGGCGGAGGCGTTCTTCGGCGCGGAGCACCAGGAAATCGAGGATGGCGCCGGCGGCCTTGGTGTCCTGGGCGAGCCAGGTGTCGAAGCGGTCGCGGACGGCGGCCTCGCAGAACTTGGCGGCGGATTCGGTGGAGAGGCGGTCCTTGGTCTGGCCGACGAAAGAGGGTTCCGCGATGAAGCAGGAGACGAGCGCGCAGCCGCCGGAGAGGAGGTCGTCGCGGGTGATCTGGGCGGCCTTCTTGTTGTTCGCGAGCTCGCCATAGGCCTTGATGCCCTTTAGGATCGCGGCCCAGAAGCCGGTGACATGGGTGCCGCCTTCGGGGGTGGGCACGGTATTGCAGTAGGATTGGATGAAGCCGTCGCGGGAGGGGGTCCAGTTGATGGCCCATTCGACCTTGCCGGGCTGGCCGAACTTTTCCTGGAAGTCGACGGTGCCGGCGAAGGCGGCGTCGGCATAGGTGGAGGCCTGGCCGAGGGTTTCGGAAAGGTAATCCGAGAGGCCGCCGGGGAAGTGGAAGGTGGCCTGGGTCGGGGTTTCGCCATCGTCGATTTCCGATTTCCAGCGGATTTCGACGCCGGAGAAGAGGTAGGCCTTGGAGCGGACCATGCGGTGGAGGCGGGCGGGCTTCAGGCGGTGGTGGCCGAAGATCTGTTCGTCGGCGTGGAAGGTCGTGGTGGTGCCGCGGCGGTTGGGGGCGGCGCCGATCTTTGCGACGGGGCCGAGGGGGACGCCGCGGGAGAAGCGCTGTTCGTGGAGTTCGCGGTCGCGGGCGACTTGGACGACCATGGAGTCCGAGAGCGCGTTGACCACCGAGGCGCCGACGCCGTGGAGGCCGCCGGAGGTTTGGTAGGCCTTGCCGGAGAACTTGCCGCCGGCATGGAGGGTGCAGAGGATGACCTCAAGGGCGGATTTGTCGGGGAACTTCGGGTGCGGGTCGATGGGGATGCCGCGGCCATTGTCCTGGACGGTGACGGCGCCATCGGCGTGGAGCGTGACTTCGATGCGATTAGCGTGGCCAGCGACGGCCTCATCCATGGAATTGTCCAGGACCTCGGCGACCATGTGGTGCAGCGCGCGTTCATCGGTGCCGCCGATATACATGCCGGGGCGTTTGCGGACGGGTTCCAGGCCCTCCAGCACCTCGATGGAGGTGGCGTCGTAGGCGGGGGTCTGGTCGGGGTCGGCACCGCCGAGGAGGTCGTCGGGCATGTCGGGGCTCCGAGGGCTGCTCTGTTTTGTGTTATTGGCGCCAAGATACGCCAGATATGGCGCATCGGAAAGGGTTCAGCGCGCGGGGCCCGATGCGGAGGGGATATTCTCGTCGCCCATCTTGCGGCCGGCTTTGGCATGGTCGCGCAGGTTGTCGGGGCGATAGGACTTCACGCTTTGAACATGGGGAACGGGGCCGGCGTCGATGCGCTCATAAACGGTGGGATGGAGTTCGGCATCTTCGTGGATCGGCCGGATCGTTTTCGACCAGGTGAGGTGCCTGCGCAGCCAGCCGGGCACCCAGCTTGGCCAGAGGTTGCGGAGCGCCGCGATCTGATCGTGTTGCAGGCCCGAGGGGTCGGGCCAAAGGCGGAGGATGTCATCGCGGATCTGCGCGTCGGGGACGGCTTCGCGCAGTTCGCTCACCATCCAGTCGAGGGCGATGTCCGATAGGCGCGATTCGCTTTCCGGATAGCTGCCGCCGACATCGGAGTGGTTGCCCGCGAACCAGACCTGTTTGAGCCAGGCCGGCTGGAGGGTGGCATTGCGCCTCATGTCCGCCGCGCTGCCCCATCCGACCCTCGGGAACGCCGTCCGGTTTTCGTCGATCGACAGGGCGTGCCGTGCGAAGCGCACCTTATTGTCGAGGAACCGGTCGTAGTGCTTGGACCGCCAGGTAGCGAAGTGCCAGGACGTGATCGGCCCGTCCGGGTCATCGCGAAAATACTTGAGTTGATCGTGGGTTCGATGCAGCGCCCAGATGCCTGTCGCTCCGAAGACCGACCATATGAAGATGTCGGCAAGCAGGCTGAACCCGGCGAAAACAGAATAACCGGCGAGGCAGAGCAGGATGAAAAGGCCGGCTAAGAGAATTGTCTGGCCGATCCGGAGGCCGAGCGCGGCGACGGTGTCGAAGACGCCGATGAAATGGGGCTGTTCCTGGCCCTGGGGCTCGCCATCTGCGCCGAACCCTTCGGAAGCGTATTTGGCTCTGAAACGACGGGCCTTTTCCTCCCGCTCCGGCTCATAGGCTCGGCGGTCTTTGCCGGCGCCGTGACTGTAGACGAACTTGACGGCGTCCTCGGCGATCTTGCGGAGCCCTGGGCCACTTTTGGGAACGGGCACGCCGTCCGGCATTCGTGTCGGGACGCCGCATAGGTTCATCACGTTTGCCACGCAGCGGACGGTGTAGGCCCCCCGGCTGAAGCCAAAGAGAAGGATGCGGTCGCCGACCTCCCAATTGGCGATGATCGCCTCGTAGCAATCGATAACGTTTTCATCGATGCCGCTGCCGATGGCCGACGCCATCACATTGCGGAGCCTGCGGAGAGAGATCATGCCGCCTTCGCCCGCCCCGAGGCCGGGATCGTAGAAGGCGAACTGTGTTCGGGGATCTATAGGGGAATCGGGGCCCGGCCGCATTGCACGGTAAAGCTTGTAGATGTTGGAGAGCCGCTGGTCCGGGGACAGGCCGCCCATCTGACCTGTCCCATCAGAAAATATGGCGATGATCTTCGACACTTGTGACCCACCTGCCTCGAAAAGACAGTAGGGTCAGGTGAGCGTTGAGATCAATTGGCCATGTCCGACATGCATCGATTTCGAGTTGGCGGCCTGCCTGAACTGTCGGAAAAGGCGCGGTGCAACCCGCGCCTTTGCCCATTCCGGCCCGCGCTGACTTATCGCTGGTTCGCGCCGCCGACCTGGACGTTGTCGATGCCCAGGAATTCGTCCGTGACGCGCTGGTTCAGGGTGGTCGAGGCTTCGAGCACCAAGTCCGACTGGTTTTCGGCCGTGACCTGCACGCGGTAGGTATAGTCGGTGTTGTTGGCCCGCCAGCCGCGATTGCCCTGGGCGCCGGTATCGGTGCTGGTCCGGGTCAGCGTGATGCTGGTGTTGTTGGGGCCTTCGACGACCTTGATGTCGGGCTCGCCTTGGCGCCAGGCATGGGTGCCGACCAGGAGCGTGGTGCCGTTGAGGGCGACTTCGCCCTGTTCGCCATCCCAGCTATCGCCGAAGATCAGGTCGAATTCGACGGTGGCATAGGGGTGATCGTCGCCGATATCGATGGGCAGGCTCGCCATCTTCGATTTCTTCGACAGGGCGAGGACTTCGCCGAAGCCTTCGATTTCCGTGACGATCCCGCCGATCCAGTCGCCGCGGTCACCGTCGGTGAAATCGTTTTCGGAGAAGACCCGGTCGAAGGCGGTCATGATGTGCATGCCGCGCAGGGTTTCGTCCACATCG
>JBCDCS010000180.1:0-6155 GCA_039181205.1 Pseudomonadota bacterium
CATCTTCGGCACGCGTCGGCGGTAGATGCGGTGCAGGTCCTCGATTTCGGTGATGACGGGGGGCATGGGCAGAGACTCCGAATTGGTCAGAAAAACATACCGGATACGGGTGCGGGGGCAATGCGGCTGTATGACTTGATTGTAGTGCAATATCGTACTAAATAGTGCAGTATTGCACTATAGGAGATCACCATGCCGACCCTATCCCGCCGAAAAACGCTCGCCCTGCTGGGGGGCGGCACCGTCCTCGCCGCCACCGCCGTCATTGGAACCTTTGCCGTCACCCGCACGCCCAACGCCGCAATCGCGCCGTGGGAGGCGGCCGGGCAATACGACGATCCGCGTCTCCGGGCGCTCAGCTATGCGCTGCTGGCGCCCAATCCCCATAACCGCCAGCCCTGGCAGGCGGAGCTTGTGGGCCGCTACGGCATCACGCTCTGGCGCGACAAGACCCGCGATCTGCCGATAACCGATCCGTTCGGACGGCAATTGACCATCGGCATGGGCTGTTTCCTGGAACTCTGCCGCATGGCCGCCGCTGAGGAGGGTCTAGCCACTGACACCGACCTCTTCCCCGACGGCGAGGACGGCCCTGTCGCCCGCCTGACCCTCGGCGACGGCGGCCGTCCCGACCCGCTATTCGCCCATGTCATGGCCCGACGATCCCACAAGGACCCCTTCGAGACGCGCCCCATCGGGCCGGAGGCCGCGCCCCTCGCAGAATACGCAAAGCTCTACCTGGATGGGACCGACCGGGAGGCGCTGCGCGACTTCGCGCTCGACGCCTGGCTCACCGAAGCGGCCACGCCCGCGGCCTGGCAGGAAAGCATCGACCTGTTGCGGATCGGCAAGGCCGAGATCAACGCCCAGCCCGACGGCATCGATGTGGGCGGGCCGGTGATGGAGGCGCTGGCCATGGCCGGTATCTTCACCCGCGATGCCGCCGCGGACCCGGACAATCCCGGCAGCCGGGCCGCCATCGAAGACACGGCCTTCGCCATCGGCAACGCGCCGGGGATCACGCTCATCACCACGCCCGGCAATACCCGCCTGGACCAGATCGAGGCAGGCCGCCAATGGCTGCGCCTGAACCTCGCGGCCACGGGTGCGAGCCTCGCGCTCCGACCGGTCAGCCAGGCGCTCCAGGAATATCCAGAGGTCCTGCCGATCCGAGACGCCCTCCACGCCCGCTTCGCGCCCGATGGCGGAACGGTTCAAATGCTGGGCCTTCTGGGCTACGGAAAACCCACGCCGCGCACGCCGCGCTGGCCGTTGGAGACCCGCCTGAGAGGCTGAATGCCCACCGACGACGACCTGCGCCGTGCCTTCGCGATCTTTAACGAGATCGGCATCCTGAGCCAGTTGAGCCGCGCCGCCTTCGAGGCGCGGCTGCCCGACGGCGTTCTGCTGCCGCATTTCTCACTCATCAACCATCTGGTCCGGGTGGCCGACGGCCAGACCCCGCTCGTCATGGCGCGCGCCTTCCAGGTGCCCAAGACGACCATGTCCCACATGGTCTCCGTCGTCGCCAAACGGGGCTGGGTCGAACTGCGCGCCAATCCCAAGGACGGCCGGTCCAAACGGGTCTGGCTCACCCCCGCCGGCCGCGCCTTCCGGGAAGACGCCATCGCCTCCATCGCGCCGGACCTCGCCACCATCAGCGACGTGCTCAAGCCCCAAGCCCAAGACACGCTCCTGCACGACCTGCAGACCTTGCGCGAATTCCTAGACGCTCAACGCGACGGCGAAAACGGGTCCGACGGATAACTCACCCCCGTCAGGCACAACCCGTCTGGCGGCGCGACGGGTCCGCAGGCGGCGCGATCGCGCGCTTCCAGGACTTCCCGGACCCGTTCCGGCGGCCAGGCGCCAGCGCCCACGCGTTCTAGCGTGCCCGCGATCGACCGCACCTGGTTGTGCAGGAAGCTTCGGGCGCGCAGATGCAGCCGGATCTCTTGCCCCCCCGGATATGGCAGGGCCTCCACGTCGATCGCATCCAGAGATTTCACCGGCGATTTTGCCTGGCAGATCGACGCCCGGAACGTGGTGAAATCATGCCGCCCGACAAGATAGGCCGCCCCCGCCCGCATGGCCTCCGCATCCAGCGGCCCCGGCACCCGCCAAGCTCGTCCCGCATCCAGTGTCAGCGGCGCGCGCCGGGCGATCATTCGGAACGTATACCGCCGCTCCACCGCCGAAAACCGGGCGTGCCAAGCCTCGTCCACCCGGGCGCAGGCCGTCACGGCCACGGGCGCCGGCTTCAGATGCCAATTCACCGCCTCTGACAGACGGAACGCATCCCACTCCCGGGACATATCCGCATGCGCTACCTGGCCGGTCGCATGCACGCCCGCATCCGTCCGCCCCGCCGCCGCGATCGAGGGTAGGGCAGGGTCCAGCACCCGTAACGCCTCCTCCAAGGTCTGCTGGACCGAGGCCGGGCCGTCCTGGCGCTGCCACCCGGCGAAGGGGCGGCCGTCATATTCGATGCGGAGGGCATATCGGGGCATGGCGCGGCGCATACCCTGCCGGGAGCGCCTGGGGCCAGCCCCTCGGAGCGTTCGGAATCCGACTTGACCGCCCCAGTGTCAGAGGCGCATGACACCCAGGCAAGGTTCCCCGACGCGCTACGCGCAGGGGATGAAATGGGAATGCGGAACGGGGGACCCAAACCGGGCCCCGAAGCCGCAGCCGCCCCCGCGACTGTGAGCGGTGAGGGTCGGGCCAGCATGCCACTGGGGCACTCCCCCGGGAAGGCGGCCCCACCCCCGGACCCGCGAGCCAGGAGACCAGCCCTGCGGATCGACCAACCCTTCCCGTCGGGGTGACGGGCTGCAGGAGAAAGACTGACATGCATATCGAACCTGGAATCGTCCAAGGCGCCAAAATGGTGCTCGCCTATGGCACGGCGGCCGCTGCGGCCGGCTACGCCGCCAAACTCGTCTGGGAGGACGTGAAGGCCCATGGCGCGCCGCCCCTGCTGGTGCGCAGTGTCATCGCCACCATCGGCGTCTTCATCTTCTTCGAACTCCTCCCGCATTTCGCGGTCGGCGTGTCCGAGGTTCACTTCATCCTGGGGACGACGCTGTTCCTATTGCTTGGGGTGGCGCCGGCCGCCATCGGCCTCGCCGCCGGGCTCCTGATCCAGGGCCTGTTCTTCGCGCCCAGCGACCTGCCCATGTATTTCGTCAACGTCACCACGCTTCTGGTGCCGCTATTCGCGATCTTCGCGCTGGCCAAGAAGGTCATCCCCGAAGACACGCCCTATGTGGACCTGACCTACCTGCAAGCGCTGAAACTCTCGGTCGCCTATCAGGGCGGTGTCGTGGCCTGGGTCGCGTTCTGGGCCTTCTACGGCCAGGGCTTCGGCGCCGAAAACATGGCGGCGGTCCTGTCCTTCGGCGCGGCCTATATGCTGGTGGTCCTGATCGAGCCGGTGGCCGATCTGGCCGCGCTCGCCCTGGCCAAGATGGCCCGAACAGCCGTGGCCAATCCGCATATCATCCATCCGCGCGTCCACGTGGCCTGACACCCGATCCACGCGGCGCCCGCTTCGGCGGGTGCCGCCCGCGATCACCGGCAGCGTGGTCTGATCTGGTCCGTCTTCGTATCCGCGCTTCTGTTGTTGATTTCGATGGCGATCTGTTGAGCGCGCGACAGCTGGCCGGGGCAGGAAATCCCCGGATCGTTCAACCTAGATCGCGTCTGCGACGACGATCCATCGGCCACGCAGCCGGCTCCGAAACCGACTGACGCCAAGGCTAAAATCAAGGGGAGACGGAGAACCATGGGCACAGCCTTTCCTAACCAGCGTATGACACGCGATACCGCCATTAGGGCACGGGATACGCCCTCTGATCCATGCACATGGACGTCATCAGCCGATCTCGGCCGCCTGGCACCCCATGGGACCCGGTTCAAAAGGAAAACAGAAAGATGAAAATTCCCGCCACCATCGTCACCGGCTTTCTCGGCGCCGGGAAGACGACCCTGATCCGCCATCTGCTACAGAACGCCGACGGACGGCGCATCGCGCTCATCATCAACGAATTCGGCGATCTGGGCGTCGATGGCGGCATTCTGAAGGGCTGCGGCATCGAAAACTGCTCAGAGGATGACGTGGTCGAACTCTCCAATGGCTGCATCTGCTGCACCGTGGCCGACGACTTCATCCCAACCATGGAATCCCTGCTCGCGCGCGAGACACCCCCCGACCATATCGTCATCGAAACCTCCGGCTTGGCGCTGCCCCAACCCCTGGTGCGCGCGTTCAATTGGCCGGACCTGAAGACCCGCGTCACCGTGGACGGCGTCGTGACCGTGCTTGATGGCCCTGCCGTCGAAGCGGGCACTTTCGTCGCCGACGTGGCCGCCGTGGACCGCCAGCGCGCGGCCGACGAGGAACTGGACCATGAAACCCCGCTCAGCGAGCTCTATGCCGATCAAGTCGCCTGCGCCGACATGATCGTGGTCAACAAAGTCGATCTGATGTCCGACGCCGGCCCCCTGGTCGATCGGCTGAAGGGTGAAGCCCGGGGCGGTGTCCAGGTGGTGCCCGCCACCATGGGCGCGCTTCCGGTGGACGTGCTGCTGGGCCGGGGCCAAGGCGCCGAAGGCGACATCGCCGCCCGGCATGAGGTGCACCATCACCACCATCACGATGATGACGACCACGACGATCACCATCATGACGACCACGGTCACGATGCCTTTGAAAGCTTTGTGGTGGAGACCGCCGAAGTCACGGATCCGATCGTCTTTGCCACCAAGGTGTCGGAGGTGATCCGCCGCCACGACATCCTGCGTCTGAAGGGCTTCGCTTCCGTTGCGGGCAAACCCATGCGTCTGACCGTGCAGGCCGTGGGCCCCCGCGTGGACCATTACTTCGACCGCCCGTTGGCGGATAACGAACGGGGCACACGGCTGGTCGTGATCGGTCAAGCCGGGCTCGACCGCGCCGCCATCGCCGCTGATCTCGCGTGATCGTCGCCCCCGCCAATCCCCGCGATCCGGGCTGCGCCGCGCTCCTGGCCCAAAGCCACGCGCTCATGGAAGCGATGTTCAACCCTGGCGAATGCCACTACCTGGACATCGACGCCCTCACTGGTCCCGAGATCCGCTTCGTCGCCGCAAGCGACGGCGACGCGGTCCTCGGCACCGGAGCGCTCGCCCTTCGCGACGATTACGCCGAGGTGAAATCCATGTTCACCGCCCCGGAGGCCCGCGGCCGTGGCGTGGCCGACGCGATCCTCCGGCACCTCATCGATCTCGCCACCTGCGAGGGCCGCCCCCTCCTGCGCCTGGAAACCGGCGTCGGCCTAGACGCTGCCCACCGTCTCTACGCTCGCCACGGCTTCACCCCCTGCGGCCCGTTCGGGACCTACGAAGCAGGCCCCGCCAGCCTGTTCTTCGAGCGCGTCCCAATGCCTTAGAAAGTTGCTTTAAATCCCACGAAGATTTTGCCCCGCCACCGCGATCCGCGCCGCCAGCCGGGCGTTGTTCAGCACCAGCTCGATATTTGCCCCCAGCGCCCGCCCCTCGGTCACGGCATTGAGTCGCCCCAGCAGGAACGGCGTCACGTCCTTCCCCGTCACCCCCTGGGCCGCTGCCGTTGCCAGCGCCTCTTCGATCACCGCGCCGATCTCCTCTCCGGGCAAAGCATGGGCATCGGGGATCGGATTGGCGACCAACATCCCTGTGCCCAGCCCCAGCGCTCCGTTGGCCGCCCGCGCAGCCGCGATCTCTGCCGGATCGTCGAACCGCTCCCCTGCGACCACGCCCGACGACCGTGTGTAGAACGCCGGAAATTCATCCGCCCCGAACACCGCCACCGGCACCCGCAAGGTCTCCAACATCTCGAGGGTTCGCGGGATGTCCAGGATCGACTTCACCCCCGCGCAGACCACCAACACATCCGTCGTCGCGAGCTCCGTCAGATCGGCGCTCACATCCATCCCATCGCCGCGATGCACGCCGCCGATCCCGCCTGTGGCGAAGACCCCGATCCCGGCAAGGGCCGCGATCCGCATCGTCGCCGACACCGTCGTCCCCGCCGTCCGCCCCTTCACCAGGCAGGCGCCCAGGTCCCGCGAGGCCGCCTTCACCACATCCCCGCCTTGCCCCAGCCGCTCCACCTGGTCCGCCGACAGCCCGGC
>JBCDCS010000181.1:0-6153 GCA_039181205.1 Pseudomonadota bacterium
CCTGGGTTCGGCATAGGCCAGCCCGACCGGGAAGATGAACAGGGCGAACAGCACGGCGATGGCGATGGCGGCGATCGGGAAATAGGCCGTCATCTGGTCCGGCAGGGCGGGCAGGTCGCCGCGGGCGATGGCGGCCTGGACAAGGCTTTGCGTGGCGAACAGCCAGAACGCCGCCACCAGCACGAAGGGTACGCGCAGCCACCAGGTCAGCGTCTTTCGCAGAACGCCTTGGTTCACGCTCGGCAGCAGGAAGGCGAAGGTCATGGCCAGCAGGAAAAGGCCAGAGGCCAGATGGCTGAAATGGGCAGGCGTCTGGACGATCATGATCCAGTCGCGCAGGGCGAAGAAGACCATGACCCCGATCAGACCGAAGAGCCCGATCAGAAAGATAGCGATATCAGATAGAAGCAGACCGATCCGCATGACGCCCCTCGCAGTCGTTGTTCCGGAAAGGGAAACAGTGCCATAGGGCAAAACTTCGGCAGGATCGGGGAGAGGCTGTGATGGAGATCTAGGATTGGATCGGTAAGGAGAATGTGGACGTGCTGGGAGCTGTCTCTCTGTGCCAGGGTCGGTTTGGTCTCTTCATTCAGAGCTCGGACGGGACTCAAGCCCACAGGGCGCCGGTCCATCGCGTCGCCAGTGGGTTTCGAACCGATGGCGCTCCACTGACGACCGCCCCAGGCCCGGCAATCGGGTTGATGTGAGCGCATCGCTTTGGGCGTCTTTGGATGTGGCCACGATAAAGTGCTGCCGAACACTATTGGATCGCCGCACCGCGGCCCGCCGACGGACCGCCGGGCTCCAGACCTACGCGGGCGCCGACCAGAAGCCGGAGATGCGCAAATCGCCCGGGTCCCGCCCGCTGGCCTTGGCCACCTCCCGCACGCGGCGGGCCTCGCCCTTTTCGCCCGCGAACCAGATCGCCCGGTCCCCGGCGCCGGGCAGCGCCGCGATGGTCGCATCGGCTAGGTTGTCGCCCTTGGCCCGGGCGAGCCAGGTCACCTCCACCCCCGGCGGTGCCGTGATCGGATAGGCGCAATCGGCGCCATGCTCGGCCTCCAGGAAAATCTCGCCCGTCGCTCCTTCGGGTAGATTTTCCAAAAGGCGCGCGGCGGCCGGGAAGCCCGTCTCATCCGTCGCCATAAGCACGCGGTTGGCCCGGAGCAGGCCGCCGCCCGACGGCCCGACCAGACCCACGACCGCCCGGGCCCGGTGGTCGGCCTGAACCTCCCGCGCCCAATCGGTCGTGCGCCCGCCTTCGTGGATGAAGACATCGGTGATCAGGGTATTCGTCTTATGATCCACCGCCCGGGTCGTGTAGACCGGCTTATGGGGGGCGCCCGGGCCGGTGGGCCATTTGAGCGAGCCGTTATCGCCAATATAGGGCCATTCCGCCTCGGTATCCTTCGGCGGCTGCACCAGGCGGAAATGGATCGACTCGTCGCCATGGGAAGACAGGTCTTCCCCGTGCAGATGGACCCGCAGGAAGACGGGGCCCAGGTCCTCCACCTTGGTGACGCGGACGAATTGGAAGTTCGGGGGCAGGCTGCCGACCGCGTCGCCGTCGGACCAGCGCATGGCCTCGGCGACCTGGGGCATCATGTGCTGCATCTGGGCGACGACGGCGCTTTTGAGTACGAAAAGCCAGCGCAGATCAGCGGCCGCCACCATGCCCGCCGTGTCGGCCTCGGCTCCGGGGCGAAGGCCGATCAGGCCATGGGCCGTCTGCACCGTCAACCGGTTGGGATCGTCCTCCAGCACCGAAAGCTTGGAGGCCTTGGCCTGGGCCAGGATGATCTGGCGCATAGGGGCGAAGGCCACGCCGGGCAGATCGGCGAGGGCCTCATGGGGATAGTCGGGATGGGACATGGCGCGGACTCCGGTGCTGCGGCGAACGGCACTGGCGTCGGGCTGGCCAGCGTCAATGTAGGGGAGCGGCGTCCGATAGAATAGGGGTGCGGTCTTGGGTCGCCTACAAGTCGGAGACCGCTGCTCGGCTCGCGTTTCGTGGGCATTCCGCACTTTTTGCAGGTGCCGGGAAACCCTAGCGGCCTGGTTTTGGGGCGTTGAGAACAATCGCTGTATCTGTAGATAGTGAACTAGTAACGCACTATCTACCATGACTCGCCCTATCCGAGCTTCATCCGAGGCTCGACTCTGTCGGAATTGTCGCCGCCGTCTCGGATTGGATTAAGGCTTTGAAGGCCGGGGTTGAGTATTCTAATGAGACTGGGTGATTTGACTAGAAAATTTTAACCAAGTCTATGCATTTTGAGACAGTGGGTTCAGTACTCCGGGGACGAGCGTTTAGGGAGGGGGCCGGATTATCAGGAAGGCTATGTTCTTTAATGTCGTGAACACCAAGCATTTCATTCCATTTTCCCGATTCCCTTGAGAGTCGGTTTGTGCTATAAGACAGAAAAGAGCAGGGACAGGCATGACCATACTAGCCAATAGCGAAATTAGTGACGCAGTTTCCGAGAAGAAACTCATCATTGATCCTTTCGACCAAGAGCGAGTTGAACCTGCTAGTTATGATTGCCGACTTGGCGATATTCTTGCTGCAGGTTCTGGCCGGTTTGACTGGTCATCAAGCGAAGAATTCATCCTTGAAAGTAATTCTTGGGCTTCTGTGGCTTCGCAAGAGGTTTTCGAGATGCCCAACGACATATGTGCAACCTACGGAATCAGATCGAGCCTCGCGAGACGAGGTGTAATTGCTTTCGGAGGCCCTCAGATTGATCCAGGCTATAAGGGAAAAATATTTCTATCGCTTTACAATCCAACTCTAGAACCCATTGTCCTTAAGCACCGACAGATTATACTATCTGTAATATTTTATAGGTTAACATCCGATACAGGACAGGGATATACAGGTCCGTATCAAGGCCAAAAAGACTTTCCGTCTCAGGATGTAGAGTTCATGATGAGAATGAGAAGCCGGAATCTCGCTGATGTGATCGATAATGTTGAAACTCTAGATAATTCCGTCAAAAATCTGGCAGAAAATCTGAAGACCTTGACATCTGACGTTCATCAAATACGCCGTATTGTAGATGATGCGAAGCCGTGGCTAAAGGTCATTGGTTGGATCGTGGGAACAGCTGGAGTAGCCGCGGTTGGATGGATTGTTGTCCAGACATTGCAATCTTTCTTTGGTGGTTTTTAGCCCTTGCCCTTCTGCCGCCGCTTCACATTTTCCCCAACGCTGCCCGGGCCGATCCGCCGTTGATCTGACACGGCCGCGCGTCCTCGGCCGTCTGCTCGACCTCCGATTGACGCGCTGCAGAGCCTACTGAAAGTAGCTTGTCTCCAGCTTCTCGCGGGCCGCCGCAACGATGGATGCCACCGCATCACCGCGCGCAGACAACCGGTCGACGGCGTCGCGGGCGGCGCTTTCCGTGTCCGTCGCGCCGGCCCCGAAAAGGCCCTCCATGGCGGGCGCGCCAAGCAGACCTGCAGCGGGCGCGGTCAGCGGCGCGGTCTTGTCCCATCCCGCCTCATCCAACCGCTTCTGATTGCGGTCGACGACGAGCTGCATCTGCGCATCCTTGGCCAGGTATTCGTCGATGGTCAGCTTCCCCTCGGCCAACTCGTCCAGCAGCGCGGCTTGCAGGCGTTTGGCCTTGAGCACCGCATCGGCATAAATCTGGGCCGACTCGAACTTTTCCTGGTTTTTGGCGTCCTGGATGCTCTGCATGAGACGGTAGAAGATCGCCGTGGAGGTGACGGCTTCGGTGCCGAACGTTTCCTCATCGTGGATGTTGATCGAGGTCGCATAGAGGAAGGCGAACATGCCGCGCCCGATCCGGGTCATCGAGAAAGACATGCTCGACGCCGTGTCCGAGGATGAGCGGGCCGCCTCGGCCACGTTGTTGACCACATCTGTGTAGGCTTCGAGCGCTTCTGGCGTCAGCGGTGGGCTGGGGGCCACCGACGCCTTGGTGGCTTCCGCCGCGGCGTTCAAGACGGCCGTTATCACCCCCGCGACCTTATCGAGACTGAATTCGTGGGAATACTCGGTCTTGATGTCCATGCTGTATTCGACTTGGACGGCATCATCGATTTTGGCGGCCGCGAAATTCTGGTCGATCTGCGCGAAGAACTCCTCCTTCTTGCTGCCGGCCCGGTCCTTCAGCATCTTCTCCAGTTTATCGATCGCAGAGGCCGCGTCCTTGGTCTTCTCAGCGGCGCGGTCGACGGAGGGGGTTCTGCAAGCCATTGGCGAGGTCCTTAAGTCATTTCTTTGAATGAGCATGCCCCGACGATGGACGGGGCAACTTGGTAACCGAGTACTTTCAATTGACGTAGCGTCACGATTGCCGGGGCAGAAAGCTGTCGCAAGCAGAGCGGTTTGCGGCTGTTTGATCGGCAAACAACCGCCGAGGGCCGTCCTTGCGGCCGCAGGTGTGGTGACCTGGCTGCCGGATCAGCGCTTCCGCCGCCGCTTCAAACCTCCCAGCGCTGCCCCGGCCGCCCGGCCGTCGACTGGCAGGAGCCCGCGCCATTTCAGCTCATAGAGCGCGGCGAGCAAGGTGTAGCCGTCCTCGCCGCCCGGGAGGCAAACGGGCCAGCAGTCGCCCCGGCCCTGGACCATGCCGTTATTGCTCGACGGCCTCGCGCACGTAGCGATCGGTCCCGTCTGCGGAGTTTGCGGAACTCGGTGCTCTGCGGCGCGCCTTCGAAGAGCGGATGAATGTTGGCGGGGGCGTCGGACGTGGGGGAGGGGTGGGGAAGGGCCGGGTTGGCGAAGGGGGCGGTGGGCATGGTGATGCCCACCCTACGGAGCTGAAAAGGCGGGTTGATTAGAGCGGTTATTTCACCAACCGTACTGCCATATGCTTGCCGCGAATCATGAAAAAATGAGCTTTATCTCGAGCATCAATTTGACTTTGTTGATATTTTCTGATATCGTTTTGAACCTTGTTTATGGAGTATTTTGATGTGTCTTGCAAAATATGTATTAGCTATTTGCCTAATGACTTCAAGCGCATTTGCTCAAGGCCTAATCGGGGGCGCGATTGAGGGATTGTGCGGAAATTGCGGAGTTGGATCTACACTTGATGACTTTCATGACCAAATTGGGAGTCCACTGAATGTGTCGGGCGATATTGCGCGTGAGTTGAGGGTTGAGTCTCTAGGTCCACTTTTGGCTGAGGCCATACGACATTCCAGAAATGATGCGAGGAGTGCGGGAACTAGGGAAATCCCGCGTGGAATACGGGAGCAGATGCTATGGATCTATCCTGAGGAGTTCCTTAATTCCGTTAGGTACAGAGTGGGTAGAGGTGGTGAATTAATCGTTCAGGCAAACTCAATACGGTTTGGAGATGCAGTAGCGGTAGCTCTAATTGACACAGTGATTTTCAGGCACGACAGTAGCGCTCAAAATGATGCGATTCTTTGGGCTCACGAATTGAAGCATATTGAGCAGTATCGGCGTTGGGGGCTTACAGATTTTGCGAAGCGCTACGTTAGAGATTGGCGGTCAGTAGAGGAAGAAGCGGAGGAAGCTGCAAGACAGTTTGAAAGCCTTCAAGCCATTTTTGTTGACTCTGTAGCAACAGGCAGAGGATCCTTTGACTTTGATCCATTCCGGCCTGCCAGCGACTCAGGTTGGACATGTGTGGGGAGGCGAGATAGTTGTCAGAAGTCCGAATGGTCTCAGCCTGGGACTCGTTGCAGGTGTACTATTATTGAGGGTTCCAATGTCCGAATGTTCACCGGACGAGTGCACTAGGACAAATATACGAGCGAAATTAGTGCCGTTTCTTATTCCGCCGCTTCACATTCCCCCCACGCTGCCCCGGTCGTCCGGCCGTAGATCGCCCCTCGGCCTTCCGAGCATCCTCCACCGCCTGCTCTACCGCTGACTGACGCGCCAAGGGATCGTCGGAGACCACCAAATCCACCTGTTCCAGCCGCTTGACCTCGTCTCGCAACCGCGCGGCCTCTTCGAATTCCAGGTTCTCGGCGGCCTTGCGCATCTGGTCGCGGAGGCCGTCGAGATGGGCCATCAGGTTGGCGCCGTGCATCGGCTTGTCGACCTTCGCGGTCACGCGGTTCATGTCCACGTCGCCCTTGTAGAGGCCGGCGAGGACGTCCTCGACGTTCTTCTTGACCGTCTCGGGCGTGATCCCGTGCTCCTCG
>JBCDCS010000182.1:0-6126 GCA_039181205.1 Pseudomonadota bacterium
CAAAACGCCACTGCGGCCGATGCCAGCGAGCGGATCTACGTCGAAAACTGAGCGCCGTCAGGACGGCCCGGCCCGAGCGACCAATTCGGCCACCCGCGGACCGATAGCCTCTACGATCACCCGGACCCCATCGTGGTTCGGGTGAATGCCATCGGACTGCATGTACCGCACGCGGGCCTCGTCCAACGGCAGCTCGGCGACCAGCGGCGCCAGAAAACTCTGCTCATAAAGCGCGTCGTAGATCTCGGCCAATTCCGGATACATGGAATCGAACGCCGCCTTGAAAGCAGGCCCATAATTCCCAGGCGCTTCCAATCCGATCAGCAAAGCGGGCAATCCGGCCTCCTCCAGCTTCGACAGGATGCCGTCCAGATTGGCCCGGGAACTCTCCGGCGAAATGCCCCTGAGCAGGTCGTTCCCGCCCAAAGCCACGATCATCGCATCCGCGTCCGGCGTCAGCGCCCAGTCGATCCGGGCCAACCCCCCGGCAGTCGTGTCACCGGACACACCGGCATTCACAACCTCCGCGTCGATGCCTTGCGCCGTCAGCCAGTCCTGCAGGACCGGCACGAAGCCCTGCCCCTCCGGCAACCCGAAGCCGGCCGTCAGCGAATCCCCCAGCGCGACCACCGTCACCGGCTCTGCGGCAGCCAGCGACGGCACAACGGCCAAAACACTGATCTGAACCGCCTTGTTCAGCTTGGTCCGCGCCCCATATGCCCATGAACACAAGCGCTCCACGAGGTTTTCCATGGTCTTATCCCTCCGCGACGTGTCGCTATCCCTCCAGGGCAATGCGGGCACCGTCGACATTCTGCACGGCA
This sequence comes from Pseudomonadota bacterium, assembly GCA_039181205.1. Classification (GTDB taxonomy): domain Bacteria; phylum Pseudomonadota; class Alphaproteobacteria; order Rhodobacterales; family Rhodobacteraceae; genus Jannaschia. Next base: position 825 of record JBCDCS010000182.1, read on the forward strand.
TCTCGCTCGAGGTTCCGGCCAAGGAAACGGTGGGGCTGGTGGGGCCGTCGGGGTCGGGCAAGTCATCTCTCCTGATGCTCATGGGCGGGTTGGAGCGCGCCACGTCTGGGGATGTGGAAGCCTTGGGCCACGACCTCACCGCGATGGACGAAGACGCCCTGGCCCGCTTCCGCCGCGAACATATGGGGGTGGTGTTCCAATCCTTCCACCTGATCCCGACCATGACGGCGCTGGAAAACGTGGCCACGCCCTTGGAACTGGCGGGCGTGCCGGACGCCTTCGACCGCGCCGCCGAGGAACTCGACGCTGTGGGCCTCGGCCACCGCACCGGCCACTACCCCGCGCAATTGTCGGGCGGCGAACAACAACGCGTGGCGCTGGCCCGCGCCGCCGCGCCGCGCCCCGACATCCTTCTGGCCGATGAACCGACCGGCAATCTCGACCAGACCACGGGCGAGGCCATCATGGATATCCTCTTCGGCCTGCGGGATCGCCACGGTGCGACCCTGATCCTGGTGACGCACTCCACTGAACTCGCCGCGCGCTGCGACCGCACCATCCGCCTGGTCGATGGCCGCTTGGACAAAGAAACCCGCCGCCCCGACCTGCGCGTGACCGACGCGGCCGCGACCGGCCCCGCCCATGTCAGCGCCGCCGAATGAGTGTCGCGCCCGGCTCGACCCGCGTCGCAATGCATATCTTCGGACCAGCGATGACTAAGCCCGCATTAACCTTAGTGCGCCCCCGCTTCTTCCTGCTGAAAATACTCAGATCCCCGACCCTTCCGGAGCGCCTCCGATGACTTGGCTCACCCACGCCGCCCGCATCGCCCAGCGCGAACTGCGCGGCGGTCTCGCCGGTTTCCGCATCTTCCTGGCCTGCCTGGCCCTCGGCGTCGCCGCCATCGCGGCCGTGGGCTCGGTCCGCGTGTCGATCACCGAAGGGCTGGAACGCGAAGGCCGAAACATCCTCGGCGGCGACGCCCAGGTGGAATTCACCTACCGCGCCGCGGATGCCGACGAACGCGCCTATCTGGAGACCCTCGGAACCGTCTCGGAAATCTACGATTTTCGGTCCATGGCCGCCACGGGCAGCGGCACGGATGCAGACCGCGCGCTCACCCAGACCAAGGCCGTCGACGACCTCTATCCCCTGGTGGGTCAGGTCGAACTGGACCCTGCCATTCCCCTCACCGACGCGCTCGCCGACGACGGCATTGTCGCCCATCCGGTTCTCGTGGATCGCCTGGGCCTGGAAATCGGCGACGATCTCTATCTGGGCGCCAAGCGCTTCACCCTCACGGCCCGGCTGGTGAGCGAACCCGATCTGGGCGGCGATGGCTTTGGCCTGGGCCCGCGCACTCTGGTGCGATCCGATGCGTTGGCGGGGTCGGGTCTGCTTTCCGAGGGCTCGCTCTTCGACAGCGAATACCGCGTCCTCATGCCCGAGGGCACGCTGGACGAGGATCTGGACCTCCTGCGCAGCGAAACCCTGACCCGGCTCGATGGCACCGGCGCCCGCTGGCGCGACCGTCGCAACGCCGCGCCCCAGGTGGAACGCTTCGTGGACCGCATCGGCAGCTTCCTGGTGCTCGTGGGCCTGGCCGGGTTGGCCGTGGGCGGTGTCGGCATCTCCGCCGCCGTGCGCGCTTACCTGGATCGCAAGACCAGTGCGATCGCAACGCTCAAAACCGTCGGCGCCGAGGGCCGCACGATCTTCGCCGCCTATCTGATCCAGATCGCCATTCTGACCGTCCTGGGCATTGCCATCGGCCTGGTCATCGGCACGCTGATACCCCTGGCCGCAGGCCCTCTGATCGAATCTCGTCTGCCCGTCCCAGTTGCCCTCGGCGTCCACCCCGGCCCCCTGGTCGAGGCCGCGCTTTACGGCGCGCTGACCGCTCTCATCTTCACTCTTTGGCCACTCGCGCGGACAGAACAGGTCCGCGCGGCGTCCCTCTTCCGTGACGCCACCGGCCCGGCCCGGGGTTGGCCGCGCAAGCGCTACACCACAGCGCTGGCTGTCGCCGCCGCTACCCTCGTCGCACTCTCCGCATGGCTCTCGGGCATCCCGCTCCTGGCGCTGGCCTCGGCGGGCGGCATCGCCGTAGCACTCGCCATCCTGGTCCTGTCTGCCTGGGGCGTCCGCCGCCTGGCCCGCCGCCTGGCCCGCTCCCGCTTCGCCCAGGGCAGGCCCGCGCTCCGCCTGGCCCTGGGCTCCGTTGGCGGGCCCGGTGGCGAGGCGACCGCCGTCGTCCTGTCTCTCGGCCTGGGCCTCACCGTCCTTGCCTCGGTCGGCCAGATCGACGCGAACATGCGCGCCGCCATCGACCGCGACCTGCCCCAGGTCGCGCCCTCCTATTTCTTCGTCGACATCCAGCCCGACCAACTGGACCCGTTTCTGGACCGCGTCCAAAACGACCCGCAGGTTAGCCGCGTCGACTATGCCCCCATGTTGGGCGGCGTGGTGCGGTCGCTGGGCGGCACCCCGGCCGCCCAATTCGACCATTGGGTCACCCGCGGCGACCGCCGCATCAGCTTCGCCGACACCCTGCCCGCGGGCACGACGCTCACCGCAGGCGAATGGTGGCCGGAAGGCTATGCCGGCGATCCCCAGGTCAGCTTCGCCCAGGAAGAGGCCGAAGAACTGGGCATCGAGATCGGCGACGAGGTGACGATGAACATCCTCGGCCGCGATATCTCCGCCACTGTCACATCGTTTCGCGAGGTCGATTTCTCCACCGGTGGCATCGGCTTCGTGATGATCTTCAACGAAGCCGCCCTGCGCGGCGCGCCCCATACCTGGCTCAGCACCGTCTATGCTGAGGAATCCGCCGAAGCCCAGATCCTCCGCGACGTGGCGGGCGATGCCCCGAACATCACCGCCGTGCGCGTCAAGGATGCCATCGATCTGGTGACCGATGCGCTGTCCGCCCTTGCCGCCGCCACCTCCTGGGGCGCGGGTGCCACGCTGCTCACCGGCTTCGTCGTGCTAATCGGAGCGGCAGCGGCCGGCGAACGGGGCCGCGTTTTCGAGGCTTCGGTCCTGAAGACCGTCGGCGCCACGCGCAAGACCATCCTCACCAGCTTCGCGCTCCGCTCCGCCATCCTGGGCGCCGCCGCCGGGATCGTGGCGATCATCGGCGGCGCCATCGCCGGCTGGGGGATCCTGCGGTTCGTGATGGAGGCGCCCTACAGCTTCGAGCCCGTCTCGGCCGTCGCCATCGTCCTGGGCGGCGCGCTCGCCACGCTACTCGCCGGCCTGGCCTTCGCCTGGCGTCCGCTGGCCGCCCGTCCGGCCCAAATCCTGCGGGCCCAGGACTGAGCTAGACCCCCAAAAGACAATAGGCCCCAGCGCTCCAAGGAGTGCCGAGGCCAGCCGTCATAGAAATCGAATCTCTTAGAACCTGCTTCGATGAAATTAGAACGACGGCTCCAAGTCAGTTCAAAGGCAAGGTAAACAAAAGCGTCTCACCCGAATGATCGTCCACGCCATCATTGTCGGTCACGACCCAGGCCGCCCCATTTGCCTGAATCGCGACACCTTCGACCTTATCTAGAACATATCCGCCCGTTGATTTGAGGTCCGGGATCAGGTCCCGAACGACCTCCTTTTCGAGCACCGGGGGCGATTCGCCCAAGGCGGCCGGCGTTAACCCTGCCAGCGGAATCCGGGTGATCTGCTTCACTTTCGCGGCCTCACCGATCTGGTTGTCGCGCTCGACCACGTAAAGAAACCCGTCATGGGCGGTGATCTCGCTCAATCCCACCCACCCGGTCTCGGCGGGCTCCTTCGGGTAATGGAGGACACCCCATTCCTCCGCCGCGATATCGTAGGTCACGATCTTCGCGTGGTTCTCGGGGTCGTCTGCCCATTCCCGCTGGATCGCCATATAAAGCACATCGCCAACCCGCGTGATCCCTTCCATCCCGAACCGCCGCTCCACAGCCAGAAGCTCGGCAGGTAGCGGGATCTCCTCCTCAATCTCGCCATCGCCATTCACGTGATAGATCGCATGGGGGATCAGCCGGTCCGTCCGCCCTTCCGAGGCCAGCCAAAACCCGCCCTCGCCATCGGTGGTGATCCCTTCCAGATCCAGCTTCTGCGCCGGGCGCCCGCCCCGTGTGATATCGATGGCCCGCGTGATCCGCGCCGGCGTCACCGACGGATCGATGACGAAAATCCGCGGCTGATAGCCATAGAAGCTGTCATTCACCGCATAGAGCGTGTCCCCATCGGCCACCATGCCTGACAGCGCGCCCCAGCCGATCAACTCATCGGCCCCGGCCGAGGTCAGATGCGGATAAACCGCCGCGCCCTCTTGCCACTCATAAATCATCACATGGGCCCGCGCGCCGCCGTCCTCGATCAGGTCGCCCTCATTGGCCGTCACCAACAGACCCCGCTCCGCCAGGATTGCGTAGCCCTCCGGCCCCACGCCCGACGGCAGCAACTGCGTCAGAACCGGCACCGTCGGATCGCTCACATCATACACACCCACGACAGAGGCCCGCTCGGCCCCCACGAACACCATCGGCGTGCCCGCCACCTCGGCAAAGGCCACGCTCTCGGGCTCCACGCCTTTCGCGTCGCTGCGGCGGTCCGGGTAATGGCCGATCTCGACAATGGCATGTTCGAAGGACGGTCCGCTCTCCCAAACGACGTCTCCATCCTGGCTGAAGATCGTCCAACCGCGCGAACCGCCCTCGTAATCGCCCTCATTGGCCGTCGCGAAATGCGTATCGTCGATCCAAGCCGCCGCGTCGGGCTCGCGCACGCGGCCCGCCTGCGCCCCGTCAAAGATCAGCGACCCGCGATCATCCAGCGTGTCGATCCCATCCAGATCCACCGCCCCCGCACTGAAGTGCGCCAACACGGCTCCCTCCCGGTCCAGCACGACCAGGTGGTTGTTCTCCTGCAAGGTCACCACGACCTCGCCCTCGCCGTTGATCGTCACGTATTCCGGCTCCGGATCGCTCGGCGCGACTTCGGCCAGCCCGCTCAGGTCGGCGACGCGCGCCGTATCGCAATCGATCAAGCCCTCGGACGTCAGATCGACCATGAACACCGACCCGGCGGGCAATTGCGGGATCACCCCATCATTCAGGTCTTCATCCCGCTCATTCTCGATGGCCACCGCCAAGAAGCTGCCATCGGGCGCCACGGCCACCGCATCGGGCTGCCCCGGCAGGTCGCAGCGCCCCACCTCAGCCTGATCGGCGATGTCGATCTCGACCAAGTACCCCGACGGCTCCACAAAGCTCTCCGAGGTGTTCACCCCCACCAGCGCAAAGCCCCCGGC
>JBCDCS010000183.1:0-6125 GCA_039181205.1 Pseudomonadota bacterium
CGGTCTGATCGACGAGGTCGTGGACGACCCCATCGCCGCTGCCAAAGCCTGGGTGCTGCAGGCCGGCGACAAGGACATCGTGAAGCCCTGGGACGCCAAGGGCTACAAGATGCCCGGCGGCGCACCCTATCACCCGGCGGGCTTCATGACCTTCGTCGGCGCCTCGGCCATGGTGAACGGCAAGACCCAGGGCGTCTACCCGGCTGCCAAGGCCCTTCTCTCCGCGGTCTATGAAGGCGCCCTCGTGCCCTTCGACACCGCGATCAAGATCGAAGCGCGCTGGTTCACCCATGTCCTGATGAACCCATCTTCCGAGGCCATGATCCGCTCGATCTTCATCAACAAGGAAGCCCTGGAAAAAGGCGCCAACCGTCCCGACGCCCCCGACCAGAAGGTCGCCAAGGTCGGCATCCTCGGCGCCGGCATGATGGGCGCGGGCATCGCCTATGTCTCCGCCAATGCCGGCATCGACGTGGTTCTGATCGACCAGGCGCAAGAGGCCGCGGACAAGGGCAAGAGCTATTCCGAAGGCATCTTGGACAAGGGCATCTCCCGCAAGAAGGTCACCGAAGACAAAAAGGCCAAGGTCCTGGGCCGCATCCACGCAACCACCGACCTGGAGGCGCTGAAAGGCTGTGACCTCATCGTCGAAGCCGTCTTCGAAGACGTGGGCGTCAAGGCGGAGATGACCAAAAAGGTCGAAGCCATCGTGGGCGACGATTGCATCTTCGCCACCAACACCTCGACCCTGCCGATCACCGAACTGGCCAAAGCCTCCGTCCGGCCCGACCAATTCATCGGCATCCACTTCTTCTCACCCGTCGACAAGATGCTCCTGGTCGAGATCATCAAGGGCGAGGAGACGGGCGACCGCGCCGTCGCCAAGGCGCTCGACTTCGTGCGCCAGATCAAGAAGACACCCATCGTCGTCAATGACGCCCGCTTCTTCTACGCCAATCGCTGCATCATCCCCTACATCAACGAAGGGATCCGCATGGTGAAGGAGGGCGTCGCCCCTGCCCTGATCGAGAACGCCGCGAAGCTGGTCGGCATGCCGCTCGGTCCCCTACAACTGACCGACGAAACCTCCATCGACCTGGGCGTCAAAATCGCCAAGGCCACCAAGGCCGCCATGGGTGCCGAGTACGACGACACGACCGACGAGGTCCTGTTTTGGATGGAAGGCGAAGGCCGTCTTGGCCGCAAATCCAAGGCCGGTTTCTATGCCTATGACGACAAAGGCAAACGCCAGGGCCTGTGGGATGGCATCACCGCGAAGTATCCGACGGCGGCCGACCAGCCTGACCTCCACGACGTCCAGAACCGCCTGCTCTTCGCCCAAGTGCTGGAGGCCGTCCGCGCACTGGAAGAAGATGTCCTCTTGGATATCCGCGAAGGCGATGTGGGCGCCATCCTCGGCTGGGGCTTCGCGCCCTGGTCCGGCGGCCCATTCTCCTGGCTCGACATGGTCGGCGCCGACTGGGCCGTCGAAACCTGCGATGCCTTGACCAAGGCCCACGGCGCCCGCTTCACCACGCCGGACACCTTGCGCAAAATGGCCGCCGACGGCGCGTCCTTCTATGGCGGTGCCGCGGCCGAGGCCGCCTAGCCTAACGCCGCACCATAGGCCGGCCCCAAACCCGCCGCCGCCGGAGGCTCGTCCGGGGCGGCGGCTCCAGGACAACGTCGGTATATAACAATGACCGGCCTTCTATGCCTGCCGGACTGACAGAAGACGGCACAATCTGCCCGGCTCCTCCCCGGCCTGGAAGGACCGGAACCAAGCCCGCAGGGCGCCGGTCCATCTGGAAACAAACCACCCATAAACACTCAAACCGCTTCCAAATGACGCGAAATCACCTCAGCATCATCCAACACCCTCCACGGAAAGGTCAGGTTTCGGGCCCACCCTCCCCTTGTGCATCAAACGCCAGGGGATCGGACATGCTGCGCAGAACCTTTCTGATGGCCAGTCTCGCCGTCATCGCTGGGGGTCGTCCGACCTACGCTTCGGGCATCACGAATATCACCTCCGAACAGATTTTCCGCGGCGTCGTGGCCGACCGTCCCCTGTCCAACGACCTGGGCCACAGCCTCCTGTTTCACCGTGACGGCACCCTTCTCGGCCACCGCGGCGCTACAACCATGGTCGGCACCTGGCACTGGGAAGGCGACACCCTGATTTGCAACGCGGCCATCCGCGGACGGAAGATAGAACGCAACACCCTGCGCCTACAGCGCAACGGCGATGTCCTGGTGCTGCAATCCCAACAATCCCGCCACCCCCAAGTTCTCAGCCAAGTCTGGCGGATCGATTAGACAAACAGACCGGTCGGGGCCTGTGGTAAGCTCCGCCCATGCCCGATGCCGACACCGTCATCGCCGAACTGGAACACATCGCCAGCCCCGCCGCCCGCGCCGGCATCCAGCGCTTCTTCAAAGGCGGCGATCCGAAAACGACCACGCTCGGCGTCCCCTTCGGCCACGTCTTCCAGGTTGCGAAACGAAACGCCGATCTCGACCTCGACCAGATAGAACGCCTGCTCGATGATAATCGCTACGAAATCCGCATGGCCGCCGTCGCCATCATGGATGCCAAAGCCCGCCGCAAAAGGCTGCCCGATGGTGAGCGCAAGGCGCTCTTCGACCTCTATCTCCGCCGACATGACCGCATCAACAATTGGGACCTGGTCGACCGCGCCGCGCCACACGTGATCGGGGAATACCTGATCGACAAGGACCGCGCGGTCCTCGACAAACTCGCGCGATCCACCGACCCCCACGAACGCCGCACCGCCATCGTCAGCACCCATGCCTTGCTCAAGCGCGGAGAGGTCACCGACACCTTCCGGATTGCCGCGATCTTGGCCGACGACTCCGACCCTTATATCCAGAAGGCCGTCGCCTCCTGGACCCGCGAAGCGGGCAAGCGGAATGAATCCGCGCTGATCGACTTCCTAAACCGCAACAGGAACCGGCTGCCCCGAACCACCGTTACCGAGGCGTCGAAAAACCTACCCAAAGACATCCGCCGCCGCCTGCCGACGTGAAGCTATTCACCGCTCAGGAAAAATGTTCTCAGAAATCCACCAACGGCGGCTCACCGACCGCATGCATCGCCTGAAACGCCTCCCGCACCAGATCGCGCGCCGCGACCGCCGCCGCGCCGTCCTCGATCTCGCAGAGCGCGCCCTCGACCCGCACCAAGGCCGGTGCGTCGAACGTCAGGCCGAACCAGCGCAGATCGGCTGTCGGCCGCTCGCTCATCAGGCCGCGCAGGCCCATCAGGTCTCCCACGGCCACCGATACGCGCGGCACACCGCAGACCGCCAGAACCTGCTTTCCTTCCAGGACCACCCTCTGATCAGCGCGCAACCGCAGCGGCGCTGGATTTCCGAGGGATCCGACGGGCACGCGGATCGGCCAGGTCTCTCGCCGCACCGCCGCCGCGGCCCGGGGCAAGACATCGACACTGATCTGCGTGATCGATTTGGGCCCGTCGCGCGTACTCACCGGATCGCCCACGACGAGCGAATCGATCGATCGGGGCCCTGACGGCGTGCCCAGACGTGTCCCAGGTAAGAATCGAGGAGGAAGTGTTCGACTGGCCGATCCTTGCGGAAAACCAGGACGCGAAAAGATGCCCATTGAGAAATATACCCCTTACAAGACCCAGTGACCCAAGCTTTGCCGGTCGAATTGTTAACTATCGGTTAACGGTGCGCTCGACTGCTTTGAGCGTGACCATTGGAACCGGCGGGACCATGCCGGTTGGCCGGCGTCGAACTGGTCGGAAACGGCCGAAATGCCGCATGCGCAGGCCTCTGCAGTCCGGCACAGCAAGCCCGCGAATCGAACCTATCGCCCACCGCCTGCACCCCCCGAGCGGCCAGCCCGACGCTCAGTCGATCACGGCGTCACCCCAGCCCGCCGCCCCCGCAGCGCAATGATCGCACCGGATACCGCGATGGCGACCAGCCCCAGATAACCCAAGGGCGACAACAGGTCCCCGCTCACCCACCATCCGAACAAAGCCGAAAAACCCAACACCGAATACTCGAACACCGACGCCTTAGACGCCTCCGCCAATTGGTAGCCCCGCGTCAGCAACACCACGGCAATGAGGCTCCCCACCGCCTGCACCGCCGTCCAAAACAGCACCTCGCCCGACGGCGTCACCCAGCCGCGCGTCAGGAACGTATCGCCCCCGCCCACCAGACCGATCACCGTGATGCCGCCGATCCCCCAGATCGCCATCGCCGTGAACACGCCCAGCGAAATCGCCAGCGCCGTCTCCTCGGCGCACCAGGCCCGCGTCCCGATGGCCGACACCGCGTAGAAAGCCCCCGCCGCCACCGGCACGAAGGTCAGCATCGTGATCGTCGACGGGTCGGGGGCCAGCACGGCGATCACCCCGGCAAAGCCCAGCAGCACCGCCGCGATCCGCGCCGGCCCCACCGACAATCCGAAGAACATCACCGAAAAGATCAGCACAAAGATCGGCGCCGTGAACAGCCCCGCCGCCGCCTCGGCCACGGGCAAAAATCCCAAGGCGCCGAAATAGATGATCATGGCCGACGACGTGAAAGCCGACCGCTTCGCCACCCCGCGCCAATTCACCACCCGCAACCGCTGGCCCATCAGCGCCACCCAGGCCAGCGCCAGCGCCCACATCATCGCCGACCGAATCAGATGGAACGTCCACAGGCTCGACGTCTCGGCGATCACCGCCACGAATTGATCAATGAAGCCGATGATGGCCATGGCAGCCAGAATCGAACCGGCGGCGGCGAGGGGTCTGTCCTGCATCTGTCCTTGTCCTTGCCCCACGGCGCACGGCACTATCGTCTGCCAGGGGAGACGGTGCAACGGGGTGTACCGACGATCAGGGGAGGACGGCGATGGGCTGGATGAAGGATGAAACGGGGCTCGACCGAGGCCCGGCCAATTTCGTGCCGCTCACGCCGCTGTCGCATCTCAACCGCGCGGCGCAGATCTGGCCCGATCGCGAAGCCGTGGTCCATGGGCAAATCCGGCACAGCTATCGCGACTACCGCGACCGCGTCACGCGCCAGGCCTCCATGCTCGCCAAACTCGGGGTCGAACCCGGCGACGTCGTGGCTACCATCCTTCCCAATGTCCCCGCCCAAGTGGAGGCCAGCTTCGGCGTCCCTGCTTGCGGCGCCATCCTCAACACCATCAACACCCGCCTCGACGTGGACACCGTCGCCTATATCCTCGACCACGGTGGGGCGAAGGTCCTGCTGGTCGACACCGATTTCCTGGACTTGGCGGAGGCCGCCTGCGCCACGCTCTCCACCCCGCCCCAGATTATCGAAGTCCCCGATACCGGCTTCACCCCCTCGGGCCGCCACTCCCTCTACGAAGACCTCCTGGCCCAGGCCGACCCGACCTTCGAATGGCACATGCCCAAGGACGAATGGGAAAGCCTGTCCCTCAATTACACCTCCGGCACGACCGGCCGCCCCAAAGGCGTCGTCTACCACCATCGCGGCGCCTATCTCATCACTATGGGCACCGTCATCTCCTGGCGGATGACCCTCTATCCCCGCTGGCTCACCATCGTCCCGCTCTTCCACTGCAACGGCTGGTGTCATTCCTGGATGATGCCCGTGGTCGGCGGCACCGTGGTCTGCCTGCGCGATGTCACGGCGAAGGGTATCTTCGACGCGCTCGCCGATGAACAGGTCACCCATTTCGGCGGCGCGCCCATCGTGCTCAACATGCTGGTCAACGCGGCCGAGGCCGACCGCCGCCCCTTCGACCAACATGTCGAAGTCTACACCGCCGGCGCCCCGCCGCCGGCCGCGACGCTGGGCCGGATGGAGGCGCTCGGCTTCAACGTCACCCACGTCTACGGCCTGACCGAAACCTACGGGCACGTGGTCGAAAACATCTGGCAGCCGGGCCCCTGGGACGATGTCAGCGCCGCCGACCGCGCCACCTTGAAAGCCCGCCAGGGCGTGGCCTATCCGATGATGGAAGGCGTCGACGTGTTCGACGAGTCCGGCAACCCGGTCCCCCGAGATGGCCAGACCCAGGGCGAGGTAGCGATGCGCGGCAACGCGGTCATGAAAGGGTATCTCAAAAACCCGGAGGCCACG
>JBCDCS010000184.1:0-6123 GCA_039181205.1 Pseudomonadota bacterium
CCGGTCGCGGGTCGGCCGGCTTGCGGCCTTGGCCAGTTGGCGCACGACCTGGGCGGGGCGGGCGGTGACGGCTTGGTCGGGCCGGTAGACGCGGCCGATTTCGGACGGGTCGGGATAGACGTGGATCAGGCTTTGGGCCGGGTTGGGAATGCCGACCAGGGTATAGCCACTGGTCGTCATTTCCCCGAGCCGCGCGCCGAGGACCAAGAGGGTGTCGGCGTCTGACACGAGCCGGCCCAAATCCGGGTTCACGCCGATCCCCACATCACCGACATAGTTGGGATGCCGGTTGTCCAGATAATCCTGGCACCGGAACGACGCGCCGACCGGGACCTGGGCCGCGTCGGCGAATTGGCCGAGTGCCGTGGCCGCGTCGCTCGTCCATCCGCCGCCGCCGACGATGACCATGGGTCGTTCGGCCTCGCCGAGGGCATCGACGATCCGTTCGATATCCGCATCGGATGCGGCCGCTTCGGCGATTTGGGCGGGCTTGACAGCGGGGGCATCGCCCGACCCGGACAGCATGTCTTCGGGCAGCGACAGGACGACGGGGCCGGGCCGCCCGTTCTGGGCCACGTGGAACGCGCGGCTGACATATTCGGGGATGCGGTCCAGCCGGTCGATTTCAGCCACCCACTTGGCCAGGGGGCCGAACATGGCGCGGTAATCGACTTCCTGGAAGGCTTCGCGATCCTTCTGGTCGGAGGCGACTTGGCCGATGAAGAGGATCATCGGCGTGCTGTCCTGGCTGGCCACATGCACGCCGGACGACGCATTGGTCGCGCCTGGCCCGCGAGTGACGAAGGCCACGCCGGGGCGGCCGGTCAGCTTGCCATGGGCCTCGGCCATCAGGGAAGCGCCGCCTTCCTGGCGGGCGACGATGGTGTCGATGCCGGATTGGTAGAGCCCATCGAGTGCGGCGAGATAGCTTTCGCCCGGGACACAGAAGACCCGATCCACGCCCTGGACCTTCAGCGCATCGACCAGGATCTGGCCGCCGTGGCGCAGTTTGGAGGGGATGTCGTCTTTCATGGCCCAGCCCTCCCCGTCCGCGTCAAGTCCGTCGGCGGCGCGGCGACGGGTCTAATGCCCATCGCCTTCCAACACGAAACGCTTGTCGCAATAGCCGCATTCCACGAAGCCGATCTTCGGGTCGATGCTGAGCCAGACGCGCGGATGCCCGAGTGCGCCGCCACCGCCATCGCAGGAGATGCGCAACGTGCTGACGACTTCCACCTCGGGCGGGTCCTGATCCGTGGGACGGGACGGGTCGCGCGGGGTGCCGGTCATCATTGGAGGGCCTCGGGTTGTCGCATGGGCGGGCCCCGGCTAGGTGGGGCGTCACCGGCTTATGCGCCACGGGCCGGGGGACGCGCAACACCTGGGGGAGCCATGTCGGACGCCATCGAAATCGAAGGTTTGCGGAAGGTCTATGACGGGGACGGGAAGTCGCCGCCGAAAGAGGCGCTGAAGGGGTTGGATCTGACCATTCCTACGGGGTCGATCTTCGGCCTTCTGGGGCCGAACGGTGCGGGCAAATCGACCACCATCAACATCATGGCCGGTCTGGTTCGCAAAACATCCGGGAAGGTGCGCATCTGGGGCTTCGACCAGGACGTGAACCCCCGCCAATCCCGCGCCGCGATCGGGGTTATGCCGCAGGAGTTGAACCTCGATCCGTTTTTCACCCCGGAGGCGGCGCTGGAGGTGCAGGCAGGGCTCTATGGTGTGCCGAAGCGCGACCGGCGGACGGCGGAGATCCTCGATCTGGTGGGTTTGGGTGACAAGGCGGAATCCTATGCGCGCACGCTATCGGGGGGCATGCGGCGGCGGCTTCTGCTGGCCAAGGCGCTGGTGCATCACCCGCAAATCCTGGTCCTGGATGAACCGACGGCGGGTGTCGATATCGAGCTGCGCCAGATGCTTTGGCGGAACGTCCGGCGGCTCAATGAGGAGCGCGGCATGACCATCATCCTGACGACTCATTATCTGGAAGAAGCGCAGGAGATGTGTGACGAGATCGCCATCGTGAACCATGGGGAACTGGTCATTCGGGATAAGACGGCCGCATTGCTGGATCGGCTTGATGGGAAGACCTTGGTGATCGTCCCGGATGGCGAGTCCGGAACGCCGGATATGCCCGATGGGGTGGAGATGGAGCGGCGTTCCGATGGGACATTGGCGCTGACCTACAACCGCGGGAAGGTCTCGGCGGAGCAGTTGCTGGCCGCCGTCCACGCCGCGGGGATTTCCATCCGGGACGTTCGGAGCGAAGAGGCCGATCTTGAGGACGTGTTCGTGTCGCTGACGCATGGTGAGTGATGGGGACCTTGGGCCCCCTGACATCAGCGATATGAGCGTTGGCTTGAGGAGTGGGCTAGCCACAAAGGCCGCACGGCGCGCATAGGCCCCCAGCCGGCGGACGTGTCTTCGGACCGTTGGTTGGACCGTTATTCGGGGCGGCGGAGCATATCCTTGGCCGCCAGGACCGCACCGCCGGTGATCAAAAGGCAGGCGGCGGCGATGACCCAGGTGAGTTCAGCTTGGCCTGCCAGGATCAGGACCAGTGTCGAGAGGAGCGGAGCAGCATAGCTGACGGCGCCGAGCACCGGCAGGTCCCCGTGTTTCACGCCCATATCCCAGAGGAAGAAGGCGAGCCCGATCGGACCGAGGCCAAGCCCCAGGACGGCCAGCCATTCGGTACCGGACGGCAGGATCGTCTGTTCCAGCGCCAGGTGGGCGATGCCGGACAGGAGCGCGGTCGCCAGGCAGAACCCGGTTACGGCGTCCGTGGGCACCTGGGCGAAGCGCCGGGACAGGACGGAATATCCCGACCAGAAGAAGGCTGCGGCGAAGGCGAGCAGATATCCGGTGAGGAAGTCCGGGGAGATGACGAGCCCGCGGCCCCCGGTCACGATCAGCGCGGCGCCGGTGAAACCCAGCAGGGCGCCGATCAGGTGATTGGCTTTCAAGGCCTGGCCCGACGCCATGAGCACGATCAGAAGGGGCCAGAGATAGGCGATGAGGCTGGCCTGGACGGCGGGTGCGCCGCGCAGCGCAAGAACGTAGAGCAAGTGGTAGCCGAAGAGGCCGCCGACGCCGAGCAGCCAGACGGGCCAGGGTTGCCGCCAGGCTTGCCAGCCGCCCCGGCGGAGACCGGCGAGGCCACCGATCGCGCCGCCGACAGCGAAGCACATGGCCAGGAGTTGCAGGGGTGGGATGTCGCCCGAGAGCGTCGTGAACAGGGCCAAGGTGGCCCATAGGATCACCGCTCCGAACCCTGCCAGTGTTGCCTTGCCGCGCGTCATGGCCCTGTCCTGGCGGCTTGCGTGACCCCGTGCAACCTGCCAGCGTCCAATGGTTGGGGCGCGGTGTCTGGGAGCGTTGGGTCATGGCCGGGAAGATCGTCATCGTGGGTGGGGCCATTATGGGATCGTCCTTGGCCTGGTGGCTGACCGAGCTGGGCCACCCGCCCGGCCAGATCACCGTGGTCGAGCGGGACCCGACCTATGCGGCCTGTGCCACGGCGTTCAGCAACTCCTGCATCCGTCAGCAATTCGGGAACCCGCTGAATGTGGCGGTCAGTCAGTTCGGCGTGGAGTTCATCCGGAATTTCCAGGCCTATCTGGGCGACGACCGGGTGCCGGCGATCCACTTTCACACATTCGGGTATCTCTATCTGGCCAGTGACGAGACCGAGGCCGACCGTTTGCGGCAGGCGCACGCGGTCCAGGTGGCGGCGGGGTCCGGTACGCGGTTGATGACGCCCGATGAGATCGCGGCGGAATGGCCGTTCTACGATTTGGACGGCATCGTCCTTGGATCCCACGGGGCGCGGGACGAAGGCTATTTCGACGGCACGACCATGTTCGAGTGGTGGCGCCGTTTGGCGCGGGAACGGGGCGTGACCTATCGCGCGGGCGATGTCACGGGCATCGAGCGGGCCGACGGTCGCGTGACCGGCGTGTCCCTGGCCGATGGGACGCTGATCGGTGCGGATATCGTGGTGAATGCGGCTGGGACAAGGGGGGCGCAGGTGGCCCGGATGGCGGGTCTGGACCTGCCGGTGGAGCCGCGCAAGCGCTATACCTGGATCGTGGAGGCGGCGGAGCCGCTGGGCGACGATCTCCCGCTGACCATCGACCCGTCGGGTGTCCATGTCCGTACCGACGGGGCGTATTACATGGCGGGGGCTACGCCTGACGATGACCCTGCGGTGGACCCGGATGACTTCGCCGGGGATTGGTCGATCTGGGAAGACCGGGTCTGGCCCGCGCTGGCCAACCGCATTCCCGCCTTTGAAACCCTGCGTGTCCGGCAGTCTTGGGTGGGCCACTACGATCTTAACGTTTTCGACGCCAATGCCATCGTCGGGCCCCATCCCGCGCTCGATGGTTTCCATATCCTCAACGGTTTTTCGGGTCACGGACTGCAACAATCCCCCGCGCTAGGCCGGGGTTTGGCGGAACGGATCATCCACGGCCGCTATGTCAGCTTGGATTTGTCGCCGTTCGATCCCGACCGGCTGATCCGTGGGGAACGGTTTCCGGAGTTGGCAGTAATTTAACGCGTAATTCGCCCAAATTTGCCCCAATTGCGCTCGAATCTCTGGGCAAACGAACCGTATGAAATTGCGTCTCATCCTCCCGCTCGTCGCCGCCCTGGTTACGGTTGCGCCTGTTGCTCAGGCAGCCGTGATCGGGACGTATTCCAATATCTATGGGATCGGGCAGACGGAACCCGCCGGTCACACCGTGACGGCCAACGGCGTTGTCGTATCGGAAAGCGATCCGACGCCGTTCCGCGACCGGTTCGACTTCTCGGACCTTGCCGGATCGACGATCGACAGTTTGTCGCTGTCGATCACGTTTTCTGGCGCTGGGCCGAATTTCGCGCCCCGGACATTCACCATCTTTGGGCAGCCGTTCACCATCAACCTCCCGACGGAGATTTGGCTGCTCGACGTGGCGCCCGACAGCAGTTCGACGTTTGGGCAGATCGCCGGTCTGATGGATGATTCAGATTCACCGCTGACCCGCACCATCGATGCATCGACCGATGCAGCATTGCAGGAAACGGCCTTCGCCGACGCGGTCAATAGCTTGTCGCTTGATTTCGGGTTCCGGGAATTGTTGGGCCAGAACAACGCGTTCGTGTTGCAAAGCGCAACGTTGACCGTGGAAGGTTCGCTGTCTGTCGTGCCGCTTCCGGCGCCGTTCTGGATGTTGTTGTCGGCGGTGGGCGCCTTGGCGCTGCGATCCCGATATCAGACGAAACGGTTCCAGACGGCTTCCAGCCTTTCCTGACGCCCCGATTTCGGTTCCGGATTGACGGCATCGTCGCGGACTTTCGCGGCAATGCTTTCCAAGTCGGACGACAGCAGGGTGCTGCTGTCCCAACCGGAATAGCGCGCCTGACGCGCATCTTCCAAATCCCCCGCTTCGAGCAGTGCGGCTGCCGCTTTTAGCCCGCGCGCGCAGATATCCATCCCGCCCACATGGGCGGTGATCAGATCGATGGGGTCCAGCGATTGCCGGCGGAGCTTGGCGTCGAAATTGGTGCCGCCCGTGGTGAAGCCGCCGGCGCGGAGCACTTCGTAATAGGCGCGCGCAACCTCCGGCACGCTGTCGGGGAATTGGTCCGTGTCCCAACCCGATTGGTAATCGTTTCGGTTCATGTCGATCGATCCGAAAATGCCCAGGGACGCCGCCAGGGCCAGTTCGTGTTCGAAGGAATGACCGGCCAGGATCGCGTGGCCCTGTTCGATGTTGACCTTTACGTCCGCTTCGAGCCCGAAGTCTTTGAGGAAGCCATAAACCGTGGCCACGTCGTAGTCGTATTGGTGCTTGGTCGGTTCCTGCGGCTTGGGTTCGATCAGGATCGTTCCGTCGAACCCGATCTTCCGGGCGTAGTCGACCACCATGGAGAGGAAGCGCCCGGCTTGTTCCCGTTCGCGCCCGAGATCGGTGTTGAGCAGCGTCTCGTACCCTTCCCGGCCGCCCCAGAGCACGTAGTTTTCGCCGCCCAGCTTCGCGGTCGCGTCGATGCAGGCTTTCACCGTCGCGGCGGCATAGGCGAAGACATCCGGGTCCGGGTTGGTGGCCGCGCCCGCCATGAAGCGGC
>JBCDCS010000185.1:0-6118 GCA_039181205.1 Pseudomonadota bacterium
CGGGCGTCAGGACCAAAGGACCCGCGTCAAGAGGTCCGCCATGTCCAGTCCCGCCGCTCCGAAGGCCGCCATCACCGGCGCGGGCGTCTTCACCCCTGAACAGGTCATCACCAACGAAGAATTGGTCACAGCCTTCAACGCCTATGCGGACCGCCAGAATGCGGCCGGGGCGGAACCACCCGTCCCCCATTCCAGCCCCGACTTCATCGTATCGGCCAGCGGGATCGAACAGCGCTTCGTTCTGGACAAGGACGGGGTGCTGGACCCCGATCGCATGTTCCCCCGCCTGCCTGCCCGCCGCGACGATGAACCGTCACTTATGGCCGAAATGGCACTTGATGCCTGCAACAAGGCGCTGACGCAGGCGGGCGTCGATGCCGGCCAGATCGACGCCGTGATCTGCGCGGCCTCCAACCATGAACGGGCCTATCCGGCCATGGCGATCGAAATCCAGGAAATGCTGGGCACCGGCGGCTTCGCCTTCGACATTAACGTGGCCTGTTCGTCGGCCACCTTCGGCATCCAAGCCGCCGC
Organism: Pseudomonadota bacterium; assembly: GCA_039181205.1. GTDB lineage: Bacteria > Pseudomonadota > Alphaproteobacteria > Rhodobacterales > Rhodobacteraceae > Jannaschia. The sequence continues at coordinate 535 of JBCDCS010000185.1, forward strand.
CGACATGATCCGGTCGGGCTCCATCGGCCGCGCCATCGTCGTCAGCCCCGAAATCTGCTCCGCCCACCTGGAATGGCGGGACCGCGATTGTCACTTCATTTTCGGCGACGTCTGCACGGCGGTCGTTCTGGAACGCGATGATCTGGCGAACGGTCCGCGCTTCATCATCGAAGGCACCCGCTGCGCGACGCAATTTTCCAACAATATCCGCAACAACGACGGATTCCTGCGGCGCACCCGCGATGCCATGGACGACCGCCGCGACATGCAGTTCGTGCAGGAGGGCCGCAAGGTCTTCAAGGAGGTCCTGCCCCTCGTCTCCCACCACATCGCCGACCATATGGCGGAGGCGGGCTGGGATGCGGCGAACCTCAAGCGGCTCTGGCTGCACCAGGCGAACAAGTCCATGAACGACTATATCGGCAAGAAGGTTCTCGGCCGGACGCCCTCGCCCGCGGAACAGCCGAACATCCTGCAACACTACGCCAACACCTCCTCCGCCGGGTCGATCATCGCCTTCGCTCAGCATTCCGACGACCTGGAGCCGGGCGATCAGGGCCTGATCTGTTCTTTCGGAGCAGGGTATTCGGTCGGATCGGTCCTCGTCACCCGCGCCTGATCGGCGGCCAAAGATCAACCGAAGCTCAAGGACCCACCCATGCACCTGAAAGACGACGAGATCGCAGATGAGACCCGATCCATTATCGAGAACCATGCCGATCAGCCTTTCGAAGACCTGCTCACCGCGCTGCGGGCCCGAAGCGCGCCGCTCGATCGCGAATGGCTCGAAACGCTGCTAGCCGAGGCGCAAGCCGCGCCGGACGCTGAATTGCTCGGCAAGGCGGTGCCCGCGGGCATCACCACGCGGAAACACGGACGCAAAGGCTTCGACGTTGTCCTGGATGAGGAACGGACGCAGGCGGTGGTCAAGGCACTGGTCGATCTGTCGAGCCTCAAGGCGGGAATCACGGCAGCCCTGAAAGGAATGGGCTGGGCTGGACCGGAAGTCGTCGCGGGCGTCGCAATCATGGCCGTGGCGCTTCGGGCGAAGGCGATTCAGATCGACTTCGTGGACCGCGGCAATGGCGTCTATTTTCCAATGCCCGTTTGGCTCTGGGCGCCGCTGGCTGCGCAGGCCGTCAGCGCACCGGTCATGGCACTGGAATATGCCATGCTGGTCGTCACACCGAAACGGAACCGCTGACGGGCCGGTCGCCGGGGCGCCGCCACCCCTTGCGACGCGGCACCCGCAAAGGGCAGAAGGCGGCCCATGGCCAAGCTCTACTTTCACTATTCGACCATGAACGCGGGCAAGAGCACGCTGCTCCTGCAAGCGTCCTACAACTATGTCGAACGGGGCATGGAGACCTACCTCCTGACCGCTAATTTCGATGACCGGGCGGGCAAGGGTACCATCGGCAGCCGGATCGGGATCGAGGCCGAGGCGGATACTTATGGTGCCTCGACCGACCTTTACCAGATGATCGAGACCAGGCTCGCCCAAAGCCCATGCCACTGCGTCCTGATCGACGAAGCCCAATGGCTGTCGCGCGACCAAGTCTGGCAATTGGCCCGCGCGGTGGACGATCTGGGCGTGCCGGTCATGGCCTATGGGCTGCGGGTGGATTTCCGTGGGGAATTGTTCCCGGGCTCCGCCACCTTGCTGGCCCTGGCCGACGAGATGCGCGAAGTGCGCACGATCTGCCATTGCGGGCGCAAGGCGACGATGGTGATCCGGGTCGATGCCGACGGCCGGGCACTGACGGAAGGTGCCCAGGTCGAAGTGGGCGGAAACGACCGCTACGTGTCCCTGTGCCGACGACATTTTCGGGAAGAGATCGGGGACCGGGTGCCGCCAGAGATGCCGGTCTAACGCGTCAAACGTGAGACCTCGACTTAACGGAGAACGCGTTCCATTTCAGCGCGTTGCACCTAAGCTGTCGCAGACTGTTGGAGGTACTTGCCAGGCTTTCCGAAACCTCTGGCCTACGCCATCAGATCGCGCAGCAAACACTCCCCGCGTTCCAACACCAAGGGCAGGTCCAAACTCGACAACTGCCCGTCCCGAACAATCTGCCGGCCCTCGACGAACAGGTCCCGCACCCGGCGCGGCCCGGCCAACAGAAGCGCCGCCTTGTCCCACGATCCGGCGGCCTCAATCCCCGACATATCCCACACGGCCACATCGGCGCGCATGCCCGGGGTCAGTGCCCCGATGTCGTTCCGCCCCAACACCTCCGCGCCGCCGCGAGTCGCCACGCGCAGCACATCACCGCTGGATATCGCATCGGCCCCGTGCGTGACCCTTTGCAGCAACATCGCCTCACGCGCTTCGTCGATCAGGTTCCCGGCATCGTTGGACGCCGATCCATCCACGCCCAGCCCGACCGGCACCCCCGCATCCAACATCGCCCGTAAAGGCGCCACGCCCGATCCCAAGCGGCAATTGGAGCACGGGCAATGGGCCACGCCGGTCCGCGTGCGGGCGAACAAATCGATCTCCGCATTGTCCAGCGCCACGCAATGGGCATGCCAGACGTCGTCGCCGGTCCAGCCCAAATCCTCGGCATATTGGCCCGGGCGGCACCCGAAATGGGCCAGCGAATAGGCCACATCCTCGGCGTTTTCCGCCAGATGCGTATGCAGCCGCACGCCCTTGTCGCGCGCCAGGATCGCAGCATCGCGCATCAATTCACGGCTGACCGAAAACGGCGAACACGGCGCCACGCCGACCCGGCACATGGCGCCCGGCGCGGTCTCATGGAAGGCGTCGATCACCCGCCCGCAATCGTCCAAGATCGCTTGCTCCGCCTCGACCAGGCTGTCGGGCGGCAGCCCACCCGCGCTTTCGCCGATGGACATGGCCCCACGGGTGGGGTGGAACCGCAGGCCGATTTCGGCGGCGGCGTGGATCGTGTCCTCTAGGCGGGTCCCGTTCGGGAACAGGTAGAGGTGGTCGGACGACGTCGTGCAGCCCGACAGCGCCAGTTCAGCCAGCCCCAACTGCGTGGCCGTGAAGACATGATCGGGCGTGAACCGCGCCCAAATCGGATAGAGCGCGCGGAGCCACCCGAAGAGCAACGCATCCTGACCGGCGGGGACCGCGCGGGTCAGGGTCTGGTAGAGATGATGGTGCGTGTTCACCAAGCCCGGCGTGACCAGGCAGCCATTCGCCTCTATGATCTCACCGCTCCTAGTAAGATCTTGGCTAATCTCGGTAATCACGCCATCTCGGAGGCGGAGATCGGCTCGCTGTGGCGTCGTTCCCGCAGGGCCATCTTCCATCGTCAGAAGCGTGGCACCCCGGATCAGAACCTCAGCCATTCAGCAGATCCAGCGCCGCCCTGTGCAGGGCCGGTGTCGCCGCCGCAATGGCCCGTCCACCGCCATGGGCCGGCGCCCCCTGCCAATCCGTCACCACCCCACCGGCCGCCTGCACCACGGCGATTGGCGCGGCGATGTCATAGGGCTGAAGCCCCGCTTCGATCACCAAATCCACGTGCCCCGCCGCCAGCAAGGCATAGGCGTAGCAATCCAATCCGTAGCGCGTCAGACGGCAGGCCGCCGCGACGCGATGGAACGCTTCCCCGTCCTCAACCGTGCCGACCTCCGGAAACGTGGTCAGGATCGTCGCGTCGGACAGGGCCGCCGTCGCCCTGGTTTTCAAGCCCCGTCTCTCCGCCCCACGTGCCCAGGACGCCCCGTCCGGCCCCCCTTCGAACCGCTCACCCGTAAACGGCTGGTCAATGATCCCATGGCGTGGTCCAGACGCGTTCTGCAGGGCGATCAAAACGCCCCATGTCGGCGTGCCGGAAATGTATCCGCGCGTGCCATCGATCGGATCCAGCACCCAGGTCCAGCCGCTCGTCCCCGCCGTCGCCGCCTCCTCCTCGCCCAAAACGCCATCGTCCGGGCAGCGTTCGGCCAGGATGGCGCGCATGGCCGCTTCGGCCTCCCGGTCGGCCACGGTAACCGGGTCGAAGGCAGCGCCCTTACTGTCGACAGTCAGAGGCGTCCGAAAATGCCGAAGGGTTGCCTCGCGCGCGGCATCGGCAAGCGCATGGGCCACGGGCACACGTGCGGCAATGTCGGTCATGGGCCCTCCGGTCCTGCCTCATCCGGGTGGCACGGTCACGCCAACCCGGTCAAGGACAGTCCAGTGGTCAGGCCGCCCCTTCCGAAAGCACCCGGGCCAGATCGAACAAGCGCCGCCGCTGATGTTCGGGGATCGCGTAGTACGCCCGGATCAACTCCATCGCTTCCTTGTCGGACAGGATATCCTGATCGGCCGAGCCCGCATCGCTGTCGAACCCTTCGAAGAAATGCCCGATCTGCACGTCCAACGTCTTCGCAATCTCCCAAAGACGGGACGCGCTCACCCGGTTCATGCCGGTTTCATATTTCTGGATCTGCTGGAACTTGATCCCGACAGTCTCCGCCAATTGCTGCTGTGTCATGCCAACCATCCAGCGCCGGTGGCGAATGCGCTTACCGACGTGGATATCCACAGGGTGTTTCATCGTCAGCTCCTCTGAGCAGCGTGGGTGTGAAACCACGAGGTTGAGGCTGTCCTGACGCTGATTTAGGTCGTAGGGCCTGCCAGAACACCCGGCGCGGTCAGATCAAGCGATCCGCCGCCCCCATCAACCCAAGCGCGATCACAGAAAAATATCGCAGACGCACATGAAAAAACGGGGCCCGCCGCGGCCATTCCGATCAGGAGCACACGATGCATGCCTATGTCGTGACCAGCCATGACACCCCTCCTGCGCTCTCGGATCTGCCGGTGCCCGACCCCGGTCCCGGCCAGGTCCGGCTCCGGATTTTGGCCTGCGGTCTGAACTTCGCCGACCTCCTCATGGTGAAAGGGACGTATCAGGACAAACCTGAACTGCCCTTCGTGCCGGGGATGGAGGTTTGCGGGATCGTGGACGCGCTCGGGCCCGAAACCGATGGGCCTGAGCCGGGCAGCCGGGTCGCGGTCTTCGGCGGGTCGGGCGGCCTGGCCGAACTGGGGTGCTTCCCCGCCGACCGCTGCGTGCCGGTGCCCGAGGCCATGCCATCCGAAGTCGCGGCCGGGTTCCTGATCGCCTATGGGACGAGCCACGTGGCCCTGACCCACAAGGCCCGCCTGGCACCCGGGGAACGGCTTGTCGTGCTCGGCGCCGCCGGTGGCGTCGGCCTGACAGCCGTCGAACTGGGCGCGCACCTTGGCGCCGAAGTCGTGGCCGTGGCCCGGGGCGCGGCGAAGCTGTCGGTCGCCCAGGCCGCCGGCGCGACGCATCTCATCGACGCAGACGCCCCCGACCTGCGCGACCAGATCAAAGCCTTGGGTGGGGCTGACGTGGTCTATGACGCCGTCGGCGGGGAGGCGTTCAAGGCCGCCTTTCGCGCCATGCGGCCCGATGGTCGGATCCTGGTGGTCGGGTTCGCGTCCGGCGATGTCCCCCAGGTCAAAGCCAACCACCTGCTGGTGAAAAATGTCGATCTGCTGGGGCTTTACTGGGGCGGTTATCTAACTTCAAAGCCCGATATCGTGACCGACAGCCTCTCCAAGCTCTTCGCGATGTACGAAGACGGGGAC